>DATEEA010000001.1:0-8174 GCA_035281445.1 Candidatus Polarisedimenticolia bacterium
CCTCCCCCGCGGAGGGTAACGGCCCCACTAGATACGCGACCCGGGACTCTACGTCAAGCAAAAAAAAACCGCCAGGAGGCCGGGCCCCCTGGCGGTCGATCCTTGCGCGGTGCGGATTACTGGATGTTGACCGGCGCGCTCTTGCTGACCAGCCCGCTGGTTCCATCCAGGCGGACGGCCACCTGCTTCGCCCCCTTGAGCTCTCCGGCGGAGAGGCTCACTTCGTAGGAGGCGCCGATGCCGGTCGTCCCTTCCTTGGCCGGGACGGTCTTGAGGACGACCTCGCCCTTGCTCGAGACCGCCAGCACCGTCACGCTGCTGACCGACACCTCGGAGGAGGTGCGGAAGGTGACCAGGACCTCGTTCTTGGAGCGGACGGCCGCAAGGTCCAGCACCTTCTCGGAGACCAGCGGACCGGCGATGATGGTCAGGTCCCCGGCCACGTCGTAGCCCAGGTCTCCCAGCTTCCCCTCGCGGGCGTTGGCTGTGGAAACGGCCGAGGTCTGCGGCGCCTTGCCGAAGATGGTGCGCAGGCGCAGGGCCGTGTCCGGGCCGACCGTCACGTTGGCCGTGTTGCCGGTCGTCTGGGCGATCGACGTCCAGGTCAGCATGCCGGGATCGGGGGTGGCCGTGGTGATCGGGGCCGACTCCACCGAGTAGCGGATGAGCGGGCCCTGATCCAGCACGCCCACGCCATTGCCCGGGTTGTTCAGGGTGCGGCCCGAGGGCCGGACCGATCCGTCGCTGACGGCCACGGCCGGGATCCACGACAGCGCCAGGATGCGGTCGGAGTTCTGCTTGTCGGCCGGGTTGGAGAAGGTCGTGGCGTCCACTCTCAGGTTCGGGACCGCCTGCCACGGGATCATGCTGTTCTTGCCCGGGTCGATCGGGTTGGGCGAGCCGTTGGTCACGGTCGCCAGGTCGAAGAAGCCCTCGCCGATGTCATTGGCCCTGTCGGCCTGGTTGGTCGCCCGCTGCTTGTTGGCCACGAAGGCCAGGGCGAACCAGTCGCCGGAGCTCTCGGTCAGCAGGACCCCCATCGGGTAGTCGATCTGGTAGTAGGTCGAGTAGTAGCCCGGCCCGTACTCGCTGAAGTACCGGTTCATCAGGTTGTCGTTGTCGGCGCCCGACGTCGAGCGCGGGTTGTCGCTGCAGCCGTCGGTCCCCACCGAGCCCCACGAATTCTCGAAGTTCGAGCAGAGCGCGCCGGCAGGGATGCCCGGGAACTGCGGCAGGACCGACTGGGCATCGGTCAGCTCGAGCACCGCGTTGCCGCTGTCGTTGCCGCTGAACACGCCGACCGGGGCGATGCCGGTCCCCTCGGTCCCGGTCCCGCCGATGCCGTTGGCGATCCCCCTGTTGCCGTAGCCGAGCTGCCACCAGGCGGTCGTGATCGTCCCCGCTCCAGCGGGCAGCGGGGCGAAGAAGCCCTTGAAGCCGCACTGGAAGATCGGGAAGACCGCGGCGTTCTGAGTGCAGTTGGCGAGGACGGCCTGGGAGCCTGCGGTCACGAGCAGCAGGCCGGCCATCACCGCCGCGAACCTGGAGAATCTTTTCATCACGGATACCCCCTTCTGTGTCATGGCCTGTACCGCATCCCCCGAGCCCTTGCCTGGACCTTCAGAAAAAAACCACCGGGAAGGGCTCATCGTGGTCCTTCCCGGTGGTCTCGTGTGCTTCCTCCTCGAACCGGAGCTGGCGAGCTGTTACCCGTTCAGCCCCTTACTGAATCGGAAACGCGCCACTCGTCGCGCCCGGGCCGTTCAGACGGACCTTGAGCTCCTTGGAGCCCTTCAGCTCGCCCGTGGTCAGGACCAGCGAGTACTCGTCGCCGATGCCGGTCGTGCACTGCTTGCAAGGCACCGTCTTGAGGACGGCGTCCCCCTTGCCCAGGATGTCGATGTTGCTCACCGTCAGCTCCGAGGTGGTGCGGAACGACACGGTGACGGCGTTCTTGTTGCGCGCCGCGACCGTCTCGATCGCCTGCTCGGAGACCAAGCCGCCACCCACGATCATGAGCGGCGGGCTGTTGAGACAGTTGTTCGCCCGGCAGTCGGTCGCCTCGAACGCGAGGTCGCCCGAAGCTCCGGCGCGCACTTGCGCCAACAGCGTGTTCGTGGTGCGAGGCTGCTTGCCGAGGATCGTCCTGACCCTCAGAGCGGTGTCGGGTGGGACGGTGTGGTTGAACGTGATGTTCGATCCCGGAGCGGCACTGCTGCAGAGAATCGGGCCGCCCACGTTGGTCCATGTGAGGGTGCTCGGATCGGGGCTGGCCGACGTCACGGGCGCCGACTGGAGCTGGTACCGGCAGAGACCGCCCGCCTGGTTCCCCTGGTTGAGAACCCCGACCCCGCCGTTCACGACCTGCACCGTGCCGAGCCCCCGCGCGGTTCGCAAGGCGTTGTCGGTGGGACGATTGGAGTTGTCGTGGTGGATCGTGATATTCGTCCAGGAGAGCGACACAGTCCTGGTCATGTCCGTGTTGATCACGACGCTGTCCACGCGTGGTCTCGGGACCTGCTGCCACGGGATGAAGTTGTTGCGGCTGGAGAAGTCAGGAATGGGGTTCTGCATGCCGTTCGACACCGTCGCGAGATCGTAGAAGTTCTCGGAGATGTCGGCCGCCTTGTCCACTCCCATGCCCGCCCGCTGTTTGCTGGCGACCATCGCGAGCGCGAAGAACCGGTTCGTGCTCTCGCGCACCAGAAAGGCCATCGGATAGTCGATCTGATACGCACGATTGTAGAACGAATCGCAGCCCGCAGGGTATCCTGCGTAGGGGCAGTAGCTATAGTACGGTCCCCAGTACGGGTTCAGGGCGTTGTCGTTGTCGTAGGCGTTCGTGCTGCGCGGGTTGTCCGAGCAGCCGTCGATTCCGCTGGCAGCCCACGAGTTCTCGAAATTGGAGCAGAGCGAGCCGTCCGGGATGTGTTCCGAGTACTGAGTCAGCACGCTGTCCGCGTCGGTCAGATAGACCATCCCGATGCCGCTGTCGTTGCCGCTGAACGTGCCGGTCGGAGCGTGCCCCGTCCCCTCGGCCGCCGCGGAGGTCGTGGCGCCGTTGTTGATGTTGTTGTTGCCGTAGCCGAGCTGCCACCAGATGGCGCTCACCGTGCCGGCGCCGGCGGGAGGCGGCGCGAAGAAGCCGACGAACCCGCACTGGAACACCGGCATGATGCTCGCCGTGCAGTTGGCGTAGACACCGGAGGACCCCGCCGCCATCAGCAGCAGGCCGGCCATCACCGCCGTGACTTTGAACCCCTTTCTCATTGAATGAACCCTCCTCGGAAGTTCAGGCCTCTTCGCCCGATTAGAAGTGCGACGGCACGAAGACCTTCGGGCCGTTGTTCTCGCCCGAGATCTGGATCCCCTCGCCCAGGCGGAGCGGGAAACCGGGGGAGGCCGTCTGGTCGCAGGTGTACGTCGCGTCGACGCCGCCGCCCGGCCCGAAGCGGGTCAGAAGGGGCGCCGGAGCGGTCGTCGTCAGGGCGCCGTTCTGGCAGACATCGCGCGAGTTGACGTTGGTGGTGTGGTACGGGTAGGCGTACACGATCGTCCCGACCGGGAAGGCCCCGGCGTCGGGGATGGTGACCGACTGGCCGGGGATGTGCGAGCCGACGATGATCCCGGTGGCCGCGGTCGTGGACTCGATGATGCGGACGCCGACGCCCTTGTTGATCATGTTGAAGCCCGCGGTGAGCTGGTCGCAGGTGTAGCTCTGGATCGCCGTGCCGGTGAACTGGGCCAGCGACGTGGCCGCCGTCGTCTTGCCGAAGACGGCGCAGAGCTGCTGGGCGGTCTGGGTGGGCGTGCGGAACGGCATCGCGATCAGGTTGGTCCCCCTGACGAGCTGCTTGTTCAGCTTGAAGCCCATGTTGGACGCCACGGCCAGATCGCCCACGACGGCGACGAGCACCATCGCCACGGCCGCCGCCCCCACGACGACATGGAACCGATGCTTCTTCAGAAAGGACAGATTCATGGCACCTCTCCTCCACATTGCGTCATGAGCGTCCCCCACGTGACACATGAGTCCCCTTCAGGCGGTGCGGAAAGTCCTCATCCATATACGCCCAAAAAGCCCCGTGTCAAGAGGGAACTTCTCGGATACCCCACTAATCGACATGGTAATAAACGATTTCCGACCCTGACCTCGAGGCGTCCTGGTAGCTGCGCCCCGCCACCTCTATACCGTTCACTTTCGCCAGATCCTTCGCCGACGTGGCGATCCTGACCGTGTGCACCGGCTTGCCGTTGTCCCACTCCAGCAGGACCGTGCCGTCGGCCGCCAGGCTGACGTCGAGCTGGAGAGGGTCTTCCGCGGGAGCCGTCCCGGTCCCCCCCGGCCCCAGGAGGGCCGCCGGCAGGGCCAGAACCACCAGCAGCGCGGCGGCCGCCAGCGGGGCCCTGGCCCCTCTGAGGCTCCAGGCGCTTTCCGGGCGGCCCGACTCGGCCAGGATCCGGGTTCTCCGGGAGGGGGCCAGACGCGCGCGCTCCGCCCCGGCGGCTAGAGCCATAAGTCGTTGAATTTCAGGAGCTTTTTCCTGGAATCGGTTCATGAGCGCCCTCCGTCCCGCCGATGGAGGCGGGCCTGCGGCTGCCTCTACATACCGGCCTGGAGGGCAGGCCGTTCAACGGTCAGGGGGAGGGCCAGGTGAGTCTGGCGCCGGGCTCCGAGACCTCCAGACGGCCATCCTGGACGACGAGGCTCACCCCGGCCCACGAAACGCTCCCGCTCCCCCGGCCCTGGCGCCCTTTGCCGAAGAGGTCGAGAGGGATGCTCCTGCCGGACAGCTCCGCGGCGGCCCCCGAAGGTATGGATATGGACAGGCTGGCCAGGCGCCCCGTCGCGGGGTCGGCGGCGGCCAGCAGGCGGGCCTCCCGTCCCAGCCGCAGGCTCCCGCCCTTCCATTCCGCCAGCAGCGGCCCTCTCACCTCCACCTTGCCGCCGGCCCAGCGGGCCCGTTCCAGCTTCGCCTCCCAGGCGGTCAGGCTCCGCGTCGAAAGGTCGAGGGTCAGCCGCCTGCCCCCCTCGCACGCTCCGGAAGCGCACCCGGCGCCGGGCGGGGCGGCCATGGCGTCGCGGACCACCTCCAGGATCCGGGGATAGTCCTCCTCCCCCTTCGCCTTCTCGAGCCGCTCGCGGCCGGACTCGGCGGTGGGAGCGGCCTCCTGGTGAAGGGCCTGCCCGAGGATCTCCGTCCATCGCCGCCGCTCCGGCGTCCTCGGAGACAGCAGCTCCTCGTGCCAGGAGCGGGCCACGGGCCAGGCCGCGTAGGCAAGTCCCGAGCCGATGGTCCTCGCATGCTGCAGCGCTTCGACCGGATTGGATGGGTGCCATCCTGCCGGGTAGTGCATGATGACGGTGCGGATGGTGAGGAAATTGCGATACCGATCGAAGAACGGGTCGGCCGCTTCCAGCGCCGGCCATTCGCCCCGTTGGGACGCCCTGAACGGAGCCGTCTCCACGAAGTCGGCGATCCCGTCCTCGAGCTCCACCTGCTCCTCGATCGCCACGGCGGCCGGGTTCATCTCCCGCCGGGCCTTCCTCACGGCGATCCAGCTCTCGAGGAGCCCACGGTACTCCCCCATCGTCTCTTCGTTGTAGCTGAACCTGGCCGTCCGCAGGAGCAGCCGCTGCTCGATCGCCTGCAGCGCGATCTCCTCCGGGGTCACCCGGTAGGCCCAGGGCTGGACGTCGAGGTGACCCTCCGGCCGGAGCGACTCGTCGAAGCCCTCCCACAGCCCGCGGGCCATCCGGGAGATCACCGCCTCGGCCGGCGGCCCACCGGGGCTCGACGGGAGCGGGGCGGTGGTGTCGTTCCACTCCACGACGGCGGTCCTCCTCCCCCCGAGCGGGACGCCGGCGCGGGTGAAGTCGTGAAACGGCAGCGCCGCCCCGGGGCCGGCCACGGCCACGCTCCAGGGCTCGGGGAGCGTCTCCTTCCCCTCGTCGTCCACGACCTTCCTTCGTTCGACGCTTCCCGCCGGCTTGAAGGGGGCGGGGGGCCGCGGGTGGTTGATCAGGAGCGCCCAGCGTCCCGGCCGCACGATCAGGAGCGCCATCTCCTCGGCTTTCATGCCGGGCCGGTAGGACGCGCCCAGTCTCACCGCCGCCTCCAGCGCCTCTCCCGCCCTCTCCGCCGCGATCCGCTGCACCGGATCGAGCGTGGCCGCGGCCGCGCCGGCCTCCGGCGGCCTCGTCTCCTGGGCCAGGACCCACGTGGACAGACACACACCAACCGCGACGACGAGAACCGAACGCTTCATTGGACTTGACCTCGGATGGCGCCTAGAATGTCGCGCTATGGCGGCCAGTATAGGGATCTCCCCGAGGGGGGGCAATCGTCTCGCCTCATGGCTCCTCCTCGCCGCGGCGCTGGCTGGGCTGACCGCGTGCCCCGGCCGGCAGGGCGGCGAGCCGGCGGCGTCGAAGCGCCCCTCGATCCTGCTGGTGACGGTGGACAGCCTGCGCGCCGACCGCGTCGGCTTCGCCGGCCACGCGCAGGCCAGGACCCCCAACCTCGACGCCCTGGCCGCCCGCTCGGCCCGCTTCACCACCGCGCTGGCGCCGGCTCCACTCACCACCCCCTCGCTGGCCTCGCTTCACACCGGGATGCTGCCTTCGCGCCACGGCGTCCGCCTGGACGACCGGCACGCCCTGTCTTCCGAGGCCGCCACACTGGCCGAGGCGCTGCAGTCGGCGGGGTACAAGACGGCGGCGATCGCCTCCACGCTGTCGCTGCACCCCAAGTTCGGGCTGGCCCAGGGCTTCGGCGACTACCTCGAGTCGTTCGCCGAGATCCCGCGACCGCGCGAGGCCCCCATCCAGCACTTCGCCGCCGCGCGCGTGGTGGCCCGGGCGCTGGAGTGGCTCGAAGGGAGCTACCGCGGCGACTTCTTCCTCTGGGTCAATTTCCACGACCCACATTATTTCTACGCGCCCCCCTCCCCCTTCGACAAGGAGTTCGCCGACCGCCCCTACGACGGTGAGATCGCCTACGTGGATCAGGAGCTGGGCAAGCTCTTCGCCCGGCTCCGGGAGTACGGCATCGACGACCGCACCCTGGTGGTGGTGGCCGGCTCGCACGGCGAGGGGCTGGGGGAGCACGGCGAGCTCTACCACGGCACGCTGCTGTTCGAGTCCACCCTCAGGGTGCCGCTGGTCATGAAGCCGGCGGGCGCCGCCGTCCAGGGGCGGGACGTGCCGACCCCCGTCTCGCTGGTGGACGTCATGCCGACGCTGCTGGAGGCGGCAGGGGTGGACGCTCCGGCGTCCCTGGATGGGCGCTCCCTGGCCGCCGCCCTGAGCGGCGGTCCCCCCGATGTCGATCCCGAGAGGCCGCTCCTGGCCGAGACGGCGCTCCCGTCCGAGCACTTCGGCTGGGCCCCTCTGGCGGCCGCGCGCTCGGGGAGGTGGAAGTACATCGCCGCCCCGGCGCCGCGCCTGCACGACCTGGAGTCCGATCCCTCGGAAGAGCGCGACGTCGCCGCCGAGCACCCCGAGGTGGCCGCCAGGCTGGCCCGGGAGGCCGCCCGGATCACATTCCAGGCGCCCGCCTGTTCCTCCTGCGCCGAGCAGGCGCAAGCCCTGGGATTCCCCTGGCCTCCCGCAGGCCGCCGGGGGCCGCCCGTGGATCCGCACGATCGGATCGACGTGGCCAACGACGCGCTGCGCGCCCACAGGACCTTCCAGAGGAAGCAGGCCGAGCCGGCGATGCTGCTCTACCGGGAGGTGCTGGCGCGCGATCCGGACAACCGCGTCGCCCTTCTGGAGCACGGGTGGCTGACGGCGCTGGGCAAGCAGGGAGAAGGGCTCAGGCCCTCGCTCGACATGCTGCTGAAGGCGCAGAGACTCTACGGCCAGGAGGGGGAGATCTACCATCTGATCGGGCATCTCGAGGAGGCCATGACCGCAGGCAAGGTGGAGCGCTCCCGCACCACGGCGCTCTACCGGCTGGCCTTCACCCTCGACCCGCTCAACGAAGAGGCGCTCTACGACGCAGCGTGCGGGGTGGCCGTGGCCGGCCGGGCCCAGGAGGCCCTCGATCTCCTCGCCCGATCGATCGGGGCCGGCTTCAGGGACTTCCGCCACATGCACGCCGACTCCGACCTGGCCTCCATCCGGGGGGAAGCGCGCTTCGCCCAGCTCGTCCCCGCCGTGCAGGAGAGGC
>DATEEA010000002.1:0-14437 GCA_035281445.1 Candidatus Polarisedimenticolia bacterium
GGCCAGCGTCCCGCCCGTGACACCCACCTCGACCGGACCGGCCACCAGCGTCGCCTCGACCATGTTCGCCGTCGCCTCGACGACCTCCATCCCGATCGGGCCCGACTTCCTGAACCCGAAGTTGCCCGACACCGTCACGAACCCGGAGATGTCGAAGCTCAGGCCGGTCGCCGACACGCTCTGCGTGTTCGCTCCCGCCGACAGCGTCGCCGTGATCCCGTCGATGTCCAGCATCAGGGGCGACGAGCTGTAGTCAGTGGCCGTGTCGTTGAGCTTCACCCGCACCAGGCTGGCCGACGCGCTGGCGAACCCGCCCACCACGAAGTGCAGGCTGCCCGAGGCGTCCAGGGCCTTCGTGCCATCGGGGTTCAGCACCAGCGCCAGGCTGCCGCCCGTGACGCCGACTTCCACGGGCCCGGCCACGAGCGTGGCCTCGACCATGTTCGCCGTCGCCTCGACGACTTCCATCCCCATCGGGCCGGACTTCCTGAACCCGAAGTTGCCCGACACCGTCACGAAACCGGAGATGTCGAAGCTCAGCCCGGTCGCCGACACGCTCTGCGTGCTGGCCCCCGCCGACAGCGTCGCGGTGATCCCGTCGATGTCCAGCATCAGCGGGCTCGAGCTGTAATCCGTGGCCGTGTCGTTGAGCTTCACGCGCACCAGCGTGGCCGACGCGCTGGCGAACCCGCCCACCACGAAGTGCAGGCTCCCCGAGGCGTCCAGGACCTTCGTGCCATCGGGGTTCAACACCAGCGCCAGGCTGCCGTTGGTGACGCCCACTTCCACGGGACCGGCCACAAGCGTCGCCTCGACCATGTTCGCCGTCGCCTCGACGATCTCCATCCCGATCGGGCCGGACTTCCGGAACCCGAAGTTCCCGCTCACCGTCACGAACCCGGAGATGTCGAAGCTCAGGCCGGTCGCCGACACGCTCTGCGTGTTCGCGCCCGCAGACAGCGTCGCCGTGATCCCGTCGATGTCCAGCATCAGGGGCGACGAGCTGTAGTCGGTGGCCGTGTCGTTGAGCTTCACCCGCACCAGCGTGGCCGACGCGCTGGCGAACCCGCCCACCACGAAGTGGAGGCTCCCCGAGGCGTCCAGGGCCTTCGTGCCATCGGGGTTCAACACCAGCGCCAGGCTGCCGTTGGTGACGCCGACTTCCACGGGCCCGGCCACCAGCGTGGCCTCGACCATGTTCGCCGTCGCCTCGACGACCTCCATCCCCATCGGGCCCGACTTCCTGAACCCGAAGTTGCCCGACACCGTCACGAAGCCGGAGATGTCGAAGCTCAGGCCGGTCGCCGACACGCTCTGCGTGTTGGCACCGGCCGACAGCGTCGCCATCACGCCGTCGATGTCCAGCATCAGCGGGCTCGAGCTGTAATCGGTCGCCGTGTCGTTGAGCTTTACCCGCACCAGCGTGGCCGACGCGCTGGCGAACCCGCCGACCACGAAGTGCAGCGAGCCCGTGGCGTCCAGGGCCTTCGTTCCGTCGGGGTTCAGCACCAGCGCCAGGCTGCCGTTGCTGACGCCGACTTCCACGGGCCCGGCCACCAGCGTCGCCTCGACCATGTTCGCCGTCGCCTCGACGACCTCCATCCCGATCGGGCCCGACTTCCTGAACCCGAAGTTCCCGCTCACCGTCACGAACCCGGAGATGTCGAAGCTCAGACCGGTCCCGGACACCCGCGCTGCTGTGCCCGAAGGCAGGTCCGGGATGGTGACGGTCACCGCCCCGACGGTCACCGACTGGTTGGTGAAGGAGACCGCCGTGGTGTTCTGGAGCACCGTGACCGTGCCGGACGCGTTCAGGAAACCGCCGCCCGAGAGCTGGAAGGCTCCGGAGGCGTATACCGCCCGGGTTCCGTCGTCATTAATAAGAAGGGCGAGCTCCGCGCCCGTCGCCCCGGCGCTGAACGACCCGTTGCCCAGCACCACCGTGGCGTTGTCCGCGACGATGGCCACCTGGCTGCCGGTGTCCTCGATGCCGAAGTCACCCGTGATGTCCACGAAACCCGGAATCGAGATCTCCCCGCCGGTGATGCTGGCGGCGGTCAGGGAGAAGTAGTCGCTCAGGACATTCCCCAGCGCGTCGTCCTGAGCCTGTGAGGGGGTGGTGATCCGCAGGGCGCCTCCGGGGACCTCCAGCACGGTGAGCTGGAGCCTGTCGGACAGGACGACCACATCGAAGTAGAGGTCCCGATCGCCGAACCCGAACAGGCCGGTGGAGGTGGTGAAGGCTCCGGTGATCGAGCCGAAGGTCAGGAAGTCGAAGCTGCTCCCGGCCGTCGGGACGAACCCGTTGACCAGGACCACCCGCAACGTCCCGCTGAGGGTCGCAGCGCCGGTGACGTTGAGCTGGTCATAGCCGTCGAGCGGGTTCGGGCTTCCCGGGCCGGCGGCCGTCCCCCCGATCTCGACCTCGAGGAACCCTCCTCCGTCCACCGCCACATCGAAGCTCGCGACGGTCTCCTGCTCGATGGTCGAGTCCTGGTTGAAGCCGGCGGCCTCGTCCTCGCCGAGGAGCTCGACACCGGTGAAAGTCAATCCACCGACAGCCCCCTCGTCAGCCCCCATGACAGTCAGTTGGCGCTCTTCCGAGGTGGACCAGAGGAGGCGATCCTCACCCGCGCCGGCGACCAGCTCCGTGATTCCTGTGTACTCGCCGTCCCACTGTCCCCCGGCGGTCCCCTCGACGATCAGGGAGCCCGACTCGGTGATTGTGAACGTCAGGTTTCCCGCCTCGCCGGAAAGATCGAGGACCGTCCCCGCCAGGAGCAACCCGGTCACAGCCGGAGTGTCCGGCCCGGCCGACGCTGTGTCCCACGACGCCAGTGCGTTGGGAGGAACCACCTTCCCGCCGGAAGCGGGATCCTCCCCGGAGGCGGAGGCATCACTTTCCGTAGCTGTGGCTGCAAGCAGAACGCGCTGTCCCTGAACGAGGACAGCCGCCATCAGCTCGGGTGCCTGGCCGCCCTCATCAGAATGCCGCAGTCCAAGCGCGTGACCGACCTCGTGAAGCACCGTGGTGAGCAGGTCGAACCGTCCGTCCGCCGCGGTGCCTGGGCGGGCGGCGAGGACCCCTTCCGGACCCGCGGTGTACTCGCTGCTGTCGGAGGGGGTCGGGTCGACGAACCATCCGCGCCCCGCTGCGCCGGCATCGATCAGGATCCGGCCATCTTCCGATCGGCCGATGGCGTTTCCGGGGAGGTCGGTGATCTCGAACTGGAGGGAGAAGAGTCGATCGAGGAGTTCGTCGGGCAAGTCGAGCGAGGACCACAACTTCAACGCCTCGGCGACAATCCCTTCAAGCTGCCCTTGCGTGAGCGTAGAAACCGGGGTACCGGTGCTCTGCGTGTCGAAAGCGCCCGTTCCGGTGTTCTCGCTCAGCTCGTCCTGGCGGCTCGCCGTGGCGTGGGAGCCGGTGGACTCCGGAGGCCCGCGGGCTAGAGAGTCGTCCGCGATGTCGCGTGACGCGATCGGATCCGATCCGGGCCTGGGCCCGTTGAAGCTCGCATCCTGATGCCGGGCGTCCGCGTCCACGGTCTGCCTGGCGCTCATCGCGCCGGCGATCTCCGCGGTCTCCCCGGGAGGGAACCCGCCGGCGTCCGCGACAGCCGAGACCGCCGGTGCCCCTTCGTCCGCCGTCAGAGATCCGGACACTGCCGCAGCAACCGGGAAGTCGGCGGCAGCCGGCGTCGCGATGTCCTCGGAGGCCGGGACGGCCGCGGCGGGGCCTGCCTGCCGGTTCACGATGGATGAGCCGGCTCCGGCGATCGAGCCCGTGCTGGTGGAACTGCCGTCACCGATCGATCCGGTCGATCCGGCAGCCGGAGACGGCTGCCGATCGTTGGACGAATCCCCGGGTGCCGAAGCCTGCTCGACGCGGCCGGTCAGCGAAGTGCCGGATTCCGGACCGGCCTCGTCGAGGATCCAGTCGTCCGCCGGCGGCGCGTCCTGAGTCCCCGGCGCGCGCGACGATTGCCAATCGGATGACGCGTCCTCGATCCAGTCCTGGGCGATGGAGCCGCCGGCGCGATCGCTCCCATTTCGCCCCTGCTCCAGGCCGCCGCCCGCGTTCGCGCGCGACACGATCACTGCGTCGAGACCTGCGCTGAGCGGCGCCGGCTCGTCGGCGCGGGCCGCATCGTGGTCGAAGCGATCGACGAGCGTGAAGGAGAGGGGATCGGCGGAAAGAAGGAGACGCGGCTCGAGGGCGTCGAGGGAGAATCCGGGGCCCCGCTTCCGCCTCGATGCGGCGGGCCGGCTGGAGCCCTGGTCCTTTGTTGCGTCGTCGCTCACGCGCGTCCTGTGAAGATCGAAAGTGGTGGGGAGCCGGCCGGGTGTTCATCGCGCGCGGCACAGCCGGAGGCTCATCCGGTGCGCTGCACACGATCCGCGGTGATCTCGCAGCGAAGACGACCGCTCTTTCCGGTATTGCCCCCCTCGGGCCCAGTGGCGATGGGCCACGTCGTTATCTTTTACCCTTGTGGGAACAGACTGTCAAGAAGAAACGTCAGCGGCCCGGTCCCGCGTGTCCGTTTTCCGCGGATCGACGGCGGCCGGAGGCGTCCTGTGGCCGGACGCCTCCGGCCGGTAGAGGGTGACCAGGCAGCCGCCCACGGCGGCCAGGACGATCCCCAGAAGGAAGGGCCACCGGACTGCCGCGGCCGTCCCCCGAGTCCGGGCGAGCCAGAGCGAGGTGAGCGCGTTGACTACGGGCGCCCCTGCGAAGACGATGGACATGACCACGGAGGGGGCCCCTCTGGCTCCGAAGGCCAGCAGGACCGTGAAGGCTCCCGCCGACCCCGCCAGACCGGCCGCGAGCGACCATCCGATCCCGGCAGCCGGAAAGACCATGGGGGCGCCGCTGGCCAGAAGCAGGGCCAGTGGAGCGAGCACGGCCGAGAGGAAGTAGGCGATGCCCACGAAGAGGAACGCCCGGTACCTTCCCATCACCGGGTCGGCCATGGAGGTCTGTCCCTGATGAAGGAGTATCCCGTACAGCCCCCATGTCGCCACCGTGGCCAGGGCGAATCCCAGCCAGCCCAGCCCTGTGTCTCCGCCCGCCATGCGCGCTCCTTCCAACGGCGGCCAGCTTAGCACCCCCTTGGTCCCTGCACCGGCCCGGGATATGGACCGCCGGCCGCCGGTGTCGTAGCCTGCGTCCCAAAGGAGGCCACACGTGAGCAACCATCGAGTCCTTGCCGCAGCCGCTGTCCTCATGCTCGCAACCACCACCCCGTCCGGCCGGACCAAGGAGACGCCGGACTGGCCGCAGTGGCGAGGCCCTCGCCGGGACGGATCGGCGCCGTCGCTTTCGGTGCCAGCCTCCTGGCCGGCCGAGCTGTCGAGGAAGTGGTCCGTCGACATCGGCGAGGGGCACGCGGGGCCGGTGGTCGCCTCCGGCAGGATCATCGTTCATGTGCGGGAGAACGACCGCGAGGTGGTGAGGGCCCTGGCGCTGGAGGATGGAGCCAAGGTCTGGGAGCGGTCCTGGCCGGTCGGGTACCAGATGCACCCTGCCGCAACCGGTCACGGCAAGGGGCCGAAGGCCACGCCGGCTGTGTCGCGAGGGACGGTCTTCGTGCTAGGGATCGACGGCACGATGACCGCGCTGGACGAGAAGACCGGGGCGGTGCGCTGGAGGAAGGAGTTCACCGGAAAGTTCAAGACTGCCTCGCCTGCCTACGGGGCGGCCGCCTCGCCTCTCGTGGAGAAGAGCCTGGTCATCGCCCCTTTCGGCGGGCACCACGACGGGATGCTGGCCGCTCTGGACGTGGCGTCGGGTGCGGTGCGCTGGTCGCTGGAGGGGGACGGTCCGGGCTACGCCTCTCCGGTGGCGGCCGACCTGTCGGGCCGCCGGCAGATCATCACTCAGACCGACCGCAGGATCGTCGGACTGGCCGCTGAATCGGGCAAGCTGCTCTGGAGCCTGCCGCTGGTCACTCCCTACGATCAGAACGTGGTCACACCCCTCGTCTTCGAGGATCTGGTGATCGTCTCGGGGCTGGAGTACGGCCTGCGGGCGTTCCGTCTGCACCCTCAAGGGGATGCACTGGAGCCGAAGGAAGTCTGGAACAGTCCGGAAGCGTCGCTGTACATGAGCAGCCCGGTGGTCGCCGGGGGCAGGCTCTTCGGACTGAGCCACCTCAAGTCGGGCCAGATCGTCTGTCTGGACCCTCGGACGGGGAAGCTGCTCTGGACCGGCCCGGGTAGCCAGGGCGAGTACGCGACGTTCACCGCGGCGCCAGGCGCCGTCCTGGCCCTGACCGAGGGGGCCGAGATGTTCGTCCTCTCCACCAAGGCCGGGGCCTTCGAGCCGCTGGCCCGCTACAAGGTCGCCGACTCCCCCACGTGGGCGCACCCTGCTCCTGCGCCCGGCGGCCTCCTGGTGAAGGACAAGACCAGGCTGACCTTCTGGAAGATCGGGGCTGAAACACCCCCACCGCCGCGACCTAAGAGCTGACGATCGCGGATCGAGCCGGCCGCTCCCTGCGCCACGGCCACCCGGCAGGACCCGGACCACGGATCAGAAGTGCACCTACAAGAAGAAACAGGACTAAGCCGAAAAGAATCCTTTGCCTGCGCGGCGATCATCCCTTAGATTGTTCAGCGGCCCGCATGCGCGGGCCGCCGCCGAGGAGCCATGCGCCGCGAGCTCTGCATCGCCATCGCGCTGGCCGCGGGCGCGGGAGTGTCCGCGGCGAATCCCACCGACTCCCCTCCCGGGCCGGGCCGCCGCGACGTCGAGCTGCGCACCCATGCAGGGACGCTCACGCCCGGCAGGCTCCCCAGCGCTCCCCGCTGGTACCAAGAGACGCCGCGCCCGCTCAGCCCCCGGGGCCTTCGCTATCTGTGGCTGGCATCCCGCCAGCCGCTGAGACCTCAGCAGCGCGACAGGCTGGCCTCCACGGGCGCAACGATCCTCGGGTATCTCCCCGTGAACGGGTATCTCCTGCGCGTGCCCCCGGGCGCGGAGGAGCGATTGAGGGCACTGCCGTTCACCGCCTGGGTCGGAGAGCTGCCGGGCTACGTGAAGATCCACCCGGAGCTGGCCACCCGGGCAGCCGGATCCGCTCACACCGAGACGCGGCTGCGGGTGCTGCTGCATCCGGGCGAGCCGGAGACCCGGGTCCGGGAGGCGCTTGCGGGGCCGGGCGGCACGCGCGGAGCTCCGGCCGGCAAGGACGGAGCCTGGCGTCTGGAAGGGACGGTGCGGGACGAGGACCTGGCTCGAGTGCTCTCCCTGCTGGCCGGATTGCCCGAAGTCGAGGCGGTCGAGCCGGTGAGGCCCATCAGGTTCCTGAACCAGGACGCCGTCTGGGTGCACCAGTCGTTCGTGGGTCCGTCCCCGCAGCAGACGCCGATCTTCGACCGGGGCATCTTCGGATGCGGGCAGATCATCTCTCTGGCCGACTCGGGCCAGGACTTCGGGGCCTGCCATTTCAGCGATCCGGTGGCCGGTCCGCCGCCCGTCGTCGCCTGCACCACTCCGCCCTGCCCACCGGCCGCCCCCGCCGCCCGCCGCAAGGACATCCTCTACTACAACTGGTCCGGGACGCCGGCCGGCGACGACGACACATGTCCGGCCACCCTCGGGGCGAGCGGGCACGGCACGCACACCTCGGGATCCGCGGCGGGGGATCGCTCCCCCTTCGCCGACTGCGCCGGCTTCACCACGCCGGCCCGCACGTCGGGCGACGGGCAGGCGCCCGGGGCCAAGCTGGTGATGATGGAGATGGGGGACGGCCTCGAGTACCTCAACAACCTGGGCGGAACCCTCTGGAACCTGGCCGACGTCGCCTACCAGACCGGGGCCCGCATCCAGTCGCACTCCTGGGGGGGCGGCTGCGCCGACCTGTTCGGGTGCGTCCCGGGGTGCGAGCTGACCTACGACTCCTTCGCCCGCGACGCGGATCTGGCCATGTGGACCTATCCCGATCTGCTCCTGACCACCTCGGCGGGCAACGCCGGGCAGCAATGCGCGCCGCCCAACGCCGTGACCACGCCCGCGCTCGCCAAGAACCCGATAGCCGCCGGCGCGGTGGGGCACGGCTCGGCGGCGGTCATCCCTTCGTCGTTCTCCAGCCCCGGGCCGGTCTTCGACGGGCGGCTCAAGCCGTCGGTGGCGGCCCAGGGCGAGTCGGTCGTTTCCGCCGCGTCGGACGCCAGCGCCGCCACGGCCAACTGCTCCACCTGCACTTTGGAGGGGACCAGCATGGCCGCTCCGACCGTGGCCGGGCTGGCCGCTCTGGCTCGCGAGTACTACACGGCGGGATTCCTGGCCGGCGGGTCGCGGAACCCGGCGCAGGGGTTCACGCCTTCGGGCGCCCTGCTGAAGGCCACCCTGCTGGACGGCGCGGTCCCCCTGGGAGGCGCCGCTCCGTCTCCGGACTTCGAGTCGGGGTTCGGCCGCGTCCTTCTCGGCTCGACCCTTCCGTTCGCCGGCAGCGCCTTCTCGCTCAAGGTGGACGACCACCGGGAAGGGCTGGTGACGGGGAGCGTGGTCAGCCACGCCTGGGACGTCTCCTCGGGCACCCCTCTCAGGTTCACGCTCGTGTGGGTGGACTACCCCGCCGCCCTCGGCGCCGCCGCCGCCAGGGTCAACGAGCTGAAACTGGAGGTGACCGACCCGGCGGGCAACGTCTGGTTCCAGACGCTCGATCCCGGCACGGGAGCCCCCACCGCGGTTTCCGATCCCAACCTGCCCCACGATCCGGTGAACGTGGAGGAACGTCTGGTCTTCGACAACCCGCAGGCGGGACGGTGGATCGCGCGGGTGCTCGGCGTGGACGTGCCCTGGGGGCCCCAGCCCTTCGCCCTCGTGGCGCGCGGCGCCCTGGCGGATTGCCCGTCCCCGCCCGCTCCACCGCAGCCCGTGCTGGGCACCCCGGCCGACAACGAGGTGGCGGTCTCCTGGGACGCGGTCCCAGGCGCGGCGGCCTACAACGTCTTCAGGAGGCTGGGGGACTGCATGGGAGGAGGCTGGACTCCCGTCGCGTCGGGCGTGACCGGCACCAGCCACCTGGACACATCCGTATCGGGCGGGGCGACCTACAGCTACCATGTCACCGCGGCCTCCGACGCCGCGGCGGCGTGCCAGTCTCCCCGCTCGCCCTGCGCCTCCGTGGTCCCCACGGGCGAGTGCTTCCTGGCGCCTGCTTTCGAGGGGGCTGCCTCGGCGTCGAGCGCCGCGCAGTCGTCGTGCGCCGTCCACGTCGTCTGGCCGGCAGCGGAGCCGCGCTGCGGCGACGACGTGGTGTACAACATCTACCGCAGCACCACGGCAGGATTCGCTCCGGATCCGGCCAACCGCGTCGCACGGTGCGTCGCGGGCAACTCCTACACGGACTCCGCCGCGCTCGTCCACGGGGAGATCTACCACTACATCGTCCGCGCCGAGGACGCCTCCGCGGGCCACGGCGGACCGTGCCGGGACGGCAACGAGGACACCAATCTGAGCCACCGCTCCGCCGCCCCCGCCGGGCCTCTCATGCAGGGCACCTTCACCGACGACGCCGGTGACACCGGGAGCGCGGCCATGTCCGCCTCCGGTCCGTGGAGCGTCAGCCCGGCCGGGGGGAGCACCGGCCCCAAGGCGTACCTCGCCACCAGCTCCGCTGGGATCTGCGCCGACCTGATCAGCCCGATCCTCACCCTTGCTCCTCCCGAGGACGGGCCGCTGCTTCTGTTCGACACAGCCCACGATCTGGAGTACGACCCGTTCGGCTTCTTCGGGGCGGAGGGCTCGCTGGGACAGGTGGAGATCGCCACAGGTCCGGCGTTCAACAACTGGACGCGGGTGCCGCTCACGCCGGACTATCCCGCCCTGGTCCAGTTCCCATTCAACAACTGCCCCACGACGGCGGCCATCGACACCTACTTCAGCGGGACCGACCCGGTCCACTCGACCTACTCGGCGTCACTGGCCAACTGGGCGGGCCTGGAGGTGAGGATCCGCTTCCATCTGTCCGGAGACCTGCTCTACCCGGGCGGGACCTGGACCGTGGACGACATCCGGGTCACCGAGGCCATCGTGCCGGGGAGCTGCTCCACCCTGGCCGCGGGACCGCCTCCCGTCCCCGATGGAGCAACCGTCGCGGGAGAGCCGCTGGCCGTGTCGCTCTCGGGGAGCGACCTCCTCCTCACCTGGGACGCCTCCTCCTGCCCCGCGGCGGCCGTGAACGTCTACTGGGGCCATCTGGGAGACTACGCGGCCTTCGCCGGAGGCTTCTGCGACCTGCCGGCCGGCGGATCCGCCTCCATCTCCCTTTCGGGAGATGTCTGGTTCCTGGTGGCGGCGACCGACGGCGCGTCCACCGACGGGAGCTGGAGCCGCGACGGGGCCGGGGCCGAGCTGCACTACGGAGGCGCCCAGGCCGCCTGCCCGGCCATCACCCAGCACGTGACGACGGGCGGATGCCCCTGATCCGAGCGGCAGGGGGCGGGGGCGCGCCCGCCCCCTGCTCCGCTCAGCGCTGTGTGCGGGAGTTCACCACCTCGCCGTTCTCGTCCACCAGGAGCTGGATCTGCTTGGTGCTGGTGGCCCCCACCGACACGTTGCCGATGGTGATGCCGAGGGTGGTGCCGTCGAAAGGGGGGGCAGGCCGGCCGACGGCGATGTAGTAGCCCGGAGCCGCCGGGAACTGGACCCTCCCTTGGGCGTCCGACAAGGCGCTGGTCTCCGAGATGCAGCCGGGAGCCGACAGGCTGCCGTCGCCGTAGAGGATCGGGTAGTTCTTCGGGCTGTTGCCGAGAGCGGCGGCGCAGCTCCCCGGCGATGCGTCGTACAGGCGGAACTCGGCCCCCACCAGGGGTTCCGTCTTGTTGATCACTCCCTGGGCGCCGACCGTGTTGATCACCGCTTCGATCGCCGCCACGCCGCAGGCCAGCTCGTCGATCCCTCCGTTGCAGTCGTCGTCGATGCCGTTGCAGACTTCCGATCCGTTCGGGTTGACGGAGGGGTTGGAGTCGTTGCAGTCGAGCGACTCCGCCGGCGTGCTGCCGCCGATGGAGAAGCCGTCTCCGTCCCTGTCGGTCCGCCGGCGCACCTCGCACGTGGAGGACGGCCTGGCGGCGACGTACTGCACCCTGGACCAGTTGCCGCCTCCCTTGAGCCTCGGATCGATCACCAGCCCGGAGATCGACTGGCTCAGGTCGCTGAACGGACAGCCGTCGGCCACCCGCCGGTGCATCATCTTCGTGTTGTTGTTCCCCAGGGTGTCCAGGGCCACCGTGGTGAAGCCGGAGATGGGCGAATCCACGGTCAGGACGATCGACTCGGAGATGAACTCGAAGCACTCGGGCAGACAGTCCGCGTCGTCGGCCGAGGGGGGCGCGGTGGAGACGGCGGCCACGCCGGCCTCCGGAGCGTTCCCCTCGAGAACGTACAGCTTGATCGACTGCTTCTTGTCGATGATCAGGGCCTGGTTCGACACGGGACCCTGGCCGACCTCGGTGAAGGAGGCGCCGACCGTGCAGACGTTCCCGGCGCCGTCGGTCACCAGCACCCGCCCTTCGGCGGGATACGCCGCCGGCCTGACTGTGAAGGAGATCCGGCCGGGAGCCGGGCTCAGGGGGCCCCCGGCGCAGCCGTCGCAGATCAAGTCCGAGGAGAGCGGGTCGAGCACCACCGAGAGGATGCCGGTCTGGCCGGAGCCGCGGTCGGTGGCCGAAGCCTGGACCACGGCGGCGGCGCCGGCGCCGGACACGGTCGCCGTGCACGCGGGTGGCTGATTGTCGGCGGCATGGAGGCTCGATCCCGGCTGGATCGGCAAAATCATGGCAAGAGCCGCAAGCAGCATGGGCACACGGAGGGAAGGCGTCTGCACGGGGTTGTCTTCTCCTATTTGGGTCGTTCGGGTCGAACGTGGCGTTGAGCCGGCGTGAGGGCGGCCGGCGCGTGATCCCCGCCCTGTACGGTCAAACCCGCCTCAGGTCAAGGGATTTCGGCCGCTAGGGAGGGGCACCCGTTCCGGTGACCTTGGCCTGCGCCGTGGCCGGCTCGAGCCGGGCGATGTCCGGCCGGCCGAGAAGGGAGGCGGCGCTGATGTCGTCCAGACCGCCGGCCATCTCGGCGGCGAGCGTGCGGGCCCGCGCCACCAGGCGAGCCGCCTCGGGCTCGTCTTTGCCGGCCAGAGCGTGGCGGGAGAGCGACCAGAGGGCCAGGATCTGGCTCTCACGGACACCCAGGGCGGAGGCCTCGGCCAGAGCCGTCCTCGCCGACTCCACGGCGGCGGCGTCCGGGGGCCTGTTGTCGTGCGGCGTGCCGGCCCAGGCCAGGGCCTTGACCCTCAGGGGAGCCAGGCCCCGCGCGCGCGCCTCCGCGGCCACACCCGCCAGCCGCTCCCGGCCCTCCGCCACCCGCCCGGCGGCGGCCGACCATCGGCCCAGGGCGAGCTGCGCGGCCAGGATCTGGCGCTGATCCCCGAGAGCCTCGGCCCGTCGCAGCGCTTCAGCCAGCGTCTCCATGGCCCGAGGGCCGTCTCCCTGCCGCGCCAGGAGCGCGCCCCTCTCCGTCAGCCACTCCGGCAGCAGCGCCTCGTTGCCCATCTCGGCGATGAGGGCGCCGGCGGTCTCCAGCTCGCGCGCCGCGCCCGCCGTGTCTCCCAGGTGCAGGAGGATCCGTCCCAGACCCAAGTGGGCCGTGGCGGTCAGCTCCTTGTCCCCCACCGCGCCGGCGTCCTGAAGCGCCTGCCGCATGGCGGCCAGCGCTTGCGCGTAGCTGCCCTGCTCGTCGTGAATGGAGCCCACGTTGATGGCCAGGACGACCCCCCCGGCCGTCTCACCCGTTTCCCGCACCAGCGCGGCCGCCTCGGCCGCGTAGTCGAGCGCCTTTCCGTAGCGGCCGTACCACTGCTCGATCAGCCCCAGATCGATGAGCGAGCGCAGCAGCTCCGCCTTGTCTCCGATCTCGCGCCGCTTGGCCAGCGCCTCCTGGTAGAACAGCGACGCCACGCTGTAATCCCCCATCACGCTGGAGATGTAGCCGAGGCTGCTGGAGATGCGTGCCAGCAGTGCCGGGTCGTCCAGGTCCCGGGCGACGGCCAGCGACTCCTGGTAGCAGCGCCTCGCCTCCTGGATCCTCCCCGCCGATTCCTCGATCTCCCCGAGGTTGCGCCACTCCAGCGCGATCGCGCGCGGCTCGCCCACCTCCCGGGCCAGATCCAGAGCCTGTCTGCTCGTGGAGGCCGCCTCCTCGTAATGGCCACGGATCCGGAGGACCGTGGCGATGCTCCCCAGGGCCTCCGCCATGCCGCGGCGGTCCTGGGTGCGCTTCCTGGCGTCGAGCGACTGGCGGTAGTAGCTCAGCGCTTCCTCGTAGTGGCTGGCGTAGAGGTGCACCTTGCCCAGGGCCAGCAGCACGTCCCCCTTGCCCTGCTCGTCGCCGGCGCGGGTGAACCTGGCGAGCAGGTCGCTGAACAGAGCCAGCGCCTCGTCACTGCTCCCCTGCTTGAGCCGGATCCTCCCCAGCGCGTATCGAGCGGGCGCATGATCGGGGTCCTCTCCGGTGCACGACGCCAGCTCGGCCGCCGCGGCCTCCAGATCCCCCTTCTGCTCCAGCACGATGCCCAGCTCGTACCGCGCCTCGGAGTCCTGCGGGAACGTCTTCAGAACCTCGCGGTAGGCCTCGACGGCGGCGTCGAGCTTGTTCTCCAGCACCGCGTGCGCCGCGCGCGCCGCGCCCGCCTCGCGCGGCGGCAGGGATGCGGAGTGCCTCACAGCCTCCCGCGATGCGGCCAGCGCCTCATCCATCCTTCCGAGACGCCGCAGCAGCGCCGCCATCCGGACGTGGGCCTGCGCGAACGCCGGCTCCAGGGCCACCGCCTGGCGCAGCTTCGCCGCCGCCTCGGTCTCCTTGCCGGCGCGGCCCAGGTCCACACCCTCCGCGTAGAGGCGCCGGGCCTCCATGCGGATGTCCGGGAGCGGAAAGGCCGCCTCCGGAGAACGATCGGCCCCGAGAAGTTCGCCGATCCCTTCCGCCAGGTCTCCGGCGAGCTGGACGAGGGACTCCGCCCCTTCACCCTCCGCCCGCCGGCGCCCCATGAGGCTGGGCGTCCCACCTTGCATTCCCGTGATGTCCGCCTCGGCCAGGTAGCGCTGGCCCGAGCGCCGCACGGTCCCGGTGATCATGATGGATGCGCCCAGCACGGATGACGCCCTGCGGAGATCGGCCTCGCCGTACTGGCCGCTCGTGGCCAGCCTGAGGTCGGCCAGGACCCGGGTCGTCCGGTCGCCGCTCAGGACGCGTACGGCCGGCGCGCCGGCGAGCGAGCCGGACACCAGATCGGGAAGCCCCGTGCTGATCCAGTCGAGCGCGGGGTCCCCCGTGGCGTTGTGGAACGGGAGGAGGGCCACGGCCGGACGGGCCGGCATCGAAGCGGCAGGGCTGCCCGCCCCCGGCGCGCGCGGCGACATCCAGAACAGGATC
>DATEEA010000003.1:0-6442 GCA_035281445.1 Candidatus Polarisedimenticolia bacterium
GGCGCGGCAGCCCAGCCCGGGCGGCGAGCAGGCGGATCACGGCTTGGCGGCGGCCCTCGGCTCGGGCTGCTGCAGGAGCTAGCGGGCCGACTCCGAGAGCCTGCTGTCGGGGAACTCGGCCCGCAGCTTCTCCAGGTAGAGCCGCCCTTCATCCCCCCTGTCGAGCTCGATCAGCGCCTGTCCCAGGAACAGGTAGATCCGGTCGCGCCGCGAATAGCCCGGGAAGCGCTCCAGCACCTCCTTGAACCGGTCCGCGGCGCCCAGGTAGGCCTGGCGCTTGAAGTAGAAGTAGCCGATGCGGAACTCATGCTCGGCCAGGAGCTCGCGCGCCTCGGCGGCCTTGACCCCGGCGGCGGCCACGTACCGGCTCGCCGGATACTGGCTCTCCACCTTCATCAGCTCGGCCAGCGCCTTGCGGGTCTGAGCCTGGTCGCGGTCCGGGCTCAGCGCCTGCTTCAGATAGCAGAGGCCGAGCTGGTACTGCGCGTAGTCCGCCTTCTCGTGGTTCGGGTAGAACGTCAGAAAGTTCGTGTAGCGGCTCAGCGCCTCCGCCAGGTTCAGCAGGCCGCCGTCGAAGAAGTAGGCGTCGGCCAGCCCCAGGTGGATCGCCGACGTCAGCTCGGGGTTGATGTCCGGCCGTCCCAGCGCCTTCTGCAGGGTGTCGCGGGCCCTCGCGTAGGACTTCTTGTCCAGATGCCTCTGCGCGATGGCGTGGACCTGCGCCGCGGTCATCCCCGCGTACTTGTCCTTGGGCGGTTTGGGCGCCTTCGCCGCGCACGCCGTTGCCGCCGCCGCCCACAGGAGCAGGGCCGCCGGCCCCGCCGCCCGGACGCAGCGCCGGAGCGCCCTCATGCGCCCCTGCCGTGCAGGCCGGCCAGCGAGGCCGGGAGGCGCCGCGGCACTCCCCGCCGATCCACCGCCGCGTGCCGCGTGGACCCGGTGGCCAGGGTCTTCCCATCCGCCGGCCGCTCCACGCGGTACTCGAAGCGGGCCGTGGCGCGCGACACCTCGGCGAGGCTCGTCCTCACCTCGATCAGGTCGTCGTAGCGGGCCGGAGCAAGGTAGCGGCAGGTCGCTTCGATCACCGGCATCATGATCCCGTCCGCCTCCATGGCGGCATAAGGGCACCCCGCCTCCCGCAGCAGCTCCGTGCGGCCGATCTCGAACCAGACGAGGAAATGCGTGTGGTGGGCGACCCCCATGGGGTCGGTCTCCGGGTACCGGACGCGGAGCCGGGTCGCTCCCGTCAGCATGGCCGCCCCACCGTCAACCGCCCCGGGCCCGGCCGGCCCGCATGACCGCCAGGAGCTCCGAGGCGGCCGCCGCCGGATCCCGGGCCCCGAACACCGCCGAGCCGGCCACCAGCAGGTCCGCCCCGGCCGAGACCAGGGCCGCGGCGTTGTCCCGGGTCACGCCGCCGTCCACCTCGATGAGCGCCCCCGAGCCCGCCCGGTCGAGCGCCTCCCTCAAGGAGGCCACCTTTCCCAGGACGGACGGGATGAACGACTGCCCCCCCCAGCCGGGATTGACCGACATCAGCAGGACATAGTCCGTCTCGGAGAGGATCTCATCGAGCGCGGCGAGCGGGGTGGCTGGGTTGAGCACCACCCCCGCCTGCCTGCCGCTGGACCGGATCGCCGTCACCGTGCGGTGGAGATGCCGGCAGGCTTCCGCGTGCACGGAGATCATGTCCGCTCCCGCTTCGGCGAAGGCGTCGAGGTGCCGATCGGGCTCCTCGATCATGAGATGGACGTCCAGGCGCAAGGACGTCACCGCCCGGACGCTGCGCACCACCGGCGGGCCGATGGTGAGGTTGGGAACGAAGTGCCCGTCCATGACGTCGAGATGGAGCAGCGCCGCGCCGGCGCCCTCCACCATCCGGATCTGCTCCCCCAGCCGGGCGAAGTCCGCCGACAGGATGGATGGGGCCAGGGCCGGCAGGCCGCCTTGGATCGGCGCGCTCATCGCGAATCGCTCAACACGAGACTGATGATCTCCTGCCGGCCGACGGGACGTCCCGCGGGCGGATACTGGCGGACCACGGTCCCCCTCTCCGTCCCGGGCGCCGCCTCGCGCCTCACCGGCCCCACCCGCAGCCGCGCGCGGCGCGCGAAGTCGTTCACTTCGGCCAGCCGCCGGCCGGTGAGGTCGGGCATCACCAGCCGGGCGGGCCGGGATCCGCGGCTGACCAGAAGATCCACCCCGCCGTCCGAGCGTCCGGAGAGCTCCGCCTGGGATCCTTCGCTGGGCAGCGGATCCTGGGACATGACCACGTCCTCCGGGACGCGATCGTCGCTGGTGTGCGACACGTGGCCCACGCGCAGCCCCAGCCGCTCCAGCGCCAGCTGCGCGGTCCGGATCGACTGGCCCCGGACGTCGGGGATGGAGACGGCCAGCGGACCGAGACTCAGGCTCACGCGGACCTTTCTGTTCTTCTTGATCGTCGCCCCCGCAGGGGGATCCTGCGACCGGACCAGCCCGGCGGGAACGCTCTGGTCGTAGCGAGGCTCGTCCTCTTCCAGGTAGAGCTCGCTCCTGCCCGCGAGGAGCCTGGCCTCCTCCAGCGTCACGCCGGCGAGCTCAGGGACATCCACCTCCCGGCCCGTGAACACCCATTGCATGGTCACGTAGAAGCTCGCCGCGAAGATGAGGCCGGTGAGGCCGGCCAGCACGAGCGCCCACCCGGCCCGGATGGCCCACCGGGCGAGGCGGGAGCGGCCGCGGTGGGGGCCGGCGGCGCCGGCCGTCTGAGGTGATGACGTGATGGAAGCTCCCAAGAGCCGGGTTCAGAGCGGGCTGGTTGGCTGCGGGACAGGGATTCGAACCCCGATAACATGATCCAGAGTCATGTGTCCTACCATTGGACGATCCCGCAGCGAAGGGGTCGATTCTAGCCAGCGTCCCTTCGAATCGTCAAGAAGCATAGCCTGCTGTCCCCGCGGTGTCACGGGGCCGGGACGGGCCGTCAGGAGCCCGACGGCGCGATCCGGGGCACCACGATGCGCTCCGCGGCCGCCCGGGGAGTGATCCCCTCCCGCTCCGACAGGCCGTACACCGCCTCGGCGTTCGCCCTCACCGTGCGCACGATGCGGGCCACGGCCCGGGGGACCCGGAGCGGCCCCAGCGGCCGCACGACTTCGTCCAGCTCCTCGGCGCAGGCCACGATCCCTCCGCAGTTGGTCAGGTAGTCCACGGTGCAGAGCACACCGCGCCCGTGCAGGTGCTCCTCCGCCTCCACCGACAGCGGCTTGTTGGCCGCTTCCAGGACGCAGAGGGCCCGGATGCGCCGCGCCGCGTCGAGGTCCACGGTGTCGGTGCGGGCCGCGGGGACGACCACGTCGGTCTCCAGCTCGAAGAGCCGCTTGAGGGAGGCGGCTCCCCGCAGGACCTGGGCACCGGCCTGCCCCGAGTCGACCACCGACCGGCCGGCCGCCCGGGCCGCCAGCAAGGCCGCCAGGTCGAGCCCGCCGGGGTGGTGAATGACTCCGCCGTAGTCCCGGGCGGGGTCGGGGAGATCGCTGCACGCCACCAGGACCGCGCCGTCGATGGCCAGCAGCCGGGCGATCCCCGCGCCGACGTTTCCGAACCCCTCGATCGACACCCTCAGCCCGCGCACCCCCCCCGCCGACGGGAGGCGCCCCAGCTCCACGGCGGTGGTGAGATCGGCCACGCAGCCCAGAGAGGTGAGTCCGAGAAGGTCGATCGGGATCCCGCCCTTGTCGGCCGGGCGGCCGATCGACCGCCCCGCCAGCTCGAACAGGAGCTGCATGTCCCGCTCGTCGGTGAACATGTCGGGCCCCGGCGTGTACTCGGGCACCAGATCCAGCAGCCCTGCGTACCAGGCGATCAGCTCCCGCCGCGCGGCGGAGTCCGGGGGGTAGCGGGACGGCTCGGCCACCAGGGCCGACTTGCCGCCTCCCAGAGGCAGGGACGCGCCCGCGTTCTTGTAGGTCATGGCGCGCGCCAGATCGACCACCTCGCCGATGGACACGTCGGGGACCATGCGCAGCCCGCCCATGGCCGGCCCGCGCGCGGTGTTGTGGACGACGATGATGGCGGAGACCCCCCAGCGGGCGTGGGCCGCGGTCAGGATCGTCTCGGGCCCGAAAGGGTCGGCCAGAGAGGCGTGTTCGTGCGTCACGAAGCGGATCGTGGTCTCGCCCCGGGCCACCACACGGTCGGGGCGCCGCGGTCCGCCCGTCCGGCCCGCGGAGTCGCTCACCCGCGCTCCTGTGCCGCGTCGCGGGGGCCCGCGGGGGCCTCGATGACGCGGGCGGCCCGCTCCAGCCGGCGGAGCACCCCGTCGCGTCCCATGGCCGCCATCACCGCGAACAGGCTGGGTCCCACCGTCCGGCCGGTGAGAGCCAGCCTGGCGGGGTGGATGAGCGCGGCCGCCTTGACGTCAAGCCGCCCGGCCAAATCCCGCAGGACGGCCTCGCTGGAGCCCTCGTCCAGCGACGGCAGGGCGGCCAGGGCGTCCCGCAGCGCGATCAGCCGCCCGGCCGCCCCGGCGGTGAAGTGCTTCTCCACCCCGGCCGGGTCGTAGTCGAACCGCTCGGTGAGGAACGGCCGCGCGGCGCCGGCCAGGTCGGGGAGCAGGCGGCAGCGCTCCTTGAGCAGATCGAGGAGCGCCAGGAACCAGGCCTTGCGGGCGTCCTCCAGGTCCGCGGACCAGAGCCCCTCGCTCTCCAGCCAGGGACGGACGAGCCCGGCGAGATCCGCGGCCTGACGGCGCTTGAGGTACTCGCCGTTCATCCACAGCAGCTTGTCGTGGTCGAACACCGCGCTGCGGGAGCCCACTCCCTGGAACGAGAACGCCTCCACCATCTCGGCCACGGTCATGATCTCCCGGTCCCCTCCCGGGGACCACCCCAGCAGCGCCAGGAAGTTGAAGAGCGCCTCGGGAAGGTACCCGTTCTTGCGGTACTCGATCACCGAGACGGCGCCGTGGCGCTTGGACAGCCGCTTCTTGTCCTCACCCAGGATCAGCGGGAGATGGCCGAAGCGCGGCGGCTCCGCCTCCAGCGCCGCGTGCAGGAGGATCTGCTTGGGGGTGTTGGAGATGTGATCGTCGCCGCGGATCACGTGGGTGATGCGCATCGAGCGGTCGTCCACCACGCAGGAAAGGTTGTAGGTCGGGCTGCCGTCGCTGCGCAGCAGCACGAGGTCCTCGATGTCGCTGTTCTGGAAGCGGGTGGGGCCGTGCACCAGATCGTCGTACTCGGTGACACCCTCCGGGACGCGGAACCTCATCACCCACGGCTCTCCCGCGGCCGCCCGCCGATCCGCGTCGCCCGGAGGCAGGGCCAGGCAGGCCCGGTCGTACTTCCAGGCCCTGCCGTTCGCCTCCGCCGCCTGCCGCCGGGCGTCCAGCGCCTCCGCCGTGCAGAAGCAGCGGTAGGCCCTGCCCGCCTCCAGGAGCCGGAGGGCGGCACGCTCGTGCTCGCCGCGCAAAGCGGTCTGGAAGTAGGGACCCTCGTCGTGGCCGATGCCCAGCCAGCGGAGCCCTTCCAGGATGGCCTCCACCATCTCCTTGGAGGACCTCGCCTGATCGGTGTCCTCGATGCGCAGGATGAAGACCCCCTTCTCGCGTCTCGCGTAGAGCCAGTTGAACAGGGCCGTGCGGGCGCCGCCGACGTGGAGATAGCCGGTGGGGCTCGGGGCGAACCTGACTCGGGGAGCGCTCATGCGGACTCCGTCCGTGGGCCGGAATGATGGAGGGGGTTCGACGAGAAGCCTCATTCTAGCGGCGGGCCCGCGGAGCGTCAACGAGACGCACGGCCCTTTTGTTGAAATGGAGAGCGAGGCATCGTATTGTGTTGCGAACCCCCGGGCGGGTACTCTTGGAGGAACCTCGATGAAGAGACCACTCGTTGCGGCGGCTGCGATCCTGTCGGCGGCGCTTCTCGGCTTCGATCCGCTGAGGGCCGAGATGCGCAAAGGGGCCATCGAACTCGGGGCCTACGTCTTCCGCGCCAACTTCGACTCCGACTCCAACATCGAGAACGACGAAGGCTTCGGCGCGCGGCTGGGCATCCTGTTCACCGAGCAGCACGAGCTGGAGTTCAGCTACGACCACCTGAGCACCGAAGACGAGTTCTTCGGCGGCGACGTCGATCTCGACACGTTCAAGGCGGGCTACGTGTACAACTTCCTCCCAGATTCCGCGGTCTCGCCCTTCATCACCGTGGGAGGAGGGCTCCAGCGCCTGGAGTTCGTGGTGGAAGACCTCCTGGGCTTCGAGGACGAGGTCGACGAGACCGATCCCCTCGCGTTCGGCGGCGGGGGCGTGCGTTTCTTCATCGGCAACGTGTTCAACATCCGGGCCGACGCGCAGATTGTCGCCGTCTTCCCCGACGACGATCCGGACGACACGCTGATCGACGGACTTCTGCAGGCCGGCGTGGGCTGGATCATCGGCGGGTAGGCGGTCCGGCGCCTC
>DATEEA010000004.1:0-38449 GCA_035281445.1 Candidatus Polarisedimenticolia bacterium
CCGGCGCAGCGCCTCGCCGGCGAGGCTGCGGGCGGTGAGGGGGGCCGTCCCCTCGGGGAGCCGGGCCCGGCGGCGCGCGGGAGGCCGGGCGCCGGCCAGACGCCTCCCTCCTTTCTCCAGTCCGGCGCGCCAGCCGGCCTCCAGAAGGGCCCGCCCCGCCGCCGAGCCCCCCAGCGCTCCGCTGACCATGACCAGGTCCCCTGGCCTGGCGCCGGAGCGGGTGAGCGCGGGACGCCGAGGGCCGCCGGGCCTCCCCAGGATGGTGATGGCGATGACCACCCCCCCGCCGGAGACCGACGTGTCCCCGCCGATCAAGGGGACCTCGTGCTCCAGCGCCCCGCTCGCCATCCCTTCCAGGAGGAGATCGAGGAAGCTCACCGGGAGATCGACCGGCAGGCCCAAGGTGAGCAGGAAGGCGGTGGGACGCCCCCCCATCGCCGCGATGTCGCTGATGTTGACCGCGAGCGCCTTGCGCCCCAGGAAATAGGGCGGCTCCTCGCGGCGGAAATGGCGGCCCTCGATGAGGCAGTCGGTGGCCACCAGCAGATCGCGCCCGGGCCTTGGCACCAGCGCCGCGTCGTCGCCGATCCCGCCGGGGGAAGGAGGCGCCAGCGATCCGAAGCGCCGGCGGATCAGCGCCAGCAAGCCCTGCTCGCCAAGCTGCCTCAGGTTCACGGCGCGCAGACTATCACGCGCTCCCGCGCGGCAGGGGACGGCGACCTCTGAGCGCAGCCCGATCCGCGGGGACCCTGGGCCGAGGAGCCGGCCGCTTCACCGCCCCCGCATCTGGATCGCCGCCCGTCCCGTGCGCCCCGGCCGCGCCGCGGCACGGCCTCGCGAGGCGCCGCCGTCTCCCCGCATCGCCGGGCCCCGGTGGTTGCGCCCGAGCATGGCCGCTTTGAAGACCTGCTCCACGTCGTCCACGAAGATGAAGGTCATCTGCTTGCGCATGGGCGAAGGGATCTCCTCCAGATGCCTCCGGCACAGGGACGGCAGGATGACCTCGCTGATCCCCGCACGCCTGGCCGCCAGCACCTTCTCCTTGATCCCGCCCACCGGAAGCACCTGGCCCCTCAGCGTGATCTCCCCGGTCATCGCCACGTCGCGCCGCACCGCCCGCCCCGACACCGCGGACAGCAGCGCGACCGCCATGGTGATCCCCGCCGAAGGCCCGTCCTTGGGGATCGCCCCCTCGGGCACGTGGATGTGGATGTCGTGCGACGGGAAGAACTTCTCCGGGATCCCCAGCGCCGGCCCGCGTGCGCGCGCGTACGAGAGCGCCGCCTGGGCCGACTCCTTCATGACGTCGCCGAGGTGCCCGGTCAGGGTCAGCGTCCCGCGGCCGCTCATGGTGGTCGCCTCGACGAACAGGATGTCACCGCCGCTGGCCGTCCACGCCAGGCCGGTGGCCACGCCCACCCGGTCCGACTTGAGCGACTCCTCCGGAAGGATGCGCGGCGCCCCCAGGAACCGATCCACGTTGGCGGAAGTGAGCCTGGCCATCCCCTTCTGGCTTCCCTCGGCCACCCTGCGGGCCACCTTTCGGCAGATGGTGGCCAGCTCGCGCTCCAGGTTGCGCAGCCCCGCCTCCCGCGTGTACGCGGCGATGACTCGCCGCACCCCGCCGTCGGCGAACTCCACCTGCGTCTCCTTCAGCCCGTTCTCGGAGATCTGCTTGGGGATGATGTGCCGGCGGGCGATGGTCAGCTTCTCCTCCTCGGTGTAGCCGCTCAGCCGGATCACCTCCATCCGGTCCAGGAACGCCGGCTGGATCGGCTCCAGCATGTTGGCGGTGGCGATGAAGAGGACGCGCGACAGGTCGTAGGGCACTCCCAGATAGTGATCGCGGAAGGTGTTGTTCTGCTCCGGGTCGAGCACCTCCAGCAGTGCGGCCGACGGGTCCCCCCGGTAGTCCGCGCCCAGCTTGTCCACCTCGTCCAGCATGAACACGGGGTTGATCGACCCGGCCTGGTGCATCCCCTGGATGATCCTGCCGGGCATCGCCCCGACGTAGGTGCGCCGGTGCCCCCGGATCTCCGCCTCGTCGCGGACCCCTCCCAGGGAGATGCGCACGAACTTGCGCCCCAGCGCCCGCGCGATCGACTTGCCCAGAGAGGTCTTGCCCACCCCGGGAGGGCCCACGAAGCACAGGATGGGCCCCTTCATGTTCTTGTTGAGCTTGCGGACCGAGAGGTACTCCAGGATCCGGTCCTTGATCTTCTCCAGCCCGAAGTGGTCCTCGTCGAGGATCCCCCTTGCCTTGCGGATGTCCAGGTTGTCCTTGGTCTGCACCGCCCAGGGGATCTCGATCATCCAGTCGAGGTAGTTGCGCACCGTGGCCGTCTCGGCGCCGTCGGGCTGCATCCGCTCGAGCTTGCCTAGCTGCCGCTCCACCTCCTCCAGCACCTTGGGGGGCATCTTGGCCTTGGCCACCTTGTCCCGGAGCTGCTGGATCTCCTCCGCCAGCTCGTTGCCTTCTCCCAGCTCCTGCTGGATGGCCTTCATCTGCTGGCGCAGGAAGAACTCCCGCTGCGAGCGGTCGATCTCCTCGCGCGTGTGGGTGTTGATCTCCTGCTGCATGGTCAGCAGCTCGATCTCCTTGTTGAGCAGATCGTGGACCTTCCGCAGGCGGGCCATGGGGTCCAGGATCTGCAGGACCTCCTGGGCGTCCTCGATCTTCATCTCCAGGTTGGAGGCCGCCAGATCGGCCAGACGGCCCGGCGACTCCAGGTTCGAGGCCACCACCATGACCTCGCTCGAGATGGTCTTGCCCAGGGACACGCTGCGCTCCAGCGACTTCTTCACCGAGCGCATCAGGGCTTCCTGCTCCAGGTTGTCCGCCGTTCCCGGCTCCGGGATCTTCTCCAGCGACGCGCTGAGGAACTCGCGCCCCTCGTTGAACTCGGAGATGCGCGCCCGCGCCACCCCCTGCACCAGCACACGGATGCGGTTGTCCGGAAGCTTGAGCATCCGCATGATGACCGCCACAGTGCCGATGCCGTAGAGATCCTTCGCCCCCGGCTTCTCCACGTCCTTCTCCCGCTGGGCGCACAGGAGGATCATCCTGTTGCCGGCCAGGGCGTGGTCCACCGCCGAGATCGACCGGTCGCGGCTCACCGACAGCGGGACGATGATGAAGGGGTAGACCACCAGATCCCGCAGCGGCAGCACGGGAAGCTTGTCCGGTATCTTCATCTGATCGTCGGGGCGCTCCTCGTGGGTCATCGCTTCCCCTCCACCACCTTCACGGGGATCACCACCTCTTCCCCGCGGCGGTTCGAGACTTTCGGAAAGAAGACTTCCAGGACCCCGTCTCGCAGCGTGGCGCGGGCGTCGCGGGTGTTGATCGGCGTGCCCAGAGGGACGACCCGCTTGAACCGGCCATACATCCTTTCCATGCAGTGGAACTTCACCTGCCCCTGGGGCTGCGTCCGGGGGCGGTCGCCGGTGATGACCAGGGCGCCCCCCACCGCCGACAGCTTCAGCGTCTTGCAGTCCACCCCGGGGACCTCCGCCCGCAGCACCAGCCCTTCGCTCGTCTGGAGGACGTCCACGGTGGGCATCCACGCGTTGACCGGGCTCTCGCCTCCCCCTTCCCGGATCTCCACCAGAACGTCGAAGAGCCGGTTCATCTCCGACTGGATGCGGGCGATCTCCAGGTACGGGCCGAAGTTGTGCTCCATGAGTCCTCCGGGTAGGGATGCAGGGCGGAATATTGTGGGCGGGGGAGGGCCGCGCAAGCCCGGAGGGCCGCGGATCCGGCCCTCAGCGGGCCTCCTCGGCCTTCTTCTGGTCGAGCAGCCCCTTCAGCTCCTCCAAGAAATCGCCCGGTTCCTCGAAGCGCCGGTAGACCGAGGCGAAGCGGACATAGGCCACCTTGTCCAGCTCCCGCAGCCGCAGCATGACATGGGCCCCGACACGGTCGGTGGTCAGCTCTTTGTCGGGACTGTCCTGGAGCATCGCCTCGATCTCGTCCACGATCGCCTCCAGCGCCTTGAGGGGGACCGACCTCTTCTGGCAGGCCTTGATCAGCCCGGTCATCAGCTTCTGGCGGTCGAAGGGCTCGCGCCGCCCGTCTTTCTTGATGAGCCGGAAGGCGATCTCCTCGATCCGCTCGTAGGATGTGAAGCGGCGCTTGCAGGAAAGGCACTCCCGCCTGCGGCGGATGACCAGCCCCTCCTTCCCCTCCCTGGAATCGACGACCTTGTCCTCCAGGTGGCCGCAGAAAGGGCACTTCATCGGGGCGCCTCCATGGCTCCGGCCCCTCGCCCAGCCTCCTGCCGGGCGGCCAGGGCGCGCAGCGACAGCCCTTCTCTCCACAGCAGCCCGGTCCCCACCAGGATGACCGGCCCGATGGCGAAGGCGTGGGTCACCAGGATGGCCGCCGCCGCACGGTTCGGCTCGACGCCGAAGACCTGGGTCAGTCCGAGCTGTCCCATGTACTCGTACGAACCCACCCCTCCGGGGGTGGGAGCGGCGATGCCGATGTTGAGCAGCGACAGCATCAGCAGCGAGTCGGCGAAGCGCAGATCGAGGCCGAAGGCGGCCAGCGACGCCCAGATGGAGGCCGCGATCCCCACCCAGATGACCAGCGAGTGCACCCAGGCCACGGTGAACGACCACCCGCCCTTCATGGCGTCGAAGCCCCCCAGGAACCCGTGCAGCAGCCTCGGCAGCATCGCCGGCGAGCCGGCCGGGCGCCGGTCCACCCAGGCCAGCAGACGGTGCCTGTAGTGCACTCCCGCGTACAGGACCGGGAGCCCGGCCAGCATCAGCCCGCCCAGCAGCAGCCCCGCCCGGCGCACCTGCTCCATGTCCAGCTCCCCGGTGCCGGCGGCAGGCGGCTCGAACAGGAACACGAGGTAGACCCCCAGGAGCAGGGCCACGGCCAGAGCGTCCATCAGCCGCTCCAGCACGCAGGTGGCGATGGCGCCCGCCTTGGGCAGCCCCTCGCGCTGGGCCAGCATCACCGGCCTGAGGACCTCCCCCACCCGGAAGAAGACGAAGCTGATCAGGTAGCCGATGGCGGTCGTGGAGAAGAGGTTGTAGAGGCCGATCCGGGGCTTCAGCGGAGCCAGCAGGATGCGCCACCTCAGGGTGCGCAGGGCCAGGTGGAGACCCTGCATGGCCACGGCCAGCGCGAGCCATGCCGGGCTGGCCTCGCGCATATGGTGCAGGATGGCGCGGGCGTCGAGCTTCCAGAAGAAAAGACCCAGGAAGACGGCCGCGACGACCACGCTGACGACCATCCTGAGGGCGCGCTTCATCCTTCCTGTCCCTGCACCGCGCGCTTCCCGACGATGACCGCGGCGAGGCCGCAGGCTACTACAGCCCCGACGAGAGGGTCAATGCGCGCGCGGCAGGGCCGGCGCCACCCGCACCGTCCTGTGCCGCTTGAGCACGACCATCCCCGGCGACATCCCGCGTCCCTTGCGGACGTGCCGCCTCCAGGCAACGTGGACGTCCAGCTCCTTCTCGTCCTTTCCCTGGCTGAGGAAGGCCGCCAGCGCCGCCGCCTCGCGCACCGTCGTCTCGGGGAGCTCGGGCAGCCGGCGGGGGTTCCTCACGATGACGTGGGCCCCCGGGTACCCGGCCGCGTGCAGCCACAGATCGTGGGGCGCGGCCACCTTGAACGTCAGTTGGTCGTTGTCGGCCGCGCTGCGCCCGGCCACCACGGTGAAGCCGTCGCGGGTGACGAACTCCCGCACGGGGACGTAGGCCGCCGCGCGCCCCACCTCCTCCCGATCCTCGCGCCGCAGCGCCTTGACGATCCCCTCCGCCTGCAGCTCCCTCTCCAGCGCCTCCAGCGCCGCGCGGGTGCGGGCCTCCTCGAGGCGGGCCAGGGCCACTTCGGCCCGCCCGGCCCTCTCCCGGGCCGCCTCCAGCCGGGCCGGGATGATGGCCAGCGCCCGGCCGGCCCGCCGCGCGGAGCGGAAGCACTTCTCGGCGTTCGCCTTGAGGTCGAGCTTCGGATCGATCGGGATCTCGATCTCCTTCCCCTCCGGATCGTAGTGATCGACCACGCGCACCGAGGCTCCCCGGCGCGAGGCCTTCGCCAGCCCGGCCAGGATCAGCTCCCCGCGCCGGCGGTCCATAGCCGCCGCGTCCCGCGCTCTGGCCAGATCCTGCTGCAGGGCGCCGGCGGCCTCCCGTCCCCGCCGGGCCTCCTGCCTCAGCAGGGCGGAGAGGGACTGTCGCAGCCCCGCGTAGGCCAGGTGGCGCAGCATCAGGGCGGTCGCCGCGGCCTCGGCCTCGTTGACCGTCACGAAGCGCTGCTCGACCAGATTCATGTCGCGCGCGTGCCGCAGCGGCACAGGGAAGGCGAAGAGCCGGCGCGGGTCGAGAGGATCGGCCTCCTCCGGACCGCCCCCTTCCCCCGCCCCCGCCGGCGCGTACAGGACCGGCTCCGGAGGCCGCCGCCCCAGCCTTTCCCGCAGCGCGGCGAAGGCCTTCCAGGGGTCCTCCCCTTCGCGGGCGGCGTGCTCCACCTCGCGGGCCGCCAGCGCGCTCATCGCCGGGATCGAGTCGGCCAGCCAGGCGGCGCGCGCCGGCCCTCCCTCCGGATCGCGCGCCAGGAGGTCCCTAAACGCCTCCTCCCCGATCGACTCCGCGTCCGGGGCGCTCCACCGCGAGGGAGCGGGAGGGGGCTCGTAGGGGACGCCCGGCTCGGGCCGCCGGAACGCGCCCAGGTGGCTGCGGGCGAAACGCACGATCCTCCCTTCCCCATCCAGCAGCAGAAGGTTCGACGCCTTCCCCATCAGCTCGGCCACGAGAGACTGTCCGTCCTCGAAGCGGATGACGAGGAGCCTCTCCGAGCGCGGCTTCTCCACGCCGGCCACCCTGCGACCCTCCAGGCGCCGCGTCAGCTCGGAGGCCAGCTCGGTCGGCGCGGGCGCCTTGATCCCCCGGGCCAGATGGATCGTCGAGAGCCTCGGATGGATGGCCACGTGCAGCCGGGGGAACGGGGGCGCCTCGAAGCGCAGCAGGAACCTGTGCGCGTCGAGCTGCGCGGCGTCGGCCAGCGGCTGGCCGGACAGCCCTTCGGCCAGCTCGGCGGCCACCGCCCGCAGCACCGCGTGGTCCACGACCCCCCTCGCTTTCCTCTGAAAGCCTTGACTGGCGCGGATCCCGGCTTGACAACCCGTCAGGCCCGCGGTATAGGAAGGCCAGACAGACACGGAGGGTTCTTGGAGGCCTCATCAATGGGGATGGGGTCCCAAGAGGGAAGGACTCTCCGAGGTCTGTCGGACCTCATCCTGACGAGCCCGGGGGGCTGCCTTCGGCGTCCTCCGGGCTTTCGTCCGTCCGGGCCCCGGCGTCCTGTCCCGCCCGGCGCCTCTCCACGTGCAGCACCAGGATGCGCCGGCGCTTCATCTGACGCACGGTGAAGACGAACTGCCCGTCCGAGACCGTGTCCCCCTCGGACGGCACCCTGCCCGACAACTTCAGCACGTAGCCTCCGACGGTGTCGACGCCGGGCGCCTTGAGGCGCGCCCGCACCCTGCGGTTGAACTCGGGCAGAGGCATGGTGGCCCTGACCCAGAACGTCCCTCGCTTCTTGAGAGGCCGGAAGACCCGGATGGGGCGCTCGAACTCGTCGGCGAACTCCCCCGTCATCTCCTCCAGCAGGTCCTCCAGCGTCACCACCCCCGCCGTCCCCCCGTACTCGTCCACCACCACCGCCAGGTGCACCTTGCGCGCCTGCAGCTCGCGGATGAGCTGCCGGGCGCGCATGACCTCCGGGACGAAGACGGCGGGGCGGGCGAGGTCCCTGGCCGTCTCCCCCGCGGCCAGGCCGTGGCGGCGGGCCAGCAGATCCTTCGCGTACAGCACTCCGGTGATCTCGTCGAGGCTGTCGCGGAAGATCGGCATGCGGGAGTGCTTGTGCTCCCGCAGCAGCTCGAGCGCCTCCTCCACCGTGGCGCTCTCCCGCACCGCCACCACGTCCGGCCGGGGCACCATGAGCTGCCGGACCTGGATGTCCCCCAGCCGGAAGGCGGCCTCGATCATCTCGGTCTGACTCTGCGTCAGCACCCCTTCGCGGCGGCTGATGTCCACCAGGGTCCGGAAGTCCTCCTCGCTCAGGGGGGCCGGGCCGCCGGCCGGCGCCCGCGCCCTGCGGGGCTCGGTGAGAAACGACGTGAACCGGGCGATGGGCGCGGCCACCGGCCGCACCAGCCGGAAGAACGGCCGCAGGGGAACGGCCAGGCGAAGCGCGGCGGCGTCGGGGAAGGACACCGCCAGCGACTTGGGGATCAGGTCGCACACCAGCACGATGACGGCCGAGGTCAGCGCCACTCCCGCGGCGATGGCCAGCCCTGGCGGCGCGCCGCCCGGGGCCAGCCGCCGCTGCAGCATGGCGGCCAGGTTCGAGGTGGCCACGTTGAGCATCTCGGTGCCCACGATCACGCTCACCACGAAGACCCGCGGATCGCGCAGCGCCTCGGCGATGATGGCGCCCGCCCGGGGCCGCTCCCTGCGCAGCCGCTCCACGCGCCAGGGGCGCAGGCTGAAGAAGGCGGTCTCCGTGGCGGAGACCATCGCGGAGAGGGCGAGCAGGCCGGCCAGCAGAACCAGGAGCCACAGAGCGCTCACGTCCATGCCCTCGGGCCCGTCAAGGCCGGCGAAAAAACTTCGGGCGGCCGGGATCGTGCTTCCGGCCGCCCGATGGAGTCAAGCGGAGGATGTGGAGCGGCGTGAGGGAAGGCGCCTCCTCTAGTTGTCGCCCGCTCCCTTGATCGACACGGCGACCGCCTTGTCCACCTTCGCCTCGATCTGGTCCTCGGGCATGTTGGCGACCTCGGCGATCTCGCTGACGATCAGGTACTTCGACTTGTCCAGCATCTTCCTCTCGCGGTAGGAGAGGTTCTTGCTCTTGCTGAGGAACGACAGGTTCTTCAGGACCACGGCGACCTCGAAGATGTCGCCCGTCCTCATTTTGTCGCTGTTCTCCTGGAAACGCCCCTTCCAGTCGTTGGTCACCTCGATCTTGCGGCTGCGCAGGACCTTGAACACCTTGTCCACGTCCTTCCGGGAGAGCACCTTGCGAAGACCGACCTGGGTGATGTTGGTGGTCGGGACGAGGACCGTGCTGTCGTTCGAGAGAATCCTCAGTCTGTAGAAGGTGTTGTCGATGCCGGAGTTGGAGGCGGTCATGATCTGCTCCACCACACCGACGCCGTGGTTGGGGTAGACCACCTTGTCTCCGACCTTGAACTGGATCATCACTGCGAACCTCCCTCCGGGTGTCCCGGGCTGCACACCCGACGCGACTCCTTGAAAAGCAACGGCTTATTCTAATACAGGAAACCACCGAAGTCAATGGAATCGCCGTGACATGTGACATATCGGGGCAATGTCCCCTCCCACCGCGCAGGGAACCGCCCCCTCGCCCCTAAGGGGTTCACTTCTTGACACTTACGGACCCGGGGAATATCTTCCCGGCCGTGACCGACCTCAAGGCGTCCCTCCTCCGGATCATGGACCACAAGGACCACTGGGCGTGGCCCATCTTCGGCGGCCCGACCGCCTCCCTGGACCAGCTCAAGCTGCATTTTCAGCAGGAATACGATGTTTACGTCAGGGATTTCCCGGTTCTCTTGAGCCGCATCCATTCCCGGTGCCCGGTGGCCGAGGTGCGCCGCGACCTGGCCGAGAACCTCTACGAAGAGGAGACCGGGGGGCTGTCGGGGACCGGCCCCCACCCGGATCTGTTTCTTTACATGATGCAGGGGCTGGGATTCGACCGGCGCGAGTTCCGGTCGGTCGAGCTCCTCCCCGAAAGTCAGGCATACAGAGACTGGCTGGACGAGGCCACCACGAAGCTCCCCTGGGTGGTGGGCGCGGCCGTGGTCACCATCTTCGTGGAGGGGAGCGTGCACGACCGGCGGGAGATCTCCCAGCCGGTCAGGACCCCCACGCCCGAGCAGGCCGAGCGCGATCTGATCCGTGACAACCCGCTGGTGCGCTACCACGGCCTCGACCCCAGGTACCTCAAGCTCAAGCGCGCCCACGCCAGGGTGGAGGAAGGGCACCGCCGGTCGGCCTGGCGGATCGTCGTGGATCACGCCCGCGCGGAGGGGGAGAAGATGCTCTGCGTGGAGGCCATGGAGCGCAGCCTCGAGCTGTGGCTGGCCTACCGCGACGGGGTGGCCCGGGCCGCCGGCATCGAGCGCCAGACACGCCGCACCCCTCGCCGGCTTGGCCGGTCGAGCTGACCTCGCACTCTCATCGCTCCCCATCTTGCCTGCTCCGGCGGCCCCGCGTTAAAGTGGCCCCTTCCGACGCTTGCCGCCTGCCGGCCGGCGTGCCCGGCCCGGAGGAGGGGCCTCACCATGGGTGTCGAGCAGGAGTCCACCGCCGTCCGCGGCGCGGCCTCCGGAGCGGGCTCCGAGGTCGTCCGGCTGCAAGGGGTGACCAGGCACTACTTCCGCGACACGCTGAAGATCCCGGTCCTGGAGGGGATCGACCTCACCGTCGCGGAAGGTGATTTCATGGCCCTCATGGGCCCTTCCGGCTCGGGCAAGTCCACTCTGCTCAACCTCATCGCCGGGATCGACCGGCCCAGCCGCGGCAGCGTGAAGGTGGCCGGGGTCGAGATCAGCTCTCTGGGCGAAGGGGAGCTGGCCCGTTGGCGGGCACGCCACATCGGCTTCATCTTCCAGTTCTACCACCTCATCCCCGTGCTGACCGCCTACCAGAACGTGGCCCTGCCGCTCACCCTCACCCGACTCGGCAAGAAGGAGCGCGACCAGCACGTGCGCGCGGCGCTGGGGATCGTGGGGCTGCAGGACCGGATGGACCACTTCCCCCGCCAGCTCTCCGGAGGGCAGGAGCAGCGCGTGGCCATCGCCAGGGCGGTGGTGACCGACCCCACGCTGCTGCTGGCCGACGAGCCGACGGGCGACCTGGACGCCAGATCCGCCGAGGAGATCCTGATGCTCCTGGACAGGCTCAACGGCGAGTTCAAGAAGACCATCATCATGGTCACCCACGACCCCCGGGCGGCCCAGCGCGCTCACAGCGTGCGCCACCTGGACAAGGGGACCCTCTCCTGATGCCCCAGATCCTCCTGCTGATGGCCAAGAACGGCCTGCGCAACAAGCTGCGCACCCTCCTGACCGTCGCGGTCATCGCCGTGGCCGTCATCGCCTACTCGTTCCTGCAGACGGTGCTGGTGGCCTACAACATCGGGGTGGAGGCCTCCAGCGACAACCGTCTGGTGACGCGGCACAGGGTGTCGCTGTTCAATCTGCTGCCGGTGTCGCAGAAGGAGAAGATCGCCGCCGTGCCCGGCGTGACGCAGGTGAACCAGGGGATCTGGTTCGGCGGGTACTACAAGGACCCCAAGCAGTTCTTCGGGCAGATCGCGGTCAGCCCCGAGTACCTCGACCTCTATCCCGAGTTCCAGCTCTCTGCCGAGCAGCGCCAGGCCTGGCTGGCCGAGCGGCGCGGCGCGGTGGTGGGGCGCAAGCTGGCCGAGCGGTTCGGCTGGAAGCTGGAGGATCGGATCGTCCTGACCGGGACCATCTTCTCGGGCGACTGGGAGCTGATCATCAAAGGCATCTACACCGGCCGCGAGCGCTCCACCGACGAGACGGCGATGTTCTTCCACTGGCGGCTCATCGACGAGAGGCTTCAGGCGGCCGGCGTCGGATCGCAGGTCGGCTGGTGGGTCGTGGGCGTCCAGGACCCGTCGCGCAACGCCGAGGTGAGCGATGCCGTCGACGCCCTGTTCATCAACTCCTCCAATCCGACCCTCACGGAGACGGAGAAGGAGTTCAACAAGTCGTTCCTGTCCATGATGGGGAGCATCCTCACCATCATCCAGGTCGCCTCCGGCATCGTCATCGGCATCATCCTGCTCATCATGGCCAACACCATGATGATGGCCGCCCGCGAGCGGATCACCGAGTACGGGGTCCTCAAGACCCTCGGCTTCCGGGCCTCGCACCTGACCCTCCTCATCGGCGGGGAGGCCGCGGTGATCTCCTTCCTGGGCGCCGCCGCCGGGTGCGTGCTGGCCTTCGGCCTGGTGGCGGTGATGGGAGCCCGGATCGAGGAGCTCATGGGCTCCATCTTTCCGGTCTTCGAGCTGCGCGGCGTCACCATCGCCGTGTCCATCGGGCTGGCCATGCTGGCCGGGCTGGCCGCCTCCTCCGTGCCCATCGTGAGGGCGGCGCGGCTCTCCATCGTGGACTCGCTGCGGCGGGTGGGCTGAGCGCAGGATGAAGATCCCCCTGGTGTACAACCTCAGGAACCTCTGGGCGCGCAAGGTGAGCACCCTGCTGACCATGGCCGGCATCGCCATGGCCGTCGGCGTGCTGCTGATCGTCATGATGCTGGTGCACGGACTGGAGCACGCCATGATCACCAGCGGCTCGCCGGCCAATGCCATCGTGCTGCGGAAGAACTCCCAGTCCGAGACCATGAGCGGCCTCAACCTGGAGTCGGTCTCGGTGATCCAGACCTCCCCGGAGATAGCCCTCGGCCCCGATGGCCGGCGGCTGGTGACCCCCGAGGCGGTGGTGGGGGTGAACCTCCTGCGGCGCGGGCAGACCAACGCCCGATCCGGCTCCAACGTGACCGTGCGCGGCATCAGCCCGTCGTCCCTGGCGGTGAGGCCCCAGCTCAAGGTGATCGAAGGGCGTACCCCCAGCTTCGGGGCCCCCGAGATCCTGGCCGGCCGCAGCGCCGCGCGCGGCTTCCAGGGGTGCGAAGTGGGGGGCATCATCCCCATGGGAGGGATCGACTGGCGGGTGGTCGGCGTCTTCGAGGCCGGGGGCTCGGCCTTCGAGTCGGAGCTGTGGGGGGACGCCCAGCTCCTGACGGAGGCGTTCGGCCGCCAGGGGGGCTACTCCTCGGTCACCCTGACCATGAAGGACCCTGCCCTGGACCTGCCGGCGCTGAAGGCCAGGCTGGAGACCGACCCTCGCCTGAACGTCGAGGTGAAGGCGGAGCGCGCCTACTATGAAGCCTCCTCCCAGTCGCTGGCCGATCTGATCAACATTCTCGGGAGCGTGCTCATCTTCCTCTTTTCCCTCGGGGCGGTGATGGGAGCCATGGTGACCATGTTCGCTTTCGTCGGATCCCGGACCAGGGAGATCGGCACGCTCCGGGCGCTGGGGTTCTCGCGCCTCTCCATCCTCCAGAGCTTCATGCTCGAGTCGGTGCTGCTGAGCCTGGCCGGCGCGGCGGCCGCCTGCGTGCCGGCGGTGTTCCTCCAGCGGATGACCTTCTCCACGGTGAACTTCTCCACCTTCACCGACGTGACCTGGCATTTCCGGGCCAGCCCGCAGATCCTGATCGCCGGCGTGGTGATGGGCGTGATTCTGGGGGCGCTGGGGGGGGTCATCCCCGCGATGAGGGCCGCCACCATGCCCATCATCACGGCGCTGCGCGAGGCGTAGAGGCTCAGCGGGGCGCGAAGATCAGGACGTACTGGTAGGGAAGAAGGTCCCTCTCGCCGGTCATCACCCACCCTGCCTCGGCGAACTCGGAGATCACCTGCTCGCGGGCCAGCTTGTGCTCCGGAGGCGGCCCCACAGGAAGCTCCCGCTTGTGGTAGTCGACGATGGCCACCCGGCCCCCGGACTTGAGCGCCCGGCCCAGCTTCGCGATGTACTCCACGCGGCCACTCACATGGTGGTAGGTGTCGCACAGGAAGATGAGATCGAGGCCCGCCTGGGGGAGCTTCGGATCGTCGGCCGCCCCGAGCTGCGGCCGCACGTTGGAGAGCCCCTCCTTCCTGAAGCGCTCCTCCATGTACGCCACCATCTTCGGTTCCAGGTCCACGGCGTACACCACCCCCTCGGGCCCCACCGCCCGGGAGAAGTGCGGCCCGAAGTAGCCGGTCCCCGCCCCGATGTCGGCCACGGCCATCCCCGGCTCGACCCCCAGAGCTCCCGGGATCTCGGCCGGCTTCTGCCAGGCGGCGCGCTCGGGGGCCTCGAAGATCCGCACCCACTTCTCGACGTCGTCGAAGGGGTGGTCGGCCGTGGCCTGGTGATCGCGCTGGTGGTCGTGCTGCTCCGCCGGCTTCGTCTGGGACCGGCCGCCCTGGTCGTGGGAATGGGCGGGAGCCAGGATGGCAGCCAGCGCCGCGGCCGCCGCGAGGAGGGCGCTCCCGCGGCGGAGTCGTCGCTCACTCATCCGCCAGGACCTGCTGGGCGATGTAGCGCAGGATCCCCCGCACCGAGACGAAGCCGATCGGCCGGTCGTCGCGCACGATGGGGATGTGCCGGAACCCCCGCATGGCCATCAGGTGGATGGCGTGCGCCAGGACGTCGTCCTCGCGCAGCACCACCGGCTCCCTGGTCATGACCTGGCTGACGGGGGTGGCGTTGATGTCCAGACCCGAGCCCCACACCCTCATCAGGACGTCGCGCTCGGTGAAGATCCCCACGAGCTGCTCCCCGGCCGCCCGGTCCACCACCAGAACGCTGCCGTGGCGCCCCTCGCGCATGATGCGGATGGCGTCCCAGACCGTCGCCGAGGTCGCGGCCACCAGAGGCTTGAGCGGCCCCACACGCCGGACCGGATCGCGCATGATGTGGCGCTGCAGGCCCACCATCGGCTGGGCCTCCGGCAGATCGAACCCTGCCAGGTCGCGGCCGCACTCCTCGCAGGCGAACACCCCCTGGATGTTGTCGAACCCGCAGTCCGGGCAGATCATCGCTAGCCCCCCTCGGGGCGCCGCGGCGTCTGGCGCAGATCGGGAGGGAGGTTGAAGACCTCCTTTGGGTAGTGCCGGGCCACGAACTCCACGATGTCGCGCGCGGAGATGATTCCCGCTTCGCGCCCCCGGGAGTCCACCAGGGGGACGTGCCGGTAGCCGTGCTGGGTCATCAGGCGGATGGCGTCGGCGATGCGATCGTCGGGAGAGAGCGTGAGAGGGTTCGGCGTCATCACCTCGCCGATGGTGAGCTGGTCGTTGAGGGCCAGTCCGACGATGCGGTTGAGCAGATCGCGCTCCGTGAAGATCCCCACCACCCGCTCCGCCTCGCTGATCACCACGGCCGCCACGCGGCGCTTCTGCATCACCGCGACGACATCGTGCAGCCGCGTGGAGGGGGGGATGGAGGCCACCGGCTCGATGCGCATCGTCCGGATGGCGTCCTGCCTGAGGATTTCTTCCACCCGCGTGCCGGTCATCGGACCTCCCGCTGACCGGCATTATACCGCGATCCGCCCGGTTTCCCCCCCACCCGAGCGCGGACGGCTATCCGATCCGGATCCCCGCCGACATCTCCAGGAGCCGGCGCCGGACGTCCTGGGAAGGAGGCCAGTCGCCGAAGCGGGCCTTGTGGTCCTCGAGGATGCGCCGCAGCAGCAGAGCCGCCTCCTTGGTGCCGGCGGGCAGGGACTCCACGCCCACGCCCGAAAGAAGGCTGTTCCAATGCTGTTCGGAGGCAAGCAGGTCGGGATTCAGATGCTGGATGGCGCCCAGGGCCACCAGCACTTCCCCGTGGATCCTGTCGTCCCGGGCAGACGGCTCCGGCGGCGCCGTCCGGCGCTGGAACAGCCGCAGCAGACGGCTGCTGGGAGCAGGATCGGGGACATCGCCCCCCTGCCGCATCGCGTAGTAGCGAACCCGGTTGAGGAACCGCTTGATCGACCGGGGAGCGCGGCTTCGGGCGCGCACGACCGGGTGCCAGATCCGCAGCGCCTCCTTGAACTTGGGCGAGTCGCTCAGCACCGCTCCCGGCTTCAGCGACAGAGCCCATGCCCCCGCCGCCAGCAGCAACGCCAGGGCCGCGGCGATGGCTCCTCACCGGGGCCTGCCCGACCGGGCCTCGATATGCCCGGGGGGCGGGACGCTCAGTGCGCCGGAGCTCCGGACCGGCTCGCCGGCATCCCCTGCCTCCGGAGCCGGGCTCCTTGAAGCCGGCGCTCCCGGCGCGGCGGCCTGGTCGCGGACCGGCCCGGCTCCCTGCGCGGGACCGGGTCCCGGCCCGGCATGCCTTCCCATCCAGAGACCCGCCGCCACGAGCAGCGCCGCGAGCGCGAAGGGGACGAGCCCGCTTGGGATCTGGAAGCTGCTGGGGTGCGGCGAACAGCGGCGAGAAGAACACCCCGCCGCCGGACGACCTCCGCGCACCAGGCTGCCCACGGAGGATGCCGCCGCGTCCCCGCCGGCGGGACGAGCCGGCTTCGGGCTCTGCTGCACCCAGGTCCTGCCGGCGTCGGGGCTGTGCAGGATGATCCCGCCGCTGCCGACCGCCCAGGCCAGAGTGGTCCCCGGGAGGATGAAGACCCGGTTGAGATCCGACAGGATGACCGGCAGCCGCTTCTCGGGATTCCGCTCGCGGGGGAAGAGCCACCAGTCGGCGCTGAAGAGGGCCGGCTCGCTCAGAGGGTCGGGGCGCGGCGGCTGCCTCCAGGCCAGCCAGGTGGACACTCCGAACACCAGGAGCGCGGCCCCGAGCCAGGACGCGCGGCCCCGCAAGCCGCCTAGCCCGCGCCGCGCGAGGGTCCTTCCTCCGTGCGGTGCCCGCTTTCGGGCTCTGGAGTTTGGCGGCGGAGCACCAGGCGCGCTCATGACTGTATCCCCCGGCGGGCCCCCGGGCAGGGGGTAGGAGGGACGCCGCGTGCTCGAGACCGCCCAATGGAACCACTGTCCCCGCAGTGATGTCAAGAAGCGGTGCGAGCCCGGGTCGATCCAAGGCTGCGATCCCTTCGTGTCCCCGGAAGCGGCGCAAGCCGCCTTCCGAGCTTCAGGGCGCTTGCCGGGCGCCGTCGCGCCGCGCGGCCCGGACGACCTCGATGGTGTTGAGCAGCAGCTCCGGCCCCCCGACGGCGCCATGTCCCGGGACGACCACGCCGGCGTCCAGCGGCTGGAGAGAGCGGACGGCCTCCTCCCAGTGCTCCAGATCGGCGTCCAGGATGTTGCCGATCGAGCGGCCGGACTTGATCATGCATCCGCCGAACAAGATCCCCCGCCGGGGAAAGTGGACGACGACGTTGTCGGGGGAATGGGCCGGGCCGGGATGCAGGACCCTCGCCTCTTCATCCCCAAGGGAGAGCGTGAACGGCTCGCTTGCCCTGAAGGTGTGCGCCGCCGGCGTGATCCGCGTGGCGCCACCCTGGTGGCGAGGGCCGCGTCGCGCAGGATGCCCGCGGCTTCGTCGCGGACGCGTGCTCCATGGTCCCCCAGCCACTTCTGGGTCAGTTCGCTCGCGTAGGTCCGGACGCCCTCACCGGCGTAGGCCTCGTTGCCCGCCGTTCCGTCCGGGTGGTAGTGAGGGTTGACGGCCAGAATGCTCCGGGGCGCGAGCGCTCCGCGGATCCAGCGGAGCATGGCCCTGGTCGCCTCCGTGTCGAAGGGCGACGAGCAGATGACGACGGTCCCATCGCCGGCCCTCACGATCAGGACGTTCGAGCTGTAGGCCGGATCGTGGGTCACCACGTAGGCGTCCGGGGCGATCCGCCGGACCGTGAGCTCCGGATGGATGGCGAGGGGCTCCCCATCGGGAAGCTTTCCCGCCTCCTCGCGGCCCGATCGATCCTGCCCGGCCCCGGTGCAGGCAGGAACCGCCGGAAGAAGACACGCCGCGAGCGCCGTGGCAGCGAGGGACCGGAGGGTGATGGTCTGCATCGGCCGGCAGCTCCTGCGGCGACGTCGCGTCGCGCGCGAGAGGCGGGCCCGCCCCGGCTCGCGACCCATCAGGATAGATCCATCGGGCCAGGAGAGGAGCGGGACGCCGGCAGCCGCCGGAAGGCGGGACGCCGCGGCTGCGGACCCGCGGCGTCCCTCGGGGGGGAAGGCCGCTCGGCCACTCGAGCGGCAGGAAGGGCAGGGACAGGAGAAGATGAAGCCCCGGGCCGGCGGCGGCAAGGGAGTCCCGCTGCCGGGAGACGACTCGGCCGAAAAGCGGGGCAACCGGAGAATCAGGAATCAACCTGATGGCCCACGGCTGCCGGAGAGAGTAAAGTGTGACTTTTCTCCGCGCGGGGACGGAGCGGCATCGCCCACCGCATCTTCGGGATGGGTCCCCGCTGCCTTGGCAGAGGAGCCGGCGGCATGTCCGGTCGTGAAGCAGGTCCCCACCCAGCAGGCCGAGCCGCCAGGCTGATGATCGTCGAAGACAACCCGGCCGACGTCTTCATGCTCCGGATCGCCCTCGAGGACTCGAAAGTACCGGTTGAGCTGGAAGTGATCTCCGACGGCGAGCAGGCCATGGCCATGGCCACAGGAGGCCCCGCCGGCCCTGCGTGCCCGCAGCCCGATGTCATCCTGCTCGACCTGAACTTCCCCGGCTTCGATGGGAAGGAAGTGCTGAAGGCCCTCCGCGCGAACCCCCTCTACCAGGACACGAAGGTCCTCATCCTCACGTCGTCGGACGACCTGCGCGATCGCCGGTCGTGCGAGGTCGCCGGAGCCGACATGTACCTCCAGAAGCCGAGGAACCTCGAGGAGCTGGAGTCGTTGGGGCGGATGGTGGTGAGCATGCTCGGCGACGCGGCCGCGGCACTCACCCCTCCGAGCCGTCCCTCAGCGATGCCGCGCCCCTCACGATGACGAACTCGTAGTCCGCGAACTCCCGCCGCAGGGCATCCACGATCCGGCCTGCCTGGGCCAGAGCCTGGCCTCCCGATGCGGACGTCTCGGCCAGGAGGAAGCGGTACTCCTCGGCCGACCCCCGCTGCCGGCGGTAGATGTTCACGAAGTGGATCATCCCCACGGCATGCCCTCCCGGCGTCCAGGCGCCTCGGCCACGCCTGAGGGTCGGGCCACTGCCTTGAGAAAAGCTTGAACGGCCCCTGCGCGCAAAAGGGAAGGGGTCGGCACAGACGACGGAAGCCCACTTCGGTCCTATAATCGGTGGCTCCGCCAGGTGTTCTGGCGCACAGTCGCAGGACGCCGAGTCTGGGTGGCTCCAGTGGCCCTCGCGGTGGGCTGGGAGTTGTTGATGCCGGACAACCGTGTCGTGATCGTCAAGGAAACGAAGATCATCGAAAAGGATGGGGGGAAGGTCGAGGTCGTCGTCGTCCAGGACGAGAAGGGCAAGGCCGAGGAGATCGAGGTCGTCCGCGAAGACACCGCCGAGAACACCAAGGATCTGGAAGGGAGCGTCCTGCCGGACGATGACAAGAGCACCCCGGCCACCGAGAAGGAAGAGGACGTGGAGGAGGACGAACCCGGGAAGGACTGACAGGGGACCCGGTCCGCCCATCTCGGCCGCGACTCCGCCGCCCGCCACGGGGACCAACTCACCTCCCGCCGCCAGTCCCCGGCTATGGCGCTATAATCCGCCTCTTGCCGGAGTGGCGGAACTGGCAGACGCAGGGGACTCAAAATCCCCCACCTCTCACGAGGTGTGCGGGTTCGACTCCCGCCTCCGGCACCAGCGTTTTCAGCGACTTGGAGGAAGAGAAAGAGTGAGGCCCAGATGAGTTGGAGGGTCGGGTGTCCATCTGGGTGTCCATGCGAGCACCTACTCTGCCGCCTTCTTGGATGAAGGGCCGCTCTTCACAGGGTTGAGCTTTCGGTCCAGAGCCCTGACGGCCTTCCGAAGGTGCCCGGGCTGCAGGTGGGCATTAGCGACGGCGTCGAATGGCCCAGGATGTTCTGAACCTCGTACAGCGTGACACCCGCCTGGATCATCCAGGCTGCCGCCGTATGACCAAGGGTATGGAAGGAGGCGTCCATGACCCTTGCGTCCGTCATCGCCTTCTAGGTCGTGCGGCTGACCCGGTCACGCTGAGTCGCGGACGTATAGTCCCTCCCGTCCGCGTCCACGAAGACCATCAGCGACAGAAGATGCCTGACGCGGTTGGAGAGGATCTCCTGGACAGTCCCGGACATCGGGATGTCCCGTCGCCCCGTCTTAGTGTCCTCAGGGACGTGCAGGACAGCGGCGCTTCGATCAACATCATCCCACCGGAGCCCCACGACCTCCTTGAGCCGCATGCCGGTATCGACTCGGAGCCTTTTCTCTGGACGAAGTGCCGCCGGCGATCGGAACCAAGTAGGGCGCTACCCGCGTGACGGTTCGGTTCTTCAGGTCATAGGAGTCTCACTTCAGCGTAGTATGCTTGATGGTGAGCCTTAGTGTGGGGCGGAGCGCATACGAGCAGCGATTTACTTGCTACTGGAGGTCGCTACGACCCATTGTTGGACATGTGGCGCTCCACAGCAACTATCGGTGCTCCCTCACCTCGTACAAGTCATTCCCTCGTGTGGACGGGGACGCACGGCATCGTTTGGGATGGAGTAGGAGGACTATCCACTGGGGGTCGCTACGTAATTGTAAAGTCCGATGATAGCGATGGTGACGGCCTGACGTCCTGCTCAGGTGACTGTGACGAGTCCGATCCGCTCGTTCATTCAGGCGCACCAGAGCTCTGCGACGGCAAGGACAATGACTGCGACGATGTAGTGCCGAACGAAGAGAGAGACGGCGATGAGGATGGTTTTAGAGTCTGCGGCGGTGACTGCGATGACGTCGACCCGAAGTCGAATCCGACTGCCCTCGATCTCCCCGGGAACACTGCTGACGAGAACTGCGATGGTTTTGTCGCCTGCGATCCCGGCGGAGGGTGGAAAAGTCGTGGCCAGTACATGTCGTGCGTCGCGCGGGCGTGCGAGGTTCTGGTCGCGCAGGGCGACGTCACGCGACCGGAGTGCGACGCTTTGATCGCGAAGGCGGCCAGATTGGAACTGCAGTAGCATACTGGGGTCATCTCAGTTGCCGTTGCCTCCCCGCCTGCCCAAGCACTCCACGACACTTGTCGGACCATCGAGGCCTCCCGGGTTCGGCGAGAACGGGGTGAGACTATCCTGCCAGATCGTCATTATTCACTCGCACCGCGATAGCGCGTCGCAGTAGTTATTATGATCTTGCACTCTTGACGAGTCAGATCGCCAGTTGCAATAAGGAGACGGCACGCTTTAGACACACAATGGAGGTATTGCCCGTTAGAACCTACACCAGGATCGCAGTTAACAGCCCCATCGCAATCTTCGTCGATCACGTTGCCCGGGATATCAACAGCCTCTGGGTTGATATCAACATCATTGTCATTACAATCACCTTCGCACATCGATACACCATCACCATCTATGTCCATTTCTTCCAGTGGTACACTTTGATCGCAATCGTTATCAAGGCCATCACATGCTTCCATTGCATCAGGATACTTGTGCGGGTCCGAATCATTGCAGTCACCATCGCAGATTCGGCTTCCGTCCGAATCTTCATCCTCAACATTGGCAATATGGTATATTCCCCCAGTCCCAAGCGCCACTCCAGCATCACCTCCCCATACAAACATCATCCCATCAACCCATGTCGCTATGTGACTCCACCGTCCAATAGGGGCATTTACATTGGAGATGACACTCCACAGATCACGTGAAGGGCTATATCTCCGACCACCGTTGAATGCACGAAATGCCTCTACATCCAAACCACCCCATATCACCATCTCAGCGCCAGTCCACACCGCAGAGTGCAGCGACCTTCCTTCAGGGGCTCCGAGATCAGATACCGCCCTCCATACATCCGTCAGAGGCTCATAACGTGCTCCAGTTGCCAGGGTAATAGTGCCATTTCTCCCTCCCCAAATGATCATTTCACCAGATGCCCACACCGCGCTATGCTGAGATCTCCCAGTCGGTGCATTATGCGCACTGACGGCCCTCCACACTTGTTCGCTCGGGGTGAACACACCACCCGTGTCCAGAGCATGCAGCGGAGATGCTCCCTCTCCTCCCCACACTATCATTTCTTTACCAGTCCACACCGCAGTGTGATCCCCACGAGGGTCAGGTGCATTCAGGGTCGGAATACCTTGCCATCCATCGTCAACTGGATCGTAACTGGCCCCGGTATTGAGATACTCTTGACCATTCCACCCCCCCCATACGATAAGCTCTGAACCGGTCCATACGGCGAAGTGCAACGCCCGTGGACTGGGTGCCCCGAGCTTTGTTATCGCTGTCCATCTATCCAGCAATGGGTCGTAGCGGCCACCCGAGTCTAGTCTGTGAAGACGGCCTCCGTCTCGATTCTGACCTCCCCAAATTAGCATTTCCTTACCTGACCACACCGCACGATGCAAAAGCCGTCTTTCAGGAGCGCCTTCCACAGCGGTTTGTAGCCAAGAGTCGCTAATTGGATCATACCGCCCACCAGAATTCAACTCCTCATTGCCATCGAATCCACCCCACACTACAAGATGGCTTCCCGTCCAGACAGCTGAGTGATGTAGTCTATCAGTCGGTCCATTGGATGTCCCGCTGGTGGGTGTCCATCTGTCCGTCAAGGGATCGTATCGAGCACCGGTCGTCAACACCTTAAAGTCTAACGTGGCACTCCCTCCCCAGACTACGAGTTGCTCACCTGTCCAGACGCCAATATGCCGACTTCGAGCGGAGGGCGCGCTCTCTGCACTGACGTTCCGCCATGTGTCGGTAGCTAAATCGTAAAGCGAGCCCGATCTGAACTTTCCGACAAATGGCAGAAGTGCCTCTCCTCCCCAAATGATCAACTTACTACCTGTCCACACGCCGCTATGATCGAACCGGGCTGCCGGTGCATTGACGCTGGATGTTGTCCTCCAGCGGTCTGAATTAGGCTCGTAAATCCCTCCCGAAGATCCTCCACCCAGCCCCCCCCATACTATCATTGCGCTGCCGGTCCATACGGCTGTGTGCTTCTGTCTCTGTGATGGCTCAGCGCTCCGACTCATTGGGCTCCATGCGTCTCTCTCAGGATCATAACGTGAGCCGCCTGGTATCAGAGAGGAACCTCCCCAGATAATCATCTCGCTTCCTGTCCACACTGCTGTATGAGATGCTCGAGACACCGGAGCATTCACTTCTGATATGGAAGTCCACTTCCGACCCTCCGGATCGTATCGCCCTCCTGTGGCGAACACTTGTCCGCTGTGACCAAGACCACCCCAGACGATCATCTCCGTTCCGGTCCATATCGCAGTGTGCCCACTTCTTCCTGCCGGCGCGTTCTCCTCGGACAGCTCATTCCACTGGTCTGTCGCCGGATCGTAGATCCCGCCAGAATTGACTGGGTTCCCGCGATCTAGTCCCCCCCATACAATCATGCGGTCGCCGGTCCAGATAGCCGTAGGGGCCTCTCGCGGACTTGGAGAGTTCTGTGAACTAGGTATTCCCCACATATCGATCAATGGGTCATAGCTAAGACCATTCCGAACGCCGATACGGTCCGCGTTAAGACCGCCCCAGATCAACACTTGTGTTCCCGTCCACACAGCCGCGTGTTTCTCTCTCCCTTCTGGGGCGTTGCCGAGACTTGATGGGGACCATGTATCATCAGCGTCACAGGCGGTGTTCGCTATCTGAATCGACAACGAAGTCGGTTGAGCAATCGTCTCCATCATCACGGTATTCGGCCGAATTCTACCAATGGCCGATTCAATCCAGCTATTCCAGGTTATCATGTCGATAGGATATTCGGTCCGAATTCTGTCAACGCTCTCACTCATAGTGTCCTGTGATGCACCGAGGTGTTGATCCGACGCGAAAAGGCGCTTACTGAGTCGCTCGACAAGAAGCGGTCGGATGAAGCACTCTTGAACCAACACTGAGTTGTTACTAAGAGCGTCAAATACCTCTTGGAGCCTTTGCGGCATCTTCGTATGCTTAAGTATTCTCTCCAGCTCTGCCGTCAGCATGGGAGCATTGATGGTTATGCCCCAGCGCTCTGCCAATAACACCTCTTGAACTAGTGCACGATCAACTTGATCGGCTGACACAACCAGAGAGATGGAATCCTCGAACTCTGCTTTCTGCCCCTGTTGGTGTTTGAAGTAGATTGCATTGATGGCACGACGAGCTTCGATTCGGTCATCTCTGCTCAGTACCTCTGCAGATCCGACGCTATTAATCGTTGCAAGAATGGACAGAAGGGCGCTCGAAGCCAGGCCTACCCGCCTCCAGCTAGATGAACGGCAACGACTCTTCATACTCCCTTCCGTGTAGCAAGCTGCGTGCCAGGGCGGCGGCTGCTTGGTAACGCTCATCGAATTCTACAGCGATTCCACAGAAAAGCTTTACTGTTCAGTCACCGACCCTCACGCCGAACATTCCCTCAAGGATAGCTCGCTCACAGTTCCTATGCGCATCAGCTCGTTTGTCTCGTTTAGTAGCGCCTGTAATTCCGCAACCACCGCGGCTGGATTTGCCTGGTGTCTCTCGAAAATTCCTCACAGACGCTCACTGGCGACCTCTCCGAGCCGAGGGTCGCCAGGACCAAGGCCACTGCTAACGATGGAATTGCTTTCATTTGGGAGGCGCTCCAGTTCCGCAGCCAAAGCACTAGGATCTCCTTGCGGCTTCTGAGATTCCCACAGGCAAGCTCACCGATCACGAACGGATGGCACCAAACCTCGCCCGCTTGGAGCGCGCCGGCGAGTCGCGAGTTGCCCGGATCATCCTCTGCGTGCCGCCGAGCGCCGCAAGGCGCCTTGCGCTCCTGGAGGCGGCCGGTGGCGATCCCTGTCCTGCGCGAAGGCTCTGGGCCTCCGCTCGCGAGCGTTCCCCACCCGCCGGGAGGCTCCAGCCGCGGATCGAGGCCCAGGCGGCATAGGCGGCCAGCGCCGCAACGACGACGGTGCACAGAATGGCGGGCTGAGCGTGCCAGGCGGCCCAGTCGGAGGTCGGAGCGAGGCGGTGACCGAGTAGGCCCACGATGGCCATGCAGAAGACCGCGACGAGCCCCCATCGCAGCAGGAGGCCGACCATGAGGACCAGGACGGCGGCTGTGAAGAGAAGCTCGATCACGAGCTCACCGGCGCTCCTCTCACCACGGCTTGCCAGCGCGACGAGGACATCCGGCGTGATCCAGATCGCTCCTGCCGCCAGGATGGCCGGGAAGGGACGCCGCAGGAGAAGGCGCGTGATCACCATGAAAAAGGGGATGATGAGCGTCTCGGTCATGCTCCATCCGGCCACTTCGAGGATCTTGGCCCAGGCATCGCCCGGACTCAGGATCGATATCCAGCTTCCCTGATCCGGAGCCGGCGGCGCCCCGTCCCAGATCCCCGTCATCACGACACGCAGCGGGGAGAGCAGGAGCACCGCGTCTCCGGTGAGGAGCCCCGCGAGCACCGCCCGGCCGACGATGGGGTCCCGCCATCCCGGCCGGGTCTGCCCCAGAAGCCTCGTCCACGACACCAGCATCGACGGCCAGGTCGCCCGCACCGTCGGCTCGAGCGCCATGTACATCACCATGACGAAGACACCCGATAAGACCGCGGACTCGGCCATCTCCGCAAGGCGGCCCGCCGAGAGCAGACTGTGACTCGACAGAGCATCGACGAGCAGGCTCAGGGTCCCGAAGAAGATCGCCAGCCGGAGAGCCGAGCGGGTGTCGGCCCGCCCCCTCCGGACGTTGAGCCGGGCCAGCACGGCACCGGCGGCGAGGACGGCCAGGAAGAAGCCCGAGAGAAAATCGGGGCCGGCCGGCTCGCGGAGCTGCTCCGGCTCGGCCGCCAGGTCGGTCGCCTCCCTCTCGTCCACCTTGATGAAGAGCGAGAGGCGTCCTTCGTTCGCGCCGGCCTCGATCCTGTACCGTCTGGACCGATCGAGGGGCTCCCAGGCGGCTCGCTGATCGTGATGCATGTACCTCTGGTAGCGCGGCTCGGTGGCCACGAATCCAGCCATGTCCAGGCCGGCCAGCTCGAAGGGAAGCGACCAATCGTAAGGGAGCTGACGTTCCGGGGACCTCGTGAAGCGTCTTGGCAGGGCCACGAACTGTCTGAGCCGTCCATCGGGCTCGAGGGAAACCAGGATCTCCCCGGTCGTCGTGGGGAACGGGCTCCCCATCTTCACGCGGCCGTCGCTTCCCGGCTCCGCGCCCGGCACGAGAGTCAACGGACTTTGGCGGTACCAGAATCTCAGGATCCCGGCCTCCGGGTCTCTCAGCCTCTCCCAGCGCCCGGGCGAAGGATCGGTCTTGCGGATCTCCTCGAGGGGCCGCTGGGAGACCTGGTAGCCCAACGCCCAGTCGGCCGGCTCGGCGAAAGGCGGCCCGGTGTAGTGGAGCCGAGCGATGATCTCGCGGGCCCTGTCGACCATCACGGCCGGCGGCTTGACCGCCGGCAGGAAGGCGCGGAGCTGGCTCCGTCCCTGAAGCGAGGCCGCCGCCACGAAGAGCGCGAGCGCCAGGGCCGCAAGGGCCATGGCGCGTCCCGGCGCCATCGCCCTGGCCTGGCCCGCGGCCGCCACCATCTCCGGCGAGGGGGTCTCGCCGGCAGCCAGGGCGGCGGCGAGCGGGTCTCCCCCCGGAAGGGCTGCGGACACCGCCAGCGCCGATCGGGGGCGATCCGACGGATCGGGCTCGAGGCACCGCAGGATCACGCTTTCGACGGCGGGATCGAAGCCTTCCACGTGTTCCGAGGGGCGCGGAGGCGTGGACGCGCTGCGCGCCCGCACGATTTCCTCGAGGCTTGACGCGGTGTAGGCCATCCGTCCGGTGAACAGCTCGTAGAGGACGAGCCCCAGCGCGTAGATGTCGCTCTGGACCGTGACGGCGCTGCCGGAGAGCTGCTCGGGGGCCATGTAGGCCGGCGTGCCGGCGGTGAGATCCACGCCGCCGATCTCCTCCGGAAGGGCGGCCAGCCCGAAGTCGGTGATCCGGGCCCGGCCCCTGCCGTCGATCATCACGTTGGCCGGCTTGAGATCCCGGTGGAGGATGCCCTCGGCGTGCGCGGCGCTCAGGCCGGAGCAGATCTGCCGGGCCAGCTCGACGGCCTTGTCCCTGGGCAGGCGGCCGATGCGCTTCAGCAGCGACGCCAGGTTCTCCCCGTCGACGTACTCCATCGAGAGGAAGTGCTGGCCGTCGACCTCCGCGATGTCGTGGACACGGCAGACGTTGGGATGCGAGACCTGCCGGGCCAGGCGCACCTCGTTGAGGAGGCGTTCGAAGCGATCGCGCCTCGCCTCGACGGCTACCGGAAGGAACTTCAGAGCGACGGGCTGGCCAAGCTTGAGATCGTCGGCGCGATAGACCTCCCCCATGCCGCCCTTTCCCAGCAGGCTGACGATCCGGTATCGCCCGGCCAGCTCCGTTCCCGGAAGGAAGCGGGCGCCGGCGGAGCCGCGCCGAGCCGGGATGTGGAGCGGCGGCTCCCGATCCTTGTGGCTGGTCTCGGTGCGGGCGGAGGTCGCCCGCAGCGGTGCGCCGCAATCCCCGCAGAAGGGCTTGCCCGCGGCAGCAGGACTGCCGCAGGATGGACAGGCGGCCATGTCATGGTCCCCGGCGTGGCGGTGGCGGCTCGGCGCAGGTCTGCTGCACAGGGCGCCGGGCGCGCAGCGGGGATTTTACGTCAGGGGGCCGCCCGCGTGCCGGCCGGCGTGAAGCACCCGCTGGGGAAAGGGGATCTCGATCCCTTCCTGGTCGTAGCGCCGCTTGATCCTCTTGATGAACTCGTGGATCACCAGGTAGCGGTCCACGAACGTTCGGACCCTGAGAATCACGCTGAAGTTGATCGAGGAGTCGCCGAAGGTGTGGTAGCGGATGAAGGGATCGAAGGAGGGCTGCGAGCCGGCCACCTCCTGAAGCACCTGGCGGGCCACGTCCACCGTGACGCGCTCCACATGCTCGAGGTCCGAGCCGTAGGCCACCCCGACCTGCACCAAGGCCGCCTGCTCCGGCTCCGGCATGTCGTAGTTGGTCAGCACCATGTCGGCGATGCGGGCGTTGGGAACGATGATGATGTTGTTGGGCAGCTCCCGGACCCTGGTGGCACGCCATCCGATGTCCACGATGAACCCCTCGCCGCCGTTCTCCAGCTTGACGAAGTCCCCCACCCGGATCGGCTTGGCGATGGTGATGTGGAGTCCCGCGAAGAGGTTGGACAAGGTGGGCTGAAGGGCCAGCGCTACGGCCAGCGATCCGACGCCGAGAGCGGTCAAGAGCGGCGTGATGGAGATCCCGAGGTTGGAGAGCACCAGCAGCCCTCCCAGGGCCAGCACCACGGTGCGCGCCAGGTTCTCCATGAGGGTGGTGGCCCCGGCGGGGACCCCGGCGCGCCCGGCCGACCCGGCCAGCAGCGCCGTGGCCACGCGCGCGAACCCCAGCGAGATGGACAGAACGAACCCGGCGGATGCGAGACGATCCGCGACGTCGATGGCCCTCTCGGCCAGAGGGGCGATGCGCGCGGCCACCGCCACCCCGCCCAGCAGCAGCCAGATCGGGATGTGCGGGCGGAAGGCCGACAGGGCGACATCGTCCAGACGGCTGGAGGTGCGGGAGAAGGCGGAGGCCAGACGCCGCAGCACCACGGCGCGCACGAACCACCCGGCGAGGTAGGAGCCCGCAAGGACGGCGAGGGCGATGAGCCAGCGCTGGAGATCGTCGTTCAGGAACGTCGTCATGTCTCGTCCTCCTCCGAACGAATGAAGGCTTCGGCCAGCGAGCCGGCGGCCGCGGCCAGATCGCGCCTCCAGGGATCGAGGGAGGCTCCCGGCCGGACCACGGCCCGCACCGACGCCGCGCCAGAGACGGCGCCGAACAGCACGATGGCCAGCCGGGCCCTGACCGCGGGGCGTGGAGCCTTTCCTTCCGGAAGCGCGCCGTGCAGGGCGGCGATCCGGTCCAGGTGCGCCGCCAGCAGGCCGCGCAGCGGCTGCCAGCGAGGCCGGTTGAACTTCAGCATCCCCCGGACCTGATGGAACACCAGCATCAAGTCGGGATGGCGCGCGAAGAACGTCAGGTGCGCCCAGGCGATGCGGCCCGATAGATCCCGGACGGTCCGGGCGCCGCGGCAGGCCCGCACCATCTCCTGGTGCAGCTCGTCGAATCCCTGTGCGGCCACCGCATGGATCAGATCTTCCTTGCTGCGGAAGTAGAGGTAGAGCGTCCCCTTGGCGATGCCGGCCCGCCGGGTGAGGTCCTCGATCCGGGACTCGTAGAGTCCCTTCTCGCCGAACAGACGGCGGCCCGCGTGCAGGAGCTCGCGCCGGGTGACAGCCTTGCGCCGTTCACGCCGGCCGGCGCCCGGCTCAGAGGGCGCCGGCACGGGACCCATGGGTGAGCCTGAAAATGACCACCGGGTCATTTTTGTACCGGCCGGCCTGTCCGTCAACCCCGGGAATCGAATGGTCCCAAGGTGATGGCCGCTTTGGGTGTAGACTCCTCCCCGGCCGCGCACGACGCGGAGAGGAGGAGTCGCTCATGTCGCGAGTGAACTGGGGCCGCTGGGCCCTGGGGGGACTGGTGGCCAGCGTCATCGCGTTCTTCACGGACGGCTTCCTGCACGAGGTGCTGATCCACGAGCAGTGGGAGGAGCTGCTGGCCCGGCTCCAGCTGGCCCCTGCGGAGCAGGAGCACGTCTCGTCGGATCTGTTTTACTTCGCTCTGTTCGACCTGGGGCGCGGCTTCGTGACGATGTTCCTCTACGTGATGATGCGGGCGCGCCTCGGCCCCGGACCGAAGACCGCCGCCTGGGCCGGAGTGGCCGCGTGGGCCGCCTTCTCCCTCACCTGCCCGGCGCAGTTCATCCCGCTGGGCTTCTTCAGCGTGGAGCTGTGGTGGAGGGCGGGCGCCTTCCAGCTCGTGACCTCCATCCTGGCCGCCCTGGCGGGAGCTTGGCTCTACCGGGAGTAGGAGGTGCCGGCTCAGGGGGCCGGCGCGAAGGGGCCCTCCGGCAGAGCGTCCTCGAGGAACGCCAGCATGTCGGCCTTCTCCGCGATCTCCTCGGCCGCCGACGCGTAGCCGTGCCCCGCGCCGGCCGCCACCCGCAGCAGCACAGGCCTTGAGCACCGCTGCGCCCTCTGCAGCGCCGCGGCGAGCTTGTAGGAGTGGCTGGGCACGACGCGGTCGTCGTGATCCGCCGCCAGCAGCAGCGTCGCCGGGTAGCAGGCACCCTCGGCCACGTTGTGAAGCGGCGAGTAGGCGCGCAGCCACTTCAGGGCCGCCGGATCGTCCGGCGAGCCGTACTCCGACACCCAGCCGGCGCCCGCCGGGAACAGGTGGAACCGGAGCATGTCGTGGTGCCCCGCGCTGGGCACCACGGCGCCGAACAGGTCCGGGCGCTGGACGAGGACGGCGGCCGCCAGCAGGCCGCCGTTGGAATGACCGTGGACAGCGAGCCGTCCCGGCCGGGTGTACCGGCGCGCCACCAGCTCTTCGGCCGCGGCGATGAAATCGTCGAAGCTGTTCTGCTTGCGCTCCAGCATCCCGGCCTCGTGCCAGGCCGCTCCGTACTCGCCGCCGCCCCGCAGGCTGGCCAGCGCGTGCACCCCTCCCCTCTCCAGCCAGACCGCGACGTGCGGCTCGAAGCGGGGCTGCATCGTCGTGCCGTAGCCCCCGTAGCCGGTGAGCAGCAGGCGATGGGAGCCGTCCAGCGGCAGCCCCTTCGCCGCGGTGACGAACATCGGCACGCGCGTGCCGTCCTTCGACGAGAAGAAGACCTGCCGGGTGTCGTACCGCCCCGCGTCGAAGGGAAGCGTCGCGGCGAAGTACGGCGTGCTCCGGCCCGAGACCGGGTCCCAGCGGTGGACGGCCGGCGGATCCAGGAACGACGTGTAGGAGTAGAAGAGATCCTTGTCCGACGGCCGCCCCCCCAGCGGCCACCCCACGGCGCCCAGACCCGGCAGCGCGATCTCTCCGAGGGGTTTCCCCTGGAGCGAGAAGGTCCGCAGCCTGCTCCTGACGTCGACCAGCTCGTGCAGGACGATCCGGTCTGCGGTGATGACGGCGTCGGCGATGGTGGCGGAGGACTCCGCGACGATCTCCCTGGGCTGGGCGCCGGATCCCCGCGCCAGGTCCACCGCCAGCACGCGCCCCCGGGGGGCACCGAAGTCGGTGCGCAGGTACAGCGTGCTCCCCACCACGTCGATCGGCGTGTGGAAGGAGCCGGCCCCGGGCAGCAGCGTCAGGAACGGGGCGGACAGGTCCGGCGCCGAGGCCTTGCCCAGGTCCGAGACCACGATCTCGCTGGATGTCCCTTGCTCGGCGACCACCAGGAGGTACCTCCCGTCCTCGCTGGTCATGCCGTAGACCCACCGCGCCTTCTCACCCCAGGCTCGCAGCACGCGGTCCTGGGCCGCCCCGGATCCGAGGCGGTGGTGGACGAGCTGCTTGCCGGTCCCTCCCGGCTCCCGGCGCACGAAGAGATAGCCGCTTGCGTCGCGCAGCCAGCAGACGGCGGTCAGCGCGCCCTCGGACACGCCGGGCAGGTCCCGGCCGGCCGCGATCTCGCGCACACGCACGGTGTTGAGGTCCCCTCCTCCGGGAGAGACCAGGTAGGCGATCAGGCGGCCGTCGGGCGACACCGCGAACTCGTGGACCGCCGTGGCGCCGTCGGGAGACACGGCGGCCGCGTCCAGGACGCGCGCCGGCCGACCGGCAGGATCCTCCAGGGAGTAGAGCGAGGGCTGGGGCTCGCCGCCCGCCTGCCGGCTGAAGAAGAGCCGGCCTCCCGCACGCCAGGGGACGGAAGACCTGTCGTGGCTCCAGAGAGCCTCCAGCCGCCGGCGCACGGCTTCGCGCGAAGTCAGGAGCGCGAGGTGCGCATCGGTCCTCGCTTTCTGCTCGCGCAGCCAGGCCTCGGTGCGCGGGCCGGCCTCTTCGAGCCACTGGAAGGGGGACTCCGCCGGACGGCCCGCCTCCCTCGACGCAGCGGCCGCCGACGCGGCCAGGCAGGCAGCGCTCAGCAACAGGGCCGGCCAGACCCGGCGCGGCAGCGTCAAGGCCGGCGGACCCGCGTCCGGCCGCCGAGGGCGAGCTTTCTCACGGGGCCTCCGTGCTCCAGCGCCTGGCCGGCCGCAGGGCGAGCTGCCCGCGCCGGGAGGCGTCGATCGACTCGGCCAGCAGGCGCGCCGCCTCCTGGGGAGCGTGGAAGCCGCTGGAGTTCTCCGCCTCCACGAAGTCGAGCAGGAACTGGGCCCGCCTCTGGAGGCGCCGCGCCGGCGCCAGGTCGGAGCCTGGGGCGCCGGCCCTGGCCGCGGCCCCCAGCTCGTGGATGAGGTCCACGAGCGCGTCCATGGCCGTGCCGCGCAGGGCCAGCGTCCTTTCCTGGATGATCTCCACGCGCGCCCGCAGCTCCTCTTCGGAGAAGTGGTGGCAGGTCTGGCAGGCGCGGTTGACGTTCAGCATGGGGCTGCGCACGTGGTGATCGCTGATCTTGAGCGCACCCTCCCTCTTGTACGGCATGTGGCAGTCGGCGCAGGCCACGCCCGACCTCGCGTGGATCCCCTGGCTCCACATCTCGAACTCCGGATGCTGGGCCTTCAGCACCCCGGCCCCCGTCTCCGCGTGCGTCCAGTCCACCTGTCCGGCGTCGTCGTAGTAGGCGAGGATCTGGTCCCCTTTCAGCCCGTTGAACCAGGGATAGACCAGCCGCTTGTCGGGACCCTTGAAGTGATACTCGACGTGGCACTGCCCGCAGACGAAGGACCGCATCTGCTGCCGCGTGGCCATGGTGTTGACGTCGTAGTCCTCGATCCCCTCGGACCGCTTGAGCGCCCGCATCCCCTCGATGAAGCCGGGGCGGGTCACCCGGAGCTGCATCGTGGAAGGGTCGTGGCAGTCGATGCAGGCGATAGGGTGCTCCACGAGCCGGCGCGCCTCGGCGAAGGACATCGGGTTCATCGTCTCGAAGCCCCGGATCAGGTCCCCTCCGCCCAGCTTGCGGTAGGGCACGTACACCGAGGCGTGGCAGTGCAGGCAGGTCCCCGGCTGCCGTGCGGCGACCTGCCGCTCGGTGTAGGTCTGGTCCTCCAGCATGTAGGCGTGCCCCCGCTCCTCGCGGAAGTCGCGGGCGAAGGCGTAGCCGGCCCACATGGTCCTGAGCCGGGGGTCCTCCTCCAGACGCGACTGCGCCACCACCGAGCGCGGGTCGGCCTGGGTGGGAGTGCGGGGCACGGCGTCGCTCCCTCCGTAGCGGGTGCGCACCATGTCCACCGTGCGCGCGTAGCCGTCGTGCTGCAGCGGGAAGTTCTTCCCCCAGACGGCGGGGTCGGTGGTGTCGTCGGTCAGCTCCACGACGCGGTAGAAGGGGTTCCTGGCCTCCTGTCGTCTCTCGAAGATGTTGACCAACAGCGCGACCGCTCCCGCGGCGGCCAGCGCCGCCAGGCCCGCCACCAGCAGCAGCCGCGCCATCGCGCGGCGCCCCGACCATCCTTCACCGGACATCCGTGTCTCCCTCCCGCGTGTTGCACTCCAGCTAGGGGTGTCCGACGCTCCCGTGGCAGCGGACGCACGACAGCGGCTCCCCGGCATGCGGGCCATCGGCCGCGTCCACCAGCCCCGCGTGGCAGCCGCGGCACGCCGCCTCGGCGATGCGCCGGTTGGTCTCGTTGATCCTCAGCGGCTCGTGGAACCTCCCCGAGGTGAAGGCGTAGGAGTGCCAGAAGCCGTTGCGGGCCTTGGTGACGTACTTGGCGGGGAAGCCGTGAGGGGTGTGACAGTCGTTGCACACCGCCACCGCCCGGTGACTGGAGCGGAGCCACCCGTCGTACTGCTCGTGCATGATGTGGCAGTTGGCGCAGGCGGCCGGATCGTTGGTGAGATACGAGCCGCCCTTCGCGTAGACAAAGGTGTACCCCCCCACCCCGGCGGCCAGTCCGGTCAGGATGGAGATGGCCACCGCGAACCAGAGCAGCGGCGAACGGGTGGTCCGGTGCAAGGCCTCTCCGCGGCGTCCCGTCCGGGCCCCCTCCGGACGAGGACGGCCAGCTTACAACGCAGCGCGAACGGCGCGCCAACGCGCCGCCGGCCTGGTGGTACCATCCACCCGTGGCCTCGCCTCCCCTTCCCTGCGACAGGATCGAGCCGCACCCCGCCCGGCTGCCTCCCGGGATCCCCCATCGCGCGGAGATCCTGCGGCGGCACGCCGAGGCCCTGCGCGCCGGCAGCCCCACCTACGCCGACCCGGCCACCGGTCTGTCGGTGTTCACCGCGCGGGCGCTCTGGGACCGTGGGTGGTGCTGCGACACGGGCTGCCGCCATTGCCCCTACATCCCCCGCCCGGCCGGGCCGGTCCCTCCGCGAGGCGGCAGTGCGTGAGGAGACGAGCCCGGGACGAAGGGGGTTGCGGCGAAGTGGGATCTCCTTCGCCCTGGCCATGCTCCTCGCTGCGCCCCCCTGCCTGGCTTTCGAAGGGAGGCTCGTCAGGGGGGACGGCGGTCTGGTGGCCGACGCGCTGATCTCGATCGTCGGGCGCACGGGGACCGCGCGCACCGGCCCGGATGGACGCTTCACCTGGTCTCCCGACCCCGCTCTCCCCTTCGACTTGCTGGTCGTCCTGCCCGGAGGACGCTCGCTGCCCCCGTTCCACGTCACCGCGCTTCCCGGGTCCGGCCCGCTGGTGCTGGAGGTCCCGCTTCCGGCCACAGAGCCGATCCACGTCACGGTGGAGGCCGCGCCGCACATCGCGGCGCCTCCCGCCGCGGCGGCGGCGCGGCTGACTCACGACGATCTCGAGCAGCGGCGCCCGTTGCGCCTGGCCGACGCGCTGGAGAACATCCCGGGGGCGGGGCGGTCGGGGATCGGAGCGGAGGGGGTCCCCTCGCTGCGGGGCATGGCGCGCGGCCGCACGCTGCTGCTCCTCGACGGCGCGCGCGTCACCACCGAGCGCAGGGCTGGCGCCAGCGCCGGCTTCCTCGATCCGTTCTTCCTGGAGGCCATCGAGGTGACGCGGGGCCCGGGATCGGTCGCCTACGGCTCCGACGCGCTGGGGGGAGTCATCCACGCGCGCACCCGCATGGCCGACCCCGGGGCGCCGGCCCGCCTGCGGCTCACGGCCGCGGCGGGAACCGGGATCCCCGAGCGCGGAGGGGGGATCGAGTTCTCGCGGGGGCTGGAGCGCGGCGGGTTCATCCTCCAGGCGCGGGGACGGGGCGTCGGCGACTACGCGTCGCCGGACGGCGAGGTGCCCAACTCCAGCGCCCGGGACCGCGGGCTCCTGGGGCGCATCCAGCACGAGATCGGCCCGGGGAGACTCACGTTCGGCTGGCAGGAGGACGCGGCCCGCGACGTGGAGCGCCCCTCCATCAACCTGGAGACTCTGCGCGTGACCCAGCCGGGCGAGGACTCCCGCCGGGCGACCCTCTCCTACGAGCTCGATCCGCTCGGCGGCGGGACTCTGATGGGCGTGCACGCCTTCGCCGGGCGGCACAGGGTGATCACCCGTCAGGAAGCGCTCACCGGCGGGATCCTGGAGGTCTCCGAGTCGGACGTCGGCGCCTTCGACTTCGGCCTGCGGGCCCAGGCGGCCCGCCCTGCCGGCGAGGCCAGGGTGGAGGGCGGCCTCGACCTCAACGGCCGCACCAACCTGGAGGCGCGCGTGACCGACGCCGCCGGCGGCCACCGCGCCATCCAGGATGCCTCGCGCCTGGACGCCGCGCTCTACGCCACGGCGGAAGGGCCGATCGCCGCCCGGGTGTCGGGCTCGGCGGGGGCCCGCTTCGATCACGTCTCCTCGCGGGCGCGCGGGGAGTCTTTGGGCCGTCACGGCGTCACCCACGGCGCGATGTCCGGGTTCGCCGCCCTGACCGCGGGCCCCTTCCGCGGCTGGAGCGTGACCGCCCAGGCCGCCCGCGGCTTCCGCGACCCCACCCTGTCCGACCGCTACTTCACCGGGCCGACGGGCCGGGGGACGGTGACGGGCCATCCGGACCTCGATCCCGAGACCAGCTTCCAGCTCGACGTGGCCGTCCGGCACACCGCGCGCTCCTGGCGCGCCGCGGTGTACGGCTACGACTACGAGGTGGACGACCTGATCGAGCGCTTCCGCCCCGTGGCCGGGGTCAACGACTTCGCCTTCCGCAACGCCGGAGAGGCGAGGGTGCGCGGACTGGAGGTGGAGCTCCAGGCCGACTCCCGCTACCTGTCGGCGGCCCTGGGGGTGCAGGCCTCGCGCGGAGAGGGCGCGCGGGGGGAGCCCCTCGACGACATCCCGGCGCGCGGGGTGACCCTGGTGCTGCGGGCCAAGGCCGGGCCCTCCGCGTCGCTGCTGGCCCGCGCGGCGGTGGCGGCGCAGGACGATCGGCCCGGCCCGACGGAGCGGGACCTGCCCTCGCACTCCACGCTCGATCTGGGGGCCGGCTGGCGGCCTCACCCGTCGGTGGAGCTGCGCTTGCTGGTCCGCAACGTCTTCGACCGGAGCCACCCGGGGAGCGCCGACGAGCTCACCGAGCTGGCGCCGGGACGGTCGGCCCTGCTCACGCTGGTCGCTTCCGTGGGAGGGTAGCGCCGCCTCAGAAGGCGGTCTGGTACGTCCATTTCATGGTGACGCTGCGGTCCACCAGATCGGTCGGCAGCCCTTCCACGTCCCGCCGCTCGTTGTACACGAGATAGAGGTCGGAGCCCGGCCGGTATTTCCAGTTGAAGCGCAGGTTCGAGGAGAGATCGTCCTCCTGCGTGTTGTACTGGATGAGCGCGTCGAAGAACAGCCGGGTGGTGAAGGTGACGCCGATCCTGGCCTGGGCCAGGGTGAAGGCGAACTCCGACGCCGGGAGCTCCGGCAGCAGCGCGCTGTTGGGGTCCTCCGGATCGGACAGGGCCGCCTCGCGCGGCGGGAGATCGATGTCCGTGCGCTGCACCGAGAGCCGCGCGCTCAGGTGCCGCGAGAAGCGCGCCGCGACCCCCACGTCGGCGGACATGAAATCGCCGTCGAAGAAGTCCCCGAACTCGATGAAGGCCGATCCGGAGACCACCTTGCTGGGATCCCCGTCCCACAGGACCAGGAACTGATCCATGCGGTAGGCTCCGGGCCGCACCTCCACCCGGCGCAGCGGGTCGCGCCGGCTCGACGACAGCACGAACGTCTCGGTCAGCTCGTCGAAGGTCGGGTTCCAGGCCAGCTCGATCTCCGAGTTGTCCCGGAACAGCACGATGTTGCCCCAGTGCTGGTAGCGCGTGGCCAGCTCGTGCTCCTGGTCCATGGTGTAGACCAGCCGCGTGTGCGGATGGACCTGCCGCACCGGGCCCGCGTCGGACCGCCACGACCACCCGAACGCCGCCTCCCCTTCCTCGATCCCGGTGCGGCGCACGAACCCCGCCTCGGGGTTGAACCCCTCGGCGATGTCGCGGTACGACAGCTCCAGGTTCCACCGGTCGTCGCTCCAGTAGGCGTAGGCGTGTCCCTGCCCCTGGCCGCGGCTCTCCCCCGGCGTGTCGGTGGCCAGCCAGGCGCCTCCGAACTTGAAGTTCTCCAGCGCGGAGAAGTTCAGGTCCGCCCCCCATGTGCGGTTGGACCGCCGGTCGTCGGAAGGGTCGTTGGGGTCGCCGGCGCGGTCGGGCCCCGCCGGCTCGCTGCTCACCCCGACGATCCCCCAGTTGGATCGACTCAGGATGTCGCGGCTGACCCGCAGCACCGACACGTTGGTCTGAGGCTCTCCTTCGTCCTCGGCCGAGGTCACCGAGAGGAAGCCCAGGTTGTACCGTCCCGCGCGTCCGGCGACCTTGACCCCGCCCAGGATGGGGATGGGCCGGCCGGTGTCGCGCGACAGGCCGATGCGCCGGCTGAAGAACGGGATGATCCCGGGGGGCGCCCCAGGGCCCCGGCGGTTGAAGCCGAAGTCGAAGTAGCCCGTCGACTCCAGGAAGAACTCGCGCTTCTCGGGGAAGAACAGCGAGAAGCGGGTGGTGTTGACCTGCTGGTCGTCCACCTCGGTCTCGGCGAAGTCGGTGTTGACGGTCACGATGGCCGAGAGACTGGGCGTCACGTCGTAGCGCGCGTCCAGCCCGATGTCCCCCCTGCCGTCCACGGCGTCCTCGCCGAGGCTCGGGATCCGGGAGGCCGATCCCAGCACGTACGGCTTGACGGTGAGGCTGGTGCCGTGGCCGATCCCCTCCAGCCCCTCGAGCGTGCCGGCGCGCGAGACCCGGTAGAGGTCCTCGGCGCGCGGGATCGGGGACCAGAAGACGTCCTCGGCCTCCCGGCGGATCAGGCGCCAGAGCTGAAGCCCCCACGTGCGGTCCCCCGACGCGTGGAAGTGCAGCGTCTTGAAGGGGATCTCCATCTCCACCGACCACCCCCGCTCGGTGACCCGGGCGGCCACGTCCCACACCCCGTCCCAGTCGAACGACTGCGTGCGCCCCTCGTCGTAGATGAGGGCGTCGCTGCGCGCCCCGTTGGGGTTGGTGGCGAAGTAGTAGGCGTTGCGGCGGTCGTGGAAGGTGTCCAGCAGGACTCCGAACAGGTCGTCGTTGGAGAGATCCCCGTCTTCCTTCATCTCCCGGGCGATGATGCGGCCCGGCTCGGCGTCCAGCAGGTCGGCGCCGATGATCAGCCGGGTGTCGTCGTAGAGGATCCGCACCAGAGTGGCCTGCGTGGCCGGAGCCCCCTCCGCAGGGAGTCTTTGCACGAAGCCCTCCAGCGGGGCGGCGCCGGCCCAGGCCGGCTCGTCCAGCAGTCCGTCGAGCGTGATGGGAGAGGCGGCACGCGCCGCGCGCGCGCTGCGTGGGGCGGGAGCCCCCTGGCCGCCCGGGGGCGCGGGCTCGGCCGGGCGCGC
>DATEEA010000005.1:0-58921 GCA_035281445.1 Candidatus Polarisedimenticolia bacterium
CAGGGGGCCATCCTCCGGCGGCGCTCAGTCCCCCCCCAGGGGAGGCGGGGCCCCGGCAGGCGCGCAGCAGCAGGGGGGCCGCACCCACTACACCCTGCACGGCCTCAAGGAGCTCAGCGCCGCCGAGCTGGTCGGGATCGCCAAGGGGCTCGGCCTGACCGGCGTGTCGGGCAAGAAGCGCCACGACCTCATCTTCGAGATCCTCAAGCACCAGACCGAGAAGAACGGCTACATCTTCCTGGAAGGGGTCCTGGAGGTCCTCCCCGACGGGTTCGGCTTCCTGCGGGCTCCGGAGAACAACTACCTCCCCGGCCCCGACGACGTTTACGTCTCCCCCTCCCAGATCCAGAAGTTCGACCTGCGCACCGGGGAGACCATCTCCGGGCAGATCCGGCCCCCCAACGAAGGGGAGCGCTACTTCGCCCTGCTGAAGGTCGAGGCGGTGAACTTCGAGCCCCCCGACCGGGCGCGCCAGCGGGTCTTCTTCGACAACCTCACGCCGCTCTACCCCAACGAGAAGGTGCGGCTGGAGACCACGCCGGAGAACTTCTGCGGCCGGGTGATGGACCTGCTCTGCCCCATCGGCAAGGGGCAGCGCGCCCTCATCGTGGCCCCGCCGCGCACCGGCAAGACGATGCTGCTCCAGTCGATCGCCAACTCCATCACCGCCAACCACCCCGAGGTGGTGCTCATCGTGCTGCTCATCGACGAGCGCCCCGAGGAGGTCACCGACATGGCCCGCACCGTGGAAGGGGAGGTCATCGCCTCCACCTTCGACGAGCCGGCCACCCAGCACGTGCACGTGGCCGACATGGTGGCGGAGAAGGCCAAGAGGCTGGTGGAGTACGGCAAGGACGTGGTCATCCTGCTCGACAGCGTGACCCGCCTGGCCCGCGCCTACAACACCGTCTCGCCTCCCTCGGGCAAGGTGCTGTCGGGAGGCCTGGACGCCAACGCCCTGCAGAAGCCCAAGCGCTTCTTCGGCGCCGCCCGCAACATCGAGAACGGAGGCAGCCTCACCATCGTGGCCACCGCGCTCATCGACACCGGCAGCCGCATGGACGACGTGATCTTCGAGGAGTTCAAGGGGACCGGCAACATGGAGCTGCACCTCGACCGGGCCCTGGTGGACCGGCGCGTCTATCCGGCCATCGAGATCACCCGCTCGGGGACGCGCAAGGAAGAGCTGCTCCTGAGCAAGGACGAGCTGAACAAGATCTGGATCCTGCGCAAGGTCCTCAACCAGCTCTCCCCCGTCGAGGCGATGGAGCTGCTTTTGGACAAGATGGGTGGCACCGAGTCCAACTCGGACTTCCTGCGCCTGATGGTGGAGTCATCGCGCGTCGCCTGACGCGTCCGCCCCTCCTTCCCCCGTCCCATGGGGAGGGCCCCCTCCCGTGAGCGAGCCCCCGGATGCGATGCGGCGGTACTACGCCGCCCGGGCGGCCGAGTACGACCGCATCTACGACAGGCCCGAAAGGCGGGCCGACCTGGAGCGGCTCCGGGGGCTGCTCCCCACCCTCTTGGCCGGGGCCCCGCGGCTCCTCGACCTGGCGTGCGGGACCGGCTGGTGGACGCGCTGGCTCGCGCCGGCGGCGGGGGAGGTGGTGGCGCTCGACGCTTCGCGCGAGACCCTGGCCCTGGCCTCGGCGCGGCAGATCAGGACGCTCGAGGACGGCTCCGTCCACCGGGTGCTGAAGAACTTCCCCACCGAGGCCCATCTGCGCGAGGCCGCCTCCGGCCTTGCCGGGCGCGCCGTGCACACGGCGCTCGACCACTACTGGCTCTTCCGCTACTCGGCCCTGCCGGAGGCCGCGGGATGAGACCGGGGCCGGGGGCCTCCTCAGTGCCCGGCGACGCGAGGGTCCCGCGCATCGGAGATCAGGTGGCTGACGATGTGCCATCGATCCGCCTGCCTGACGAGCACGCGCTGATGGTTGGTGCGCCGGACGAGGAACGGAGTCACCGCCAGCGGCCGGCGGCGACGTAGGCGCCCCAGTCGAGCGGGTGCGTGGTCGTTCCGGCGGCGCGCCGGCGCGCCAGCAGCTCGAGGCTGGCGCGCTGCATGGCGAGCGGAGTCGAAGCCCCGGCCAGGCGGGCCTCGTAGAGGAGGCGGAACCACTGGCGGGCGGCGTGGTCCTCCACCGGCCAGAGGCTCATGATCAACGTCCCGGCGCCGGCGACGAAGAACGCCCGGCGCAGTCCGAGCACCCCCTCTCCGGTCTGCACGAACCCGAGGCCGGTGCCGCAGCCCGCCAGGACCGCCCACTCGACCCCTCGCAGATCGAGCGAGGCGGCCTCCTCGGCCGTCAGCAGGCCGTCCTCCTGATCCGGCCCGGCCTGGTCCCGCCGGTTCGCCGACGTCAACACGATCCCGCTCAGCAGGAGCGGGTTCTCGATCGTGGCGCGGACGCGGCGGGCTCCGCCGGCGGCCGCGGCGCGGCCTCCGGGCCTCGGCAAAGCCGATGCACACGACTCTCCGAGGGCGAAGCTGTGCGTGGCCAGGTGCAGGATCCTGTGCCCTGGAACGGCCTGCTTGAGAGCGCCTTCCTGCGCCTCCCCGCCTGTGAGCACTGTCACCGGCTCCGGCGAGCCGCTGTCGGCGGAACGGAAGATCTCCGCCACCTCCATCGCCTCTTCCTCCGACCCTGGCAGCGGCGGGAACCGCATCGACCGCGAATCGCCGCAGGCCGATCGGATCCCACGGAAGACCGCCTTCCGTGTCGCGCCCTCCTTCTTCCTCCCTGCCGGCGAGAGAGCGGTCGTCTCACCCCCCGGTTCCGCGTCGAAGTCGGCGCCCCCCAGGACCAGCAGCCCCTTTCCGCCGGCCGCGGGGAGGCCCGGGGGCACGATGTCGCGCTCGGAGGAGAGGTAGTGGAAGCGGATCCGCTCGACGAGATAGCCCTCGTCGTCGTCCGGCAGGGCGGCGAAGGAGACGAGGTGGAGCGCCGCCTCGGGCACGACGAAGACGTCCACGCTGGGGCCCAGATGCTCGGCGACCGGATCCCAGACGAGGCGGCGGAGCCTGCGCCCGGCTTCCCTGTACCGCTCCACGTCGGCGTGGCTGCGGGGCCGGGAGGACGCCTCCCTCCGCCAGCGGTCCACGGCCTTCTCGATGTCCTGCGCCGGGCCCAGCGGCACGACCGCCGGCTCGACCTGGGACTGCACCAGCAGCAACGCCATGTAGAACCGGGAGGACCCCTCGTCCGGCAGGAGGGTCACCGAGCCCGCCGGCGCGCCGGCCGTCGAGTCCGCGAACTCCACGAACGCCACCAGCGACGAGCCGGCCGGCAGCGCCCCGCGGGCCTCGGGCCACACTGTCTCTTCCATCGCTGCCTCCGCCGCCGGAGGCGGGCCGGCCTCCGCCAGGCGGCGCTCCAGACGCTCCTTTTCCTGTTCGGCCTCGCGCAGCCGCCGGGAATACTCCTCCGGAGGCGAGTCCCCCGGGCCGCGCAGGAAGAGCCGCGCCAGACGCCTCCGCGCCGCCTCCAGATCGGCGAGCAACGCGGCCGCGGCGCCCCCCTCGTTGTCGAGCGCTGCGCGATGCCTGGCGGCGATGGCGTCGAGCACCAGCGCCCGGCCCTTCGCCGTCTCGTCCCAGACCCGCGCCGCGGTCCCGGGCCCGGGGGGCGCGGCACGGGCCAGCACCAAGTACGCCGTCTGGAGAGCCGACAAGCGGTCTTGCTCTGCGGACAGCGCCTCGCTCTCCGGGAAGGACCGCGCCAGGCGGGTCATGTGCCGGCGGTGCGAGCCCGCCGCCTCCAGGGAGAGCTCCAGAGCCCGCGAGCCCTTCCCAAGACGCAGATCGATCCTGGCGAGATCGCCCAGGAGCCTCACGGTGCCGGGATGCGCGCGGCCCAGCGCGTCTTCCATGATCCCGAGGGCGCGCTCCAGGGGCCGCCGGGCGGCATGATGGTCCCCCGCCCGCTCCTCCAGCAGCCCCAGGTCCCGCAGGATCTCCGCGTCGCGGGTGTGCCGTCCTCCGTGCACGACGGCCGAGCGCTCCAGGGCCGTGAGCAGGTCGCGCCGGGCTTGATCGAGCTGTCCCATCTCGCGGTGCAAGGCGCCGAGATCCCAGTAGGCGCGAACCACGAGCGGATCCTCAGGGGGGAGGAGCCGCTCTCGCACCGTCCTGAGCTTCTCGAGAAGCTCTTGTGCTCCGGCAAGGTCGCCCATCTCGAGGGCCAGGCGCGCGTAGTTCTGGTAGCCGCGGCCGGTGTGCTCCGGGCTCTCGCGGTGGGCCGGGAGCGCGTAGCTCCTGTCGAAGAGTTCCCTGGCTCCCTGCAGGTCGCCGATCCTCCAGTGAAGGAGCCCCATGTTCAGCCAGGTGGTGCCCAGGTCGGGGTGATCGGGCCGGAGGGTCTGTCTCTGGACCTCGAGCTGGCGCTCGTAGAGGGCGCGCGCCTCGACGTAGTTCCCCTCGGACCACTCCAGGACGGCGAGCTGGTTGAGCGCCAGGGCGAAGTCAGGGTGGACCCCGAGCAGCGTCTCCTGGATCCGCACCGACCGCTCGAGAAGAGGGCGTGCCTCCTCCATCCTGTCGAGCTGCCAGAGGGCCCGCCCTCTGGCCGACAGCAGCTTCGACAGCACGAGGCTCTCCGGGCCGAGGCGCGTCTCCGCCAGGCGGCCGGCGCGCCCGGCGAGGCTCTCCGCCTCGGCGAACTTGCCTGCGCACCGCAGCAGGATGGCCAGCGAGACGGCCGTCGTCAGGGTCCGCGGGTCGGACTCGCCCAGGTGCCGGCTCCGCAGCTCGTGAGCGCGCCGCATCCGGTCCAGCGCCACGACCGAGTCCCCTCGGATCTCCCAGGCCGCCATGGCCAGGTTGGCCAGGCTCGCCGCGATGCGCGGGTCCTCAGGGCCGAACAGGCTCTCGTTGAGCTCGAGCGCGCCCTGCGCGAGAGAGAGCAGATCGGGGGTCCTGTCGCCGTCGGCGAGCCGCGACTTGACCCACAGATCGAGCGCCCCCGCCGTGGCGGGGGCTGCGGGACCCGCGGCGGCCAGGGTTCGCCGGTAACCGGACTCGGCCATCGCGCGCGCCTCGACGTAGCGTCCCCGCGCCAGCAGCCGGCTCACCGGCTGGCCGCCGGGCTCGCCGGCGGGCGGGGAGAGGAGCATCATGGTTAAGGTAGCGGTTGCGGCCGCGCCGAGCGCCCGGACACCGATGGAGGGGAACAGGCGTCCGGCGGCTCTCATCGCGCCCGTCCCACCTGGAAGTGGTAGTCATATCGCCGGTGCGGTCCGGCCCGGGCCGACTCCTCGACCTCGACTCGATAACGTCCCTCGGAGCGGACGATGCCCGCCGGCAGACGCGCCCGCGCGGTCCCGAATGAGTCCCATGCCCCCAGCGGCACGGGGCCGAAGATCCGCGCGCCCTCAGGGTCGAAGAGCCGCAACGCATACGCGGCCCCCGGCTCCGGTGTCAGAGAGACGATCAGCTCCACGAAGACGGCCTCGGGAGGGATGACTGCGAGGATGTCCGGCGCTCCCCTGGCCCCTCCCGCTCCGAGATCCAAGGTCGTCACGCGGCCCGGCTCCCGGCGCGGGGATGCGCCGCCGCGGGTCATCACCACGCCGATCGCCGCCGCCAGCAGGACGAGGAGCGCTCCTGCGGCGAGCGCCGCTCGCGGCCACGCAGCCGGCACCGGGACGGCGGCGCCCGCTCCGGAAAGGGAAAGGGCCCTTCCCACCTGCTCCATCTCCGCGGCCTGGCGCGCGCATCGGGAGCACGATCCGAGGTGGGCGGCCACCTTGTCGCGCTCTGCGCCCCGGAGCGTGCCGTTGACGTAGAAGTCGAGCAGGAAGGCCTCCTCCCGCCGGCAGCCCTGTCTCACAGGCCGGCTCCGCCCCGGGGCGGGACCCGGAGCAGACGGCGCCGCCGTTCCAGGACCCTCCGGCGGCACCGGAACATGCGCACCTTCACCGCCCCTTCGGAGATGCCCAGCAGGGCGGCCACTTCGGCGTAGGACCGGCGATCGACGTGCACGAGCCAGAGAAGCTCCCGATCCTGCGGGGAGAGCCCCCGGATCAGATCGCGGAGCAGCTCCTTGTCGGCGTGCGCGTCGGCGGGCGCGGGGGCGCTGTTCTCCTCGGCACCGGACGGAGACTCCGGTCTCCTGGCGATCCTGTACCGTCCACGAAGCTGCTCGACGCAGACGTTGCGCGCGATCTGGTGGACGTAGGTCCGGAGGTTCGAGTCCCTCCGGAAACTGCCGCGCTGAAGGTTGCGGAAGAGCCGCGTCCGCACTTCCTGGCGGACGTCGTCCCATTCCTTGACCAGCGAGCGGAAGTCGCGCCGGAGGGCGTCGATCCAGTCGTCGACGATGCGCAGGGCGGATCGTCTCCCGCCGACGTAGCCGGAGATCACGTCTTCGTCCCTGTCGCGGACCGTGTTGGCCATGGCCCGGCACCCGTGGGAGGGCCGTACCGCCATCCGTGGGATCAGCGTGCGGAGGTCCGCGCCGGACCCAGCCGGCTCAGCGTGCCGGGCGCGCGGCGGCCCCGGGGGCGGCGATCAAGTCCCCAAGGCGCCCCGACAGCTCTTCCATCTCCGTGAAAATCCCCTGCAGGCGCCCCTGCCGGTCGATAAGATACATCGATCCCGTTGTGCGCGCGCGATAAAGCTTCCCAATAGGGTCCTCCCAGAAGGACCGTCCGGAGAACGACGTCGGCCAGCCCTGTCCATGCGATGCGCGGAAAGAGCGCATCGGCTCGAGCTCCGTGTCGAACGAGACGCCGAGGATCTCCAGTCCCTCGGCCCTGTAGCGCTCGTACAGGGCGGACAGCCCGGGCGCCTGGTCGGCGCAGCCGCCGCACCAGGAGGCCCAGAAGTAGAGGAGCACCACGCGCCCTCGATAGTCCTCCAGATGGAGGGTGCGTCCTTCCAGGTCCGTATAGGAGAAGCCGGGCGCCGCCCGGCCCACCACCGCCTGCTCCAGCGCCTCCGCCGGCCCGGTATCGCGCAGCGCGATCCGGAGCCCCTCCGGATCGACCGAGACGATTTCGTGGCTTCGCTCGCCCATCACGAAGGGGGCCCCGAGCGGGGCGAACCCCGGCGACATGGGATCGATGTCGAAGTGCAGATCGTCGTCGAGGTCCACGTAGAGCCCGTCCGGGAACTCCCTGGCGTAAAGGCCGTCGCCGTTGCCGTCGTACAGGAAGGCTCGATGGGAACGCCCCGCCAGCGCGACGTCTCCGACCATGGCATGGACGCGCTGCAGACGGTAGGTGGGCGGCTTGCCGGGATCGGGAGGCGGCTCGAGCACCACGCGGATCGTCGATTCGACCGGGATCGACCGAGCCCCGGCCTGCGCGGTCCACCGGAGATCGACCAGGAAGGACCGCGCGCCCCGGGGCGAGGGGTAGGCGAAAAGGCGCAGCGGTTCGTTGTCGCGCAGGTCGCCGTTGCCGTCGGTGTCGCACCAGGCGCGGGACGCCACGCTCCCGGCGTACTCCGCGGCGAACCCGAGGAAGTGCGATGCGTCGCGCAGGCTGTCGCCGGGCAGGCGCCTGGTGATGGCCCCGTACCAGAGTGCGCCCGGGATCGAGGGGGATCCGCTCAGGCTGGCGTGGGGCTCCTCCCACAGCCGTCCCTCGAAGAACTCCAGGTTGGCGACCTCGCGACGGAACGTGGCGGTGATCGGCGGCCGAGCCGCTTCGGACAGCAGGAGCGTCATGGCCAGGACGCCGGTGAGCATGGGATCTCCTGTCCCGCAAGGGATCGCGCCGGCGTCCCTTGCGGGCGGGCAAAGGCTCCTACCGGAGCCGGTGGCGGAGAGAGCGCCTCAGTCCGACACGCAGCCGAAGACGTCCTGACAGTACCCGCAGACCCCGCGACAGGAGCCGTTCACGGCACGGCACCTGCCGAGGCCGGGACAGGGACAGCCGGCACCTCCGCCCGCGCACACGATGGGCGGGACGCAGAGATTGCAGTCCCCCCGGCGCGTGGTGGTGATCGCGGAGGCCCCGAGGTACGGATCGGCGGCCAGGCCGCCCGCCGGCGCGACGTCCGCGCTCGGATGAGGAACGAGAGCCACGACGGGAGCGGCGTCGCCGGCGAACGAGGCTGCGGCGACGAGGAGCAACAACGCCAGTGGGGGGAACAACCGTGACTTCATGGACACCTCCCAGCGCGCTGCGCGCGCGAAGTCGTTCCAGATCTGGCTGGTCCTGTGACGGTGACGGGCGGGCGCCGTTCCGGCGGCCCCCGCGCCGCGGTCCCATCCGGGCCGCGGCCATGACGGCGGCGTGGTCCCTGGAGCTCCCGGATCGAAGGCATGTGTCCGCATCTCCCGCGGCGGTGGGCACAGGAGGGTCTCGGCTGATTGGTCGGGCGCGGACGGGTATGGTTACCGCGGAATCACGCGAAAGACCGAGGCGGGAACGCCGGGCCGCCCGCGGATCCGAGCGAGAATCGTTGTCACACCCGGTCGCCGGAGAGCTGGAGTCGCCTGACCGCGCTCAGCCCAGCATCAGGCGGCGGACGGCCCGTGGAGGGATGGTGCCGTACGACAGGAGCCGCTCGTTGAACTCCTTCAGCTTGAAGGCCGGCCCCTTCGCCGCGCGGTAGTCCTTCATCAGGTCCAGCAGATCCAGGAACCCCACGAAGTAGGTGGAGAGCTGGGTGGAGGAGATCTTGGCCCGGCGCAGCTTGCGCACCGCCTCGGCCTCCTCCTGGAAGCCGTAGCGGCGCATCAGCTCCAGCGCCCATCGGTCCCCGTCGTCCTCGGACATCCCGCCCGTGTGCAGACGCTGGTCCAGGATGGCGTTGAGCGGGGCGCGCAAGCTCATCTTCTTGTGCACCAGCAGCGCCTCGGGCTCCGAGGCGGCGTAGCCTTGCTCGAAGATCTGCTCCTCGCACAGCACCGCCCACCCTTCGGCGAAGGTGCCGCTGCTGAAGACCTTCTTGTAGATGGAGGCGATGGGGGAGTTCAGGGCGTAGTAGAACTGCACGTAGTGGCCGGGGAAGGCCTCGTGGATGGAGAGGCTCTGGAGGCCGTAGTCGTTGTACTCGCGCAGGTAGGACTCGGTGCGCCGGGCGTCCAGCGCCGGGTCGCCGGTCCTGGGGATCGACGAGATCCAGTAGGACTTCTTGAGGTGGGGCTCGAAGGCCGGGGCAGGGTTGAAGAAGGCCACGGCCATGCCGTCCAGGAAGGCCGGGGTCCGCTCGATGACGAAGTTGTCCGAGGCCGGCGGCAGGGTGATGACGTCCTTCTGCACGATGAAAGCCTTGATCTTCTCCACCCACCGGCGGCAGTCCTCCAGGAGCCGGTCGGGCGAGGAGTGGCGGTTCGCCGCGTCGTTGAGGACCTCCTCCACCAGCACGTTGATGAGGTCGTCGCCGCGCTCGGCGTGGACGTGCGAGGGGAAGAGCCGGTCGTGCATCGGCCGGGCCAGCCGCAGCATCTGCTCGCGCTGCTCCTTCATCCAGTCCCAGGCGCGCTGCTGGATCGCCTCGGGCTCCAGATCGCTCTGCAGGGCCAGCTTCAGCTTGCGGGGCCACAGCTCTCCGCCCAGTCTCCAGTCCCCGTCCGAGCGCGCCTTCAGCTCCCCTTCCAGGAAGGTCTGGTAGCCGCGCAGGGCGGCCAGGGTGCGCGGCAGCTCCTTGTCGAACTCGGACTTGAGGCGGGGGTGCCCGGCGAAGAGGGGCGGGAGCACCTGCTCGAAGAAGGCCATGTTGCCCGGGTTCTGCTCGATGATGAACTGGGTCACCACCATGGCCGGGTTCCTGAGGTTGGCCCGGGCGTCGCGCAGGAAGCGGGGCAGCGCGCGCATCCGCTCCAGGAGCGCCTGGAGCCGGTCGGGCCAAAGCGGCGATCCGGCCTCCAGGATGGTGAGGTAGAGGGTGCCGTAGCCGATGATGTCGTTGTAGACCTGGGGGTCGCTCTCGTGGGTGCGCAGCTCCAGCAGGTTGAACAGGTTCGAGGCGATGTCGGTGCGGATGAGATCGAGGTCCACGGCGGCGCCGGGGCTCAGCAGCGCCGGGTCGAAGGCGGCGAAGCGCCGCCCCGCGTCCTCGTAGAACGACCGGCGGGCGGCGAGGCCCTGCTCGCTGAAGTCGTCCATGTCCCCGTCGTAGCGGTGGTACCCGAGGTACGTGGCCACGAAGGGGTTCAGCCGCATCATCCCCTCGAGGTAGCGCTCGGCATGCTCGTAGAAGGGCCGGTCGGGAAGGTGGCCGGTCTCCGGCCGGGGTATGGCCTGGCTCACGTCGTCACACCCATCCATCGAATGAAAAGCGGTTGGAGACGCATGGCGTCGCCACCGTTTCGCCTGGCAGGGGGGGCGATCGGGTGGCGGAGAGGGTGGGATTCGAACCCACGTAGGGCTTTAGGCCCTAACCCGCTTTCGAGGCGGGCCCGTTGCGACCACTTCGGTACCTCTCCGCGAATTCGACGATTCGGAAACGGGTTAGTCTAACAGGCGGCCGTGCGGCGGAGCAAGGCGGCGTGGTCCGCGGCGGCCGTGGAAGAAGTCGAGCAGCAGCCGCGCCCCTTCCTCGGCGAGCACGCCGCCGGTCACCTGGAAGCGATGGTGCAGCAGGGAGGCCACCTTCCGGGTGCGCGCTGCGGCCAGGGCCCCCCGCTTGGGGTCCGGGGCGCCGTACACCACGCGGGCCACCCGGGCGTGGACGATCGCTCCCAGGCAGAGCAGGCACGGCTCCAGCGTGACATAGAGGACCGTCCCGCCCAGCCTGTGGTTCCCGGCCCGGCGGCCGGCGCGGCGCAGCGCCACCACCTCGGCGTGGGCGGTCGGATCGTGCCGGGCGATGGTGAGGTTGTGGCCGCGGCCGATCACGGCCCCGGTGCGCGGCTCCACCACCAACGCCCCCACCGGGACCTCTCCCAGCCGGCCGGCGCGCCTCGCCTCGCGCAGGGCCAGGGCCATGAAGGCCTCGTCGGGCGAGGGTTTGCCGGAGACGGCGCTCATGCCAGGTCCCGGGCGAAGGCGGCCCGCCCCGCCAGCCACCCGGTGGTCCAGGCCCACTGGAAGTTGTATCCCCCCACCCGCCCGTCCACCGACAGGATCTCCCCGCACAGCAGCAGCCCCGGGCAGCGGCGCGAGCGCATGGTGCCGGGATCGACTTCGTCGAGCGGCACCCCTCCCGCGGTCACCTCGGCGTGGGTGAAGCCGCGGTCGCCGGCCACCGGAAGCTCCATCCGGGAGACCTCGGCGGCGAGCCTGTCGAGCGCGGCGGCCGGCAGGCGTGCGGCCGGCTCGGCGGGGTCCACGCCGGCCGCGGCGCACAGCCCCCGGGCCAGCCTCTCCGCCAGCCGCTCTCTCAGGAGCGCCCCGCAGCCGCGCCGTCCCAACGAGCGCAGGCGCGCGGCGAAGGCGTCCTCGGGCTCGCCGGGCCACCAGCAGCAGATCAGCCTCGCTGCGGGGTCGTCGAAGCGCGCCTCGATCAGGTGCCGGCTGATGTCCAGCACCACGGGGCCGGAAAGGCCGAAGTGGGTGCAGAGCAACGAGCCTTCCATCGAGGCCTGGCGCGCGCCCGAGGAGGGGACCACGCGCAGCGCCACGTCGGCGCTGACCCCCGTCAGCGCCCGCAGCCGGTGACCCTCGGGGAGCAGCAGCGGCACCAGGGCGGGGAAGACGCGGGGGGTGATGGAATGGCCCAGGGCCCGGGCCAGCTCGTAGCCGTGCCCGTCGGAGCCGCTCTTGGGGAGGCTGCGCCCCCCGGTCGCCAGGATAACCTGCTCGGCCCGCATCTCACCCCAGGCTCCTGACAGGACGAACCCTCCCTCCTGCTGCCGCCGCTCGATCCGCTCCACACGGCAGGGGTGCCGCGGCGCCGCGCCCAGCCGGCGCGCCTCGCCCACCAGCGCGTCGAGCACCGTCCGGGCGCGGTCGGTGACCGGGAAGAGCTTGCCGGTCTCCTCGCGCTTGAGCGCCACCCCCAGCCCGGCGAAGAAGGCCACCGTCTCGGCCACCCCGAACCGGCGCAGCACGTTGCGCACCGCCCGGGGAGACGCCCCGGCGAAGGAGAGCTCGTCCACCTCGTCGTGGGTCACGTTGCAGCGCCCGCCTCCCGACACGAGGATCTTGGCGCCCGGCGCTCGAGCCGACTCCAGCAGCGTCACCGTCCGGCCGGGGGCGCCGCGGCGGGCCTGGATGGCCGCCATGAGCCCCGCGGCCCCGGCGCCGACGATGGCCAGATCCGCACGATCCGACAAGCCGCCCCCGCGATTGACCCCCCGCCCCGCCCGGGCTAACGTCGCCGGGATGAGCGGCTCCACCGGCGTCGTGCAGAATATCCCACCCGTCGAGGCCGAGCGGCTGGCGGCGCGAGGAGATGTGCGCCTGCTCGACGTGCGCACGCCGGAGGAGTACAGGGACCTGGGGCACATCCCAGGCGCCACCCTGCTCCCGATCGACCTGATCGCGGCGGCGCCCGCCACCCTGCCGGTGGACGACAGGCCTCTTCTGGTCTACTGCGAGCACGGGGTGCGCAGCGCGGCGGCGGCGCGCTTCCTGGCCCGGGCCGGCTTCCCGCAGGTGCTCAACATGACCGGGGGGATGTCGTGCTGGACCGGCCCGCGCGACCACGCGCCGGGGGATCCCTTCGGGCCGGCCGGACCCTCGTCGTGGCTGGTGGCGAATGCCGACCTCCTGACCCCGGGGGGGCGGGCGCTCGACCTGGCCTGCGGGCGGGGGCGCCACGCGCTGCTGCTGGCGGCTGCGGGCATGAGCGTGCGCGCCGTGGACCGCGATCAGGCCGCCGTCGCCTACCTCGCGGACGTGGCTGCCCGGCTGCGGCTCGACGTGCGGGCCGAGGTCCTGGACCTGGAGACCGAGCCTCCCCCGGAGCTGGGCCGGGAGGCGTACGATCTCGTGCTGGGGGTCCACTACCTGCACCGGCCGCTCTTCCCTGCGCTGGTTGCGGCGCTTCGCTCCGGCGGCGTCCTCCTGTACGAGACCTTCACCGTGGATCAGGCCCCCCTCGGACACCCGCGCAACCCGGCCTTCCTCTTGCAGCACGGCGAGCTGGCGCGCCTCGCCGCGCCGCTGCGCGTGCTGCGCGAGCGGGACGGCCTCTTCGAGGGGCGCCACGTGGCTTCGGTGGCCGCCCGCGCTACGTCCTGACCTTCCAGACCACGGCCTTGAGCGCGGAGCCGTCCAGGAACAGCTCCACGCTGCGCACGTTGTCCTGGGCCAGGGTGGTGTTGATGTACTCGGTCGGGTCGTCCGGGACGGTGTAGGGAGGCTTCCCCGACGCAGGAAGGTGGTACCAGCTCTCCTCGGAGCCGCCGCGCTTCGCTTTCCTCGGATCCTTCGTGGCCATCACTTGGTCTCCAGGGCCCGGCGAAGGGCCTCGTTGAGCTTGAGCACGGGAGGGTTGAGCCTCAGCCGCGCCGAGTCGAAGGCGTCCCACGGGTCGAGCTCCGTGCCGGCTTTCTCCGCCTGGTAGGCGGCCAGGAAGTCCTTGCCGAGATCCCGGGCCGCGGCCTCCACGACAACGGCGCGGACATCGTCCTCCAGCCTGCGGACGACCCCGCTCAGGAACCCGTACTCCTGCTCGGCCGGCGAGAAGGTCCCGATGCTCTCGCGGCGGGCCGTCCGCCTCTCCAACTGGTCCAGGGTGGTGACGGGAGGCCCCAGCCGGCCGTCATCGTCCACGGGGAAGTCGAAGCTGAGGTAGCCGATCGCCAGCGGCCGGTCGAAGGTCTCGAAGGCGCTGACGGCGCGGCTTGTGGCCAGCTCGAAGCGCACCGACCCGCCGGGCGTGGCGCTGGGCTGGGCGGAGGAGGCCTTGCGGATCGACTCGAGGTTGTCCTTCACCTGCCCCTCGGTGAGCGTGGCCCGTTGATCGGCGGGAGCGGATCCGGCCGATCCTCCCAGGCCGAAGGCCCGGTCGTTGGTGAGTGAGACGGCCACCCCACCCACCAGGAAGACGCGGCTGAGGACCCGCACGTACACCTCGCGGGCGTTGGCTCTCTGATCCTTCAGCATCCGCCGCACCTCCCCCTTGCCGGCCCAGGCCTCGACGGGCGCCATCAGCTCGCTGAGCGAGACCCCGTAGCTGAAGGCGTCCTTCAGCGCGACGTTGCCGGTGGCCGAGTCGGTCCCCATCAGGCTGAGCCCCGTGGGGACGGCGTTGAGGGGGAGCGCCAGCGACGCCCCCTGTCCGCTCGCCACCTTGAAGGTGTAAGTGGGGAAGTAGGCCCTGGGGGCGCGCGTCCACGCCGTGTTGCCTCGCTTCCTCTCCGTCCCGTTCTCCGTCCAGTCAACCCATCCGTCCGGGAACCGCCACATGTCCGGCGCCACGCTGCCCGGCTCGGTCCCGTTGGGGTCCGGCGGGAACCCTCCCACCCCGAACGACCCGCGGTAGTAGCCCGGGAAGTCGAGCGGCCGGAGCCGCGCCATCTGCTGGTCCAGCGCCAGGAACCCCTTGTCCTTGTACTGCTCGGCCTGGCGCTGGATCGGCCGGGTGACCAGGAAGACGTCGCCTGGCTGGAGGTCCTCGGTGAGCGGGTAGACCGGGATCACCTGGCTGGCCCGGATGGTGACCGACCAGTCCTTGGCGATCGATTCGAGCTCCTTCGTCCTCAGTCTGCCGGCGCAAGCCGGCAGGGCGAGCAGGGCGAGGCTCGCCGCCAGGAGCATCAACCCCCTTGCGCGGTTCATGGCACGGGTCTCCTACGGGAGGGCCGATGTCATGGAAGGGGGGAACGGGCCGGCCCCGCCGCGGCCGCGCCGGGCAGGCGCGGCGCCGATTCCCCGGGCAGGGGACTCCAGCATACTCGTTGCCGCAAGGCCGTCAAGAGGCGGCCGCGGCGGTCCGCCCCGGCCGGCTCCGCCCACCGGGACGCGGACCTCCCATCACGTCCCGCGCCGCTTCGGATCGCGGCGCACCAGGACCACCAGGTACTCGTACTCGGGGAACTCCCGCTGCAGCCCATCGAGGACCTGCCGGGTGAGCACCAGCGGGTCGGGCCCGCCGGACGGCTCCTCGGAGAGGAGGAGCCTGAACTTCTCGCCCGTTCCGCGCCTGCGGCGGTAGATGTCGACGCGCGAAGGAGGCCGCCGCGCAGGCATGGCTGTTTCCCGGAAGGAAAGTCGGCGATGGACGTACGGGGGGACGGGGGCCCCGGGCAGGGGGCACCATCCTATCACGGCGGACTCAGCCGCTGGTGGGCCCTGCAGGATTCGAACCTGCGACCTTCTGATTCGTAGTCAGACGCTCTATCCAGCTGAGCTAAGGGCCCGTACGCGCTGACGCAAGGCGCGAACGTTACCACAGGGGTCCCGGCAGTTCAACGAACCGGCTCCCCCGTGCGGGTCACCGCGCCCCGCGGCTGGAAAATGCCTCCTGTGATCGTTTAAAGTGGGCGGCATCCGCAGCAGGTCGTCCATCCGTCAGCCGTCCGAGCGCCGTCCACCGGTCGATCCCGTTCACCCACGTTTTCCCACGGGGGGCACTCATGCAGGACAAGAATCCCAACCAGCAGCGGAATCGCGATCCCAGGAGGCCCGAGGAGGGCCGCCAGGGGACGGGAGCGGGCACCGCGGTGCGGGAAGAGGAGTCGTGGCGCGGGGAGCCGTCGCGCGACGAGGAGCGCTGGCGCCAGGAGGAGCGCTCCCGGGGATACTACGCCTCGGCGCTGAGGCGGATGCGGGACCGCTCCTACCACCAGGGGCCGCGCCACGATGTGGAGCGCTGGCCCGGCTACGGCGGCATGGGCGGGTACTACGGCGGCGCCTACGAAGGGGAGTGGGGCGGACACGGCCGCTACGAAGGCGGGCAGGAAGGGCCCTACCGGGAAGGGTACGGCCAGGGCGGGCGGCAGCCAAGCCTCTACGGCGAGCAGGAGCAGCAGCGCTGGGGCCGGGGCGAGGGGCGCTCCGGGTGGCGTCAGGAGGGGCAGCAGCGGGAGTACGGGCGCGAGGAGCGGCCCGGAGCCGGGTGGCGCGAGAGGGGCGAGGCGCGCCACGGCCAGGTGGAGAGCAGCCGGTGGGGCGGCTGGATGGCGCCGTTCTCCGGGCGGGGAGAGGAGCAGCGCTCCGGCCGCTCCGAGCGGCGCACCCGCTGGAGCCGCGAGCCGTTGACCGTGAGCGACATCATGACCGAGAACCCGCAGTGCGTCCGCCCGCAGAGCACGCTGCGGGAGGCGGCCCGGGTGATGAAGGATGAGAACGTGGGGATCGTGCCGGTGGTGGACGAGAACGACCGCCTGCAAGGGATCGTGACCGACCGGGACATCGTCGTGCGCTCCCTGGCCGAGGATCGCTCGGGGCCGCAGATGAAGGTGGAGGAGATCATGACCCGGGACGTCGAGGCGGTGACCGCCGACGAGGAGGTGCGCGAGGTCCTGGACCTCATGGGACGCAAGAAGGTCAGGCGACTCCCGGTGGTGGATCAGGAGGATCGGCTGACCGGCATCGTCTCCATCTCCGACATCGCGTCGAAGGCCGATTACCACGAGGAGCTCCAGGAGGCCCTGGAGCGGATCGCCTCGCGGCGGTCGTTCTGGAGCAGGCTCTGGATGTAGGGCACGCCGTCCGCCGGGGCGCGGAGGGGACGCCCCTCCGCGTCACGGCGCCGGGATCGGCTCGCCGGTGGTCTCGTCGTACAGTGCGATCGCCCCGGTAGGGCAGCGCGCGGCCGCGCGGCGGATGGTCTCGTCGTCGGCCCCGCCGGAGTCCTCCACGAAGGCCTTGCGCTGGCCGTCCAGGGCGAAGACGTAGGGGGCGGTGGCCAGGCACCGCGAGGCGGCGATGCAGCGGCCGCGGTCCACGACGATCTTCACCGGTGGCGCGCCGCCGGGGGGTCTGGTAGCCTCGACTCATGCAGCCTGTCCGACTCGATGCCTACATCCGCTTCGACGAAGCGGGGCCCTCGGTGCACCCGATCGCCGACTCCGGTCACGCGCGGTGGATGACGGTCTGCCTCAAGGCGGGGCAGATGCTCAAGGACCACCGCTCCCCCAGCCAGGTTGCGGCCTTCGTGCTGAAGGGGGACGCCATCCTCTACGTGGACGGCGTGCCGCAGGAGGCGTCGGAAGGGTCGCTCCACATGGTGGAGCCGGGGCGGTCGCACCGCATCCTGGCCCGGCAGGAGAGCGTCCTGCTGGTGGCCATGACCCCTCACCCGTCCGGCGACGGCTACCCGAAGGATCAAAGGGACCGGATCCTCCTGCGCCCGGCCCCCGCCCCCTGAGCCGTCCCGCGCTCCCCGGTCAAGGCTGGGGGCACGCCGGAGCCGCCGGAGGCAGCAGCACGTTGCTGCTGTCCCTTCCCATGATCCCCTCCCCGAAGTTGTTGTAGGCGGTCACCAGATAGTAGGACACGCCCGGAGCCAGAGCCTCTCCCGGCAGGACCGTGTGGGAGGTGCTGACGGCGCACGGACTGTTCACGTCTCCGGGAATCATCTGATGGTTGTAGAGCCCCGTGGACAGCAGCGAGGCCAGGTCCCCCCTGTACACGTGGTAGCCGTAGGCGGCCGGCTCGTCGTCCCAGTTCAGGACGACGTCGTCACCCACCAATTCCAGCGTGACCGGGTTCTGCCCCGGCAGACGGCCGTTGTTGACCTCCCCCGGGACGGCGTTGAAGACGCCGGGCGCGGCCAGGCTCATGGGGAGGTTGGGGTAGACCTTGATGGCGCCGCTGGCGTAGCTGCGCCCCAGAGGGCCGGTCACCCGGATGGAGCGGATGCCGATGGGGGCGCCGAGGGCGACGTTGTAGGAGTGGATGATGTACGGCTCCCCTTCCACGCTGCCGGTGTCCACGGGGGTCAGGCTGGTCTGGGTGAAGCCGGGGCCGGTGATCTCCACCACCGAGTCGGCGTCCACGTTCGGCCCCGCCACCCCCAGCAGGATGTTGTTGTCCCCCTGCACCACGAAGGTGGGGGCGTTGGTCCACTCCTGCTGCAGCACGCTGGGGCTGCGCTCGAGGATCTTCGTCAGATGGGCGGTCCCCGGCGTTGAACCGACCGTGAAGCTGCGCGGCGTCATGGCTGGAGCCGCCACGGAGGTGGCCACCGGGAGAGAGGGAAGGAAGTTGGGGTCCACGGTGGCGCCGTAGATCCCTCCCAGATCGAGCTCGTCGAACAGGTTGGTGGTGGCGGCCGGGGCCCGATCGATCGGCTCGACGTAGACGTCGTAGTCCCCGTCGGGGAGCCCGGGGGCGGAGTAGGCGCCGTTGGTGCCGGTGATCGAGCTCTGGATCAGCCGGCCGCTGCCGTCGAGCACGTGGACCAGCGCCCCGAACACCGGCGCCGGGCGCCCCACCAGCCCTTCGATCCCGCCCCAGGAGGCGAACCCCGGCTCGGGGTAGAGGGCCGTGGCGCCGGCCAGGTCGTCCGGATCGAGCTGCCGCTGGCGGGCCTCCCCCGGCAGGAAGCGGGGCCCCATGGCGGAGGCCAGGGCCGGGGAGTGATCCAGGCCGATGAAGTGGCCGATCTCGTGGGTGAGCACCCCCTCGATGTCCCAGGAGTCGGGGACCGCCTCGGGGTTCATGGTCCAGGTCTCCTGGCGGCCGTTGAGCACGATGTTGGCGTCGAGGATCATCCCCTTGGCGGCCCCGGCGGTCACCTTGAAGACCGGGGTGATCGACACGAAGGTGCTCACGTTGGTCTGGGTGCCGCCGATGATGGTCCGGACGTCCTCGGCCCAGTAGATGGCGTTGATCCCGTCGTTGTTGGCGACCTGGATGGCTTGGTCGGCCCCTTTCTTGAAGGCCACCTTCGAGCTGCCGACCCCTTCCCAGTGCCCGAACGCCCGGGAGACCGCGGCCAGCTCGTCCGCCCCGGGGATGTCGTCGCTGCCCGAGATGTCGATGACGTAGATGATCTCGCCCGACTCCACGCTCCCCAGAGGCTGGAGGGTCTCCTCCAGGTCCCAGCGGGTGGGGGTGGCGTCGGTGGAGCTCAGGGTCGCCTTGATGAAGGCCGGCGCCGGGCTGGACAGCCCCAGGGCCAGCAGCGCCGCCGCCGTGACGCGCGCCCCCCGGCTCATCGGCCGCTCCCGGCCGGACCGGCCGCGGGGGTGCCGCGAACCCGCCGGCGGAGCTCGTCGTAGGGGACCAGGTCCTTCCTGGGAGCGGGACCTTCGGGGAGGTCGCCCGACAGGGCCGGCGCGCCGCGGACCCCCATGAGGTTCCTCTCCACGCCGGCAGGCTCGCCTCCCGGGCCCTCCACCACGCGCATCCGTCCCTGCTTCCCCCCGACGACCAACAGGCGCTGGTCGGACCTGTCCTTCGGGTCGTAGGGCTGCAGGAACAGCACCAGGTCCTCTCCCACCTCGAAGGTGGGCCGGCCGACCCAGTCCAGGGAGACGCCGTCGATCTCGCCTCCGGCCTGGACGATGGTGAGCCGCCGGCCGGCGGGGACCTCCCTGCCGGGATGGGCGGCCACGTCGCCCAAAACGACCGCCTCCACGAGGGTGTAGATCCCTTGCCGGTCTTCGGTCCAGTGGACCGACTCGTCCGTGATGCGCGCTCTCACGACCATGGAAGAGGAGCGGGCAAGCTCTTCTATCTGCGCGAACTTGATGATGGAGGCCTGGGCCGGCCGGCTCCCGGCTGCCGCGATGGCGACCCCCGCCGCCACCGCCAGCCGCAGGGCGCAGGTGCCCCCGGCGGTTCCGAACCACGACATGAGCTGTCCCCCTTTGGCGTCGTCCAGCGAGTCCCGTCCGGTGAGTCCTTTGCGTGAATTTACCCTGAATCGGCACCGGGACTAGGGGGGTTTCTTCGTTTTCGGGGGCTGCCGGAAGACCCGGAAAGGGGGACTGGCGGTTCCGAATATTCTTTTATTGTCGGTTTGACTGGCACTTAGGAGAACCCTACATTTGCGCTGCCCGGAAATCAGGTACTTTCAAAAAAAACACGAATCCTGAGGCCCTGCCGGGTCAGGGAAGTCAGGAGCGTCCGCTGCGAGGGGATTCCAACCCATGAATGACCGGCTTCTCACGACCTCCGAGGTGGCGGCCTACTGCCAGGTGACGAACGACGGTGTCGTGAAGTGGATCAAAGCCAAGAAGCTCAAGGCCTACTCCACACCCGGCGGGCACTACAGGATTCGCAAGAGCGACTTCAAGGAGTTCCTGGAGCGGTTCGGGATGCCGGTGGACCAGGAGTTCTTCGCCGAGGAGCGCAAGAAGATCCTGGTGGTGGACGATCAGCACGGCGTGGCCGACGTCATCACCCGGGCCCTGGGCGGGGACGCCTCCATCTTCCACCTGATCACCGCCAGGGACGGCTACGAGGCCGGCCTCAAGATCGGCTCCTTCAAGCCCGACCTGATCGTGCTGGACATCATGACCCCCCAGCTCGACGGAGTGGAGGTCTGCAAGCGGATCAAGCTCGACCCCGAGACCGAGGGGATCAAAGTGCTGGCCCTGACCGGCCAGCCGGAGCAGGGCTCCATGGAGCGGGCCTACAAGGTGGGCGTGGACCTGTGCATGCCCAAGCCGCTGCAGCCGGAGAGCTTCAAGAAGGAAGTGTCCCGGCTCCTCGACGCCGCGTCGTAACGCCTCCCTCTCCGGGCACCCCGGGAGACGAGCCATGGAAGAGCAGGAGCGGGAGGAGAGGACTGCCGGAACGGCCTCGGGACTGGATCTCTACCGGGCGCTGTTCCGCTGCTCCTCCGACGGCATCCTGCTCCTGGACCCCCTGAGCGGCCGCATCCTCGAGGCCAACGCCGCCGCCGGGCTGATCGCCGGCCGGACCGCCGAGGGCCTCACCTCCTTCCACCTGGTCGACCTGGCCGAATCGCAGGACGCCGAGCGCGTGGGCGAGGCCCTGTCCGCCGCCCGCGCCCAGGGGAGCGCCCTCCTGGACCTGTCGCTGGTGCGCCCGCCCGCGGGCTCGCGCCCCGTCTCCGTGCACCTGGAGCAGCTCGCGGGGGGGCGGCTGCTGGCCGTGGTGCACGACGTGGCGGAGAAGGAGCGGCTGCTGCAGATGGTCCGGCGCGAGAAGGAGATGTCGCGCGGCCTTCTGGAGACGGTCAACGCCTGCGTCCTGCGGGTGGACCTCAAGGGGAGGGCGACCCTCCTGAACCGGCGCTTCTGCGAGACGGCCGGGGTGCAGCTCTCCGACATCCTGAGCAAGGACGCCATCGAGATGCTGGTGGTGGAACGGGACCGCCCCGCGGCGCGCCGGGCCCTGCACGCGGTCATCGCCGGCAAGCCCGTGGAGGAGCTCGACCTAGGGATCTCCGCGGGGGGATCGGAGAGGGTGCTGTCGTTCAACGGCGCCCTGGTCAACGACCCCGACGGGACGCCCGTGGGGGTGGTCTGGGTGGCCATCGACGTCACCGGCACCCGCCGGATCATGGAGAAGGTCAGCCGCGACGAAGAGCGCACCCAGAAGAGCCTGCAGCAGCTCAAGGAGTTCTCCCGCGTCAGCAGCATGATCCTGCAGGAAAAGGATCTGGACCGGGTGTGCAAGATGTTCGTGGAGGCCATCCGCGACGTCTCCACCTTCAACCGCGCCATCCTCACCCTGTGCGACGACGAGTTCCGGGGCTACCAGTGGTACTTCGCCGGGCTGAGCGAGAAGGAGATCGCTGTCTTCCACCAGAACAAGCTGACGTCCCGCGAGCGGGTGACCATCTTCCAGGAGCGCTTCCGGCTGGGCAACTCCTATTACATCCCCCACGACGAGGGGTGGTACTACGAGGGGGTTCGCAGCCTTCGCGAGTCCGAGCAGATGGTGGACTGGCACCCCGACGACTTCCTGTTCATCCCGTTGTTCGGGTCGAACCGCAAGATCGTGGGGATCGTCTCGGTGGACGATCCGGCCGACGGCCGGCGTCCCAGCGCGGAGAGCATCTCCCCCCTGGAGCTGTTCGCCAACCAGGTGGCCCACGCCATCGAGGAGAAGAAGCTCGACCGCGAGGTCAAGAAGACCAACGAGCGCTACCGGACGCTGGTCGAGACCATGAACGACGCGCTGGTCACCGTGGACCGCAGGGAGACCATCACCTTCGTCAACCAGGCGCTGCTGGCTCTCACCGGCCACCACGAGCAGGAGATCCTGGGCGAGCCGGTGTCGCTGATCATGGCGCCGGCGGCGGCGAGGGAGTTCCGCCAGCGCACCCGGCTCCAGGAAGGAGGGGCCGGCGGCCGCTTCGAGCTGTTGCTGCTGGCCAAGGGGGGGGAGCCGATCCCGGTGCTGGTGAGCGCCACCCCCTACCTGGAAGACGGGACCGTCACCGGCGTCTTCGCCGTGGTCTCGGACCTCAGGGAGCAGAAGAAAGCCGAGGAGGAGCGCCGCCGGATGCACGAGGAAGTGCTGGAGACCAACGTGAAGCTGCGCGACTCCATGCAGCAGCTCCAGGCGGCCCAGGAGCAGCTCATCCAGGCGGAGAAGCTGTCGGCCCTGGGGGAGCTCATCTCCGGGGTGGCCCACGAGCTGAACAACCCTCTCACCGGAGTCATGGGCTACGCCCAGCTCCTGATGGGCTCCGACGCCTCGCCCGAGATCAAGCGCAACCTGGAGCGGATCGGCAAGGAGGCCACGCGCTGCCAGAAGATCGTGCAGAACCTGCTGGCCTTCGCCCGCCGTCACCACCCGGAGCGCACCATCGCCGATCTCAACGAGGTGGTGCGCAGCACGCTCGACCTGCGGGCGTACCAGCTCAAGGTGGACAACGTGGAGGTGATCGTGGAGCTGGAGGAGGACCTTCCGCCGGTGCTCGCAGACACCTACCAGATGCAGCAGGTGTTCATCAACATCATCAACAACGCGCACCACGCCATCATGGAGACGGGGCGCAAGGGAAGCCTGGCCATCCGCACCCGGGAGCGGGCGGGGACGGTGCGGGTGGAGTTCATCGACAACGGACCGGGGATCGCCGAGGACAAGATCGGCAAGATCTTCGACCCCTTCTTCACGACCAAGGAGATAGGCCGAGGGACGGGACTGGGCCTGTCGCTGTCGTACGGGATCGTGAAGGAGCACGAGGGGCACATCCTCGTGAGCAGCCAGCCGGGCAAGGGGGCCACCTTCGTGGTGGAGCTGCCCGCCCAGCCCAAGGAGGCGGCCATGGCCGGAACCAAGGAGACGAAACGCAAGCCGAAGCCGGCGCCCTCGCGGGGCCGGCGCATACTGGTGGTGGACGACGAGGAGACCATCCTGGAGCTGCTGCTGGCCTCGCTGGAGAGCTCCGGCCACGTGGTGGACACCGCGGGCAACGGACGGCAGGCGCTGGAGAAGCTGAAGGCCGCCGACTACGACGTCATCATCTCGGATCTGAAGATGCCCGACATGGGGGGCCAGAAGCTGTACGAGTCGATCGGGCAGGTGAAGCCGCACCTGCTGCCGCGGATGATCTTCTCCACGGGCGACACGGTGAACCCCGGCACCCAGTCCTTCTTCCAGAGGACCGGAAGCCCCTATCTGTCCAAGCCCTTCAAGCTGGAGGAGGTGGACGAGCTGGTGAGGAAGGTGCTGGAAGCGGGGGAAGGCGCGCCGCCTTCCCCCGGGAGGGTCTCGGGCTAGGCGCCCATGTTCTCGCGGTTCATGGTCTCGCGGATCTCGCCGACGCCTTCCTGCGCCCGGCGGCGCACCCGCTGCGACACGTCGGCCGCCTTCTCCTGGGCGTTGCGCGCCATCTCCGCGAGCTGGCGCCTCGTCTCGCGCCCTGGCTTGGGGGCGAACAACATCCCGATCCCGACGCCGAGCAGGGCCCCGGTCAGGAACGTGAAGAACATGGAACCGCCGTTTCCACCCGAGTGGTAGAGTGCCTCGTTGTTCATGACTGTCTTCCTCCAGTAGCGTAGCGGACCTCCCGCGGCCCCGTTGCTTCGTTGCGATCCTTCCAGGTCTCCGACACTTCCGACTTGAGCGACTGCACGAGCCGGAAGGCCTGCATCCCGGCCTTGATCATGGTCACCGCTTTCCTCACCCCGTGGACCAGGCCGGCCATCCTGCCGCCGTCGGCCTCCTCGGCCTGGAGCAGCATGTGGTTGGCGTGCCCCAGGATGCGGTTGACCTCGGAGATGGTGTCCTCGACCTTGGGCCGCGTGATGAGCAGGAACTGCTCGGCGGCGCGGGCCGTCTGGCGGGCCTGGCGCAGGGTGATGATGACGTGATAGGAGAGGACGGCGAGGACGACGACGAAACCGATCGCTGCCAGCGCGAAGATCCAGGCGGTCACGGGATGCCTCCTTTCGGGCACGGGGGCACGGCGCCGGCGCCTCGCTCCCCGTGGGCCTCGGGCAACGGAGGCGGGCGGGCGGGGAACGTCCGGAGTATGGTGAATGGCGCCCGGGCTCGCAAGGAAGACGTCGCGGGCCGCGGGCGCGTAACGCCGTGAGGGTCTAGGCCCCCGAGGGGGACCCGAAGTCCACCTTGGGGACCTCCCGGGACCCTTCGTCGGCCTCGAAGAAGTCGCGCGGTGCGAACCCCAGCATGCGGGCGGCCACGTTGGCCGGGAAGCGCGCGATCAGCGTGTTGAACTCGCGCACCTGGCCGTTGTAGTCGCGCCGGGCGACGGCGATGCGGTTCTCCGTGCCGGCCAGCTCGTCCTGGAGGCGGGTGAAGTTCTCGCTGGCCCGGAGCTGAGGGTAGGCCTCGGCGATGGCCAGGAGCCGCCCCAGGGCCGACGTGAGCCCGGCGTTGGCGGCCGACGCCTCCTGAGGCGTGGCCGCGCCGGCCAGCCGCCCGCGCGCCCGCGCCACCTCCTCGAAGACCTCCCGCTCGTGGGCGGCGTAGCCCTTGACCGTCTCCACCAGGTTCGGCACCAGGTCGGCCCGGCGCTGGAGAGTGTTCTCCACCTGCGACCAGCTCTCCTGCACCCTCTGGTCCAGCGTCACCATCCGGTTGTAGGTGCTCATGAGGAACAGCCCGAACACCAGCAGCACCGCGCCCAGCAGAGCCAGCAGCCCGCACCCGCCGAACAGCCATTTCTTCATGACCGGGCCCCTCCCCGGGCGCCGTCCTGCCAGCCTGCGTCCACCGCCTTGGCCATCGTCTCCACCTGCGCGTAGTAGCGCCTGAAGAGCGGCTTGACCGCCACCGATGCGGCCCGCGCCCCACCCTTCTTCACCGCCTCGACGTCCTGGAAGGGGGCCGGGTCGAAGCCGCACAGCTCCGAGGCCAGGCGCACCGCCTCGTGGCCCCTCAAAGGGACCTCTTTTCCCGCCAGCCGCAGCACGCCGCGGCACAAAGCCACCATCGGCGCGTAGCTGGCCGCCAGCAGCCGCGCCAGCGCCTCGCCGTCCTGGTGCAGCTCCATGTAGCCCGTGCGCAGGTGGATCAGCTTGGTCTTCAGCTCGCTCTCGCACTGCACGCGCAGGTTGCCGGGGGCCACCGAAAGCCGATCGAACGGATCGGTCCCCTCCACCACCACGTGCCACTCGCGCATGTCCAGGAACTCCAGGGGGAAGACGTCGCTGGAGCGATCGATCCACTCGGGGGAGAAGAAAAGAAGCGGCTGGTTGCCCGCCGATTCCCACGTGCGGGTCACCGGCGTCGCCCTCTCCAGGCTCTCCAGCGAGAGATCCTTCACGATGACCACCACGTTGAGGTCGGAGCGTCCCTCGCCCACGGCGTCGCCTCGGGCCGCCGACCCGTACAGCACCACCGACAGCAGGTCCTGGCCGAAGGCCGTCCGCAGCGAGGAGGCCAGGGTCCCCAGCTTCGCCCTCGCGTCGGGCGCCAGTGTCTCGATCCCCGCCATGGATTTGCCCTCCTACCAGCCCCGGGTGGCGCCCCCGCCCCCGAACGAGCCGCCCCCGAAGCCTCCGAACCCGCCCCCCGACATCCCGCGGCCGCCTCCGAAGCCCCCGAAGCCGCCCCCCCAGCCGCCGCTCCCCCAGTGGCGAGGGAAGCGGCCGCTGCCGCGCCGCCGTCCCGCGCCGCGCAGCCCGGAGAGCAGGATCCACCACAGGAGCCCCGGACCGCCCACCGCGAACGCCACGATCGCCAGCAGCACGATCAGGGCGACGGCCCCCTTGCCCAGGGCCTTGCGGGGCACCCGCGAGGATACCGTGCCGTCCAGCGTGAATCCATACTCCGCCGCGGTGAGCGAGGCGATCCGCTCCACCGTTCGCCGCACCCCCACCGAGTAGTCTCCGCGGCGGAAGTAGGGGACCGCCTCCTCGTCGAGGATCTCCCCGGTCAGCCCGTCCGGCAGGTAGCCTTCGACCCCGTAGCCGTTCTCGATGCGCGCCTTGCGATCGGCCACCGCCACCATGAACAGCACGCCGCGGTCGCTGCCGCGATCGCCGATCCCCCACGCCCGTCCCCAGCGGTTGGCCAGGTCCTCGATCGGCTCCCCTTCCAGCGACTTGAGCGCCACCACCACGATGGCCGTGCGGGACTTGTCCAGGACCTCCCTGGCCAGGGTCTCGATCGCCTGGCGGTCGTCCTGGAGGATCACGCCGGCGTAGTCGTGCACCGCGCGGTCCTTGCGCTCGGGGACGGGAAGCTGGGCGCAGAGGGGGGGAGCGGCCGCCGCCGCGAGCAGGGCCGCGGCCGCCAGCGCGCGGAGGATCCCGGACGGCGCCGGCCCGCGCAGGGTCACAGCGGGAGGGTCACCCCGCGCCCGGCGGCCCGGGCGCGGCGCAGCACCTCCGCGCCGAGCGCCACGTCGTCGATGGCGAGGCCCAGGTTGGCGCAGACGATCCGCTCGGCGTCGTTCTCGCGGCCCGCCTTCAGGCCGGCCACCACCTCCCCCAGATCGCCGTACAGGGGCGGCAGCTCCGGGAAGTAGCACGACGAGCGGGGATCCAGGAGCTGCGGGGCGTCGTCGGTGAGGAACTTGCTGGCCTTGCGGAGCACCTCGGGCTTGACGTACGAGCCGTAGTCCAGCGGGCAGACGAAGGCTCCCGGCTTGATCCAGGCCGCCTCGATGGTCGGCCTGGGATCGCGCAGGATCGGCCCGGCGGTGACGACGATGTCGGCCCCGTCCAGGGCCTCCCGCGGGGAGGGGGCCGCCAGGAACTCCACCGTGGGGTAGGCCCGCGACATCTCGGAGATGTACCCCTCGGTGCGCTCGGGATGGATGTCGTAGGCCCGCACCTTGCGCAGGCCGGGGCGCACGCAGCGCAGAGCCTTGAGATTGGAGCGGCCCTGCACCCCGCACCCCAGGACCGCCAGCACCGCGGAGCCCTCCCGCGAAAGGTGTTTGGCGGCCAGGGCGGTGGCCGCGCCGGTCCGCTCGGCGGTGATCCAGGTCGCGTCCATCACCGCCAGCGGCACCCCGGTCTCCGGGTCGTCCATCACCAGCAGCCCGTTGATGTAGGGGAGCCCCCGCTCACGGTTGGACGGATAGCCGCTGATGACCTTCACGCCGGCGGCCGACAGCGCCGGGACGTAGGCCGGCATGGCGTGGATGAAGCCGTCGTCGCGCGGATGCAGGTCGGTCTTGGGAGGCATCTGCGTGCGCCCCTCCCCCTTCTCTCGGAAGGCCACGGCCAGCAGGGCGATGATCTCCTCCATCCCGGGGGCGACCGACTCGACGTCCTGCCTGGTGAGGTAGAGAAGCTCCATGGAGGCCTCCGGGCCGCGCGCATCCGGCAAGGGGGCCCCGGCGCGCGGCCCGCCCATTATAGGACGAGACCGATCACTCGTAGCGCAGCGCTTCGATCGGGTCGAGGCAGGAGGCCTTGCGCGCGGGGTAGTAGCCGAACAGCACCCCCACCGCCCCCGAGAAGAGCACCGAGATCCCGATCGCTCCCGGCGACACCAGCATCGGCCAGTTGAAGATCCCGGCCAGCAGAGCCGAAAGCCCGACCCCCACGGCGATCCCCAGCAGGCCGCCCACCGTGCTCAGGACGATCGACTCCAGCAGGAACTGCGTCTGCACCTGGCTCTTGCGCGCGCCCACCGCCACGCGCAGGCCGATCTCGCGGGTGCGCTCGGTCACGCTCACCAGCATGATGTTCATGATGCCGATCCCCCCCACCAGCAGCGACACCCCCGCCACGCTCCCCAGGAGGATGGACAGGGTCCGCTGGCTCTCCGTGGCGGCCTCGATGAAGTCGGTCAGGTTGCGCACCATGAAGTCGTCCTCTCCGTCGGGGGGGGTGCCGTGGCGCTGGCGCAGCAGCGAGACGACCTGCTCCTCGGCGGCGAAGGTCTCCCGGGCCGAGGCGGCGCCGAGGATGGCGCCGTGCAGGTGGGTGATGGCCAGGATCTTCTTCTGCACCGTGGTGTAGGGGAGGATCACCACGTCGTCCTGGTCCCGGCCCCACTGGTTCTGGCCCTTGGGCGCCAGGACGCCGGCCACCTGGAAGGGCATGTTCCGGACGCGGATGGTCTGGCCGACCGGATCCGTGCCGGCGAAGAGCGACTCGGCCACGGTGCGCCCCAGCACGGCGGTGCGCGCGGCGGTGCGCACGTCGGTCTCGGTGAAGAAGCTGCCCGAGGCCATCGGCCAGTTGCGGATGGCCGGGAACATCTCGTTCACCCCCTCCACGTTGCTGCTCCAGTTCTGGTTGCCGAAGACCAGGGGGATGGACCGGGCGTTGACGGTGGGACTGGCGATCCTGACCGCCGGGCACTCGCGCAGGATCGCCGCCACGTCGGACTCCACCAGCGTGGTGATGGTGCCGGCGCCGCCGCGGAACCCGCCGGTGCGCTGGCTCCCCGGCCAGACGTACAGGATGTTGGATCCCATGGCCTGGATCTCGGCCTGCACCTGCGCCCGGGCGCCCTGGCCGAGGCTCACCATGGTGATGACCGAGGCCACGCCGATGATCACCCCCAGCATGGTCAGGGCGGAGCGGACGCGGTGCGACCCGATGGCGCCGAGCGACACGCGCAGCGTGGCGGACAGCGGGATGCCGCGGCTCACGAGCGCCGCCCCCCGCCTCCCTTCAGACGGGGGCGGGTGGGACTGAAGGGGTTGTTGGGCCGCTCCGGGTCGGCCGCGCGGGCCGCGCCGGTCACCACGACGTCGCCGGCCTCGAGGTCCCCGGGCATGACCTCTGAGGCGGTGCCGTCGGTGATCCCCACCCGCACCACCTTGGGGCGGGGGCCGTCGTCACCCATGAGCCAGACCACGCGCGGCTTCCAGCGGGTGCGCCCGACCTGCGGGAAGCGCAGCACGCGGCCGCCCGGCTCCATGGGGAGGCCGTCGAGGCCCGCGGACGGCCCGAGTCCGTTGCGGCCCTCGCGCGCCTCCGCCTCGCGCCCCCCCGGGGGGCGCTCCCCGCCCTCGAACGCCGCGGCCAGGAGCTCTCCTTCCCTGGATCGGGGCACGTCCGGCGGCCAGAACCGCAGGGCGGCGTTGGGCAGACGCAGGGCGTCGTCCGTCTCGGCGATGGTGAAGGTGGTGGCGGCGGTCATCCCCGGGCGGAGCTTCAGCTCGGGGTTGTCCACGTTCACGATGACGCTGTAGGTGACCACGTTCTGGGTGACGATGGGATTGAGGCGGATCTGATCGATCGTCCCCTGGAAGGTCTCTCCGGGGAAGGAGTCCACGGTGAAGGTGACGTCCGCCTCCGGGCCGATCTGGCCGATGTCCGCCTCGTCTACGTTGGCCACCACCTGCATCCTGGTCAGGTCGTTGGCGATGACGAAGAGCGTGGGGGCCTGCAGGCTGGCCGCCACCGTCTGGCCCACGTCCACGCTGCGGGAGACCACCACCCCGTCCACCGGAGAAGTGATCACCGTGTAGTCGAGGTTCACCTGGGCCAGCTCGACCTGCGCCTGGGCCTGCTTCACGCGCGCTCCGGCCTGCTCGATGGCCGCGCGGGCCGCCTCCACCTGGGCCAGGGCCTGGCGGGTGTGCGCGGAGGCGCGGTTGAACGCCACCTCGCTCGCCTCCAGGTCCCGGTCGGAGACCACGCCGGCGGCGGCCAGCTCCCGGCTGCGGCGCAGCACCCGGTCGGCGTCCTGCTCCTCGAGCCGGGCGGCCTCCAGGTTGGCCTGCTGGTTCACCAAGGTGGAGCGGGTTGTGGCCAGCCCGGCCCTGGCGTCCTCCAGATCGGCGCGGGCCCTGACCAGTCCGGCGTCGAACGTGGCCGGATCGATGCGGGCGATGACCTGGCCCTTGCGGACGATGGAGTTGAAGTCGGCGTGCAGCGACTGGATGCGGCCGGTGACCTGGCTTCCCACCTGCACCGTGAGCACCGCCTGCAGCGTCCCGCTGGCGGCGATGGAGGTCTTGATGGCGCCGCGCTCCACCCGCGCGCCGAGGTAGGGATCGGCGCCGGTCCCTCCCTGGCGCAGGGCGAACCCCGCCCCACCCGCCAGGACGACGGCGCCGGCCAGAGCCCAGACCCACCAGCGCGGGGCGGCCATGGGCGTCAGCTCCCCCCGGCCTTGCCCTGCGCCGCGGCCGCCGCGTCGAGGCGGGAGGCCAACTCCAGGTCCCGCCACGTGGCTCCGCCGGCGTCGTGCGACCAGAGGGTGAGGGTGACCCTCCGGTAGGAGATCAGCATGTCGGGGTGGTGGTCCATCCGCTCGGCCTCCTCGGCCGCGCGGTGGACGAACCGCATCGCCTCGGCGAAGGAAGGGAACTCCAGATCGCGGACCAGGCGGCCCCCCTCCAGCCTCCAGGCGGCGAGCGAGGACATGGCCCGCTCCAGCTCGCCGGCGGAGAGCAGCCGCGGACGCTGACGTTTCGGCTCGTCCATCGTCGGTTACAACGCCTCCCGGCGGCCGTTTCTTCCTGTCGGGCGGGCCGTCAGTCCGCCGCCCCGAAGGCCGGGGCGAAAAGGACGCAATTCAGAAACATCCGGTGCAGGGCCTCGAACGATCCCCTGAAACCGGGATCGTCGGCGAAGAGGATCACCCGCCCCCGCCCTCGCGGCTCCTCGATCAGGTAGGCCGCACCCGCCAGGAGCTCCGCCGACTCGTCGTGCAGGAAGCCCGCCAGGCGCAGTCTCTCGCGCGGGGCGAACGTGACCACGTTGCGGCCCTGGCGGCTCAGCGAGAAGACCAGGTCGCTGTTCACCATCACCGCTCCCTCCTTGCCGTACCCGAAGGCGGGGGGCTTGGACGGCTCGATCGCCACCCGGAGGATGGCCCCCGGGACGGGGTCGGGCGGCTCCCCGTCGTCCTCCTCGCCGGACTCCGGCTCCCGGCTCGCGGACCCGTTGGGGTCGGCGGGGCGCTCGTCCTCACCGGCCCGCTTCATCAGCCGGCGCGCCGAGGTGAGCCCCGATCCCTTGCGCGCGGCGAAGGCCGAGGCCCTCCCGAAGGTGATCAAGGTCCCGCCGGCCTTCACCCACCGGTCGAGCGCCTCCAGCGCGGGTCCCGAGAAGTGCCGCTCGTAGCCCGGGGGCCTGTCGTCGGGAAGGACCACCACATCGTAACGCGAGATCCCTCCCGCCGCGAGGGTCGCCGTGCGCACCGGGGTGAAGGGGATCCCGTAGACCGACTCGAGCACGTGGGCCACCCCCCCGTAGGAAGGGGGGGACACCGGCTCGCCGTAGGCGACCGCCAGCCGGGGGAGCTTCACCTGGCGGATGCTCTCGCTGCCCAGGTCGATCCCTTCGTCGGTCAGGCCGCTCTCCACGGAGTGGACGATCGCCCCCGCGGCCTCGGCGGCCGCACGCACCTTCGCCAGCATCTCGCCGTCGCCGCCTCGCGGCCGGATCACCAGGGACCCCGCGGGGAAGGAGACCTTGCCGATCTTGAACGGCCGGCCGGCCGCCCGCACCGGCACCTGCTCGCGCAGCAGCCCGGCCATGGCCCGGGCCGCGGCGTTGCCGTCGTAGGGGAGCAGGAAGGCGTAGGTCGAGGCCCCCGGCGCTCCCGGCTGGGGGCGCCCGGTGGCGGCGAGAGGGGCGATCCCCCCGGCCGGGCCGGCCGGATCGGGAGCCGCGGCCTCGGCGCGCGCCCGCACCGGATCGGCGGTCCAGTAGGTCTCCACGCCGGTCATCAGAGGGAGGCTCCAGGCGGTGACGTCGAAGAAAGCGGAGTCCTCCTTCAGCCGCCGCCGCTCCATCTCCTCCCCGATGAACTCCTCCCCCAGCATCGGGTCCATCTCCATCAGGGCGGTGACCAGCCTTCCGGCCGGCTGCGCGGCCGGGACGATGAAGGTGCCGGGCGGGAAGCGCCTGGGCTTTGCCGGAAGTCCGTCGTACCCCTGCGCGCGCGAGGAGAACTCCTCGGCCGCGGCCTGCACCTCGATCCCCTGGCGCGCCAGCAGCGAGGCCAGCCTGGCCGCCGCCGACGGCACCGTGGGGGGGATGAGCCAGGCCTTCACCGGCCCGTGCTCGCCCGCCTCGATGGCCTCCCGGCGCACCGCGTGGTGGTCGCGCAGCAGCGCCTCGCGGTTCGCCCCGGCGGTCTGCACGGTGGCCAGCGATGCCGTCAGGTGGTGGGCCAGCGCGTCGCGCAGCGTGAGGATCGAGCCGTCGCGCCGCTCGATGGCCAGCCCCGCGGCCGACGCCTGCTCGTAGGTCATCCCCACGGCCCCGTGCAGCGTGGGCCAGGAGTCGCCGTAGCCGGGGTAGTAGCCGTCGAACGACTCGGCGGTGTAGTAGTCGAACCCGGCGCGGTCGAAGGCCGAGGCGTTGCCCTGGCCGAACAGCTCCCACCACCGCCGGATCTGAAGAGGGATGTTCCGGTTGATCGGCTCGGCGGGAGGGGCGAAGTAGTAGGTCGCGTTGGATCCCATCTCGTGCAGGTCCACGTACACCTGGGGCATCCACTCCAGGAAGGAGGCCACCTTCCCCCGCGTCTCGGGCTGGGTCTGGAAGAACCAGTCGCGGTTCAGGTCGAACAGCATGTGGTTGAAGCGGCCGCTGGGCCACGGCTCGTCGTGCTCGGCGGCCTGCGGATCGGTGCGCGGCGGCCCCGAGGACGTCTCCGCCAGGTGGCGCACGAAACGCTCGCGACCGTCGGGGTTCTGGATCGGGTCGAGCAGCACCACCACGTCGCGCAGCAGCCGTTCGACCGGCTCCGCCCGGGCCGCCGCCAGGTGGTAGGCCAGGACCAGCGCCGCTTCCGTGGAGGAGTGCTCGTTGCCGTGCACCCCGTAGGCCAGCCAGACCAGGACCGGGCTCGACCGCGCCATCGCCTCCGCCTCCCCCGGGGCCAGCCGCCGCGGATCGGACAGCCGGATGGCATCGGCCCGGATCGCCTCGATCCGCTCCATGTTGGACGGATGCGAGATGATGGCGTAGCGCAGGGGGCGCCCCTCGTGCGATCGGGCGTACTCCCTCACCTGCACGCGGGGCGAGGCTGCGGCCAGCGCGTCGAGGTAGCGCACCGCCTCGGCCGAGCCGGTGACGCGGGCCCCCGGCGGGTGGCCCATGACCTGCTCGAAGGCGGGGACGGCCGGGTCGTGATCGGAGGCGGGGGGCAGGAGCGGGGCTTCGGCGGCGGAGACGCCGCCCGCCCCCATCAGGAGGATCCAGAGTCCGATCCACGCCCGGCCGCGGGCCGGTCGTGGACGCGGGGTTGCGCTCGGCGCGCTCATGCCGCCGTCCGGGGCCGGCAGCGCTGTGTCCGCGCCATCATGAAAAAAAGGAGCGGCGGCCCGCTCCTTGGGTGGACTTGGCTGTGGCCGTGCTGGACGAGAGGAGGTCAGGTGCGCTCGAGCTCCCTCTTGAGCTCCTTTCCCGGGGTGAACCGTCCCACTGTCCTGGCGGGGATGTCGATCGGCTCGCCGGTCTGCGGGTTCCTGCCGACGCGCGCCTTCCGCTTGCTCGCCGAGAACGTGCCGAAGCCCGAGATGGTGACCCGCTCTCCCTTCTTGAGCGAAGCCGTGATGCCGCTGATGACCGATTCCAGCGCCCGCGCCGCCTGGGCCTTGGAGACCTTGGGTCCCTGCTCCGCGAAGATCTTCTCGATCAGATCCGCCTTGTTCATCGAGTCACCTCCCTGGCAGGAGCTGCCAGTTCGAATGGGGACATCCATGCCACGCCTTCGCGACGGCGGGGCTTCTCTGCGGGGCCGCAGCATCGCAATGCAGGGTGGAGATTAGTGCCATCCGATGCGGGGTGTCAAGGCGGGGCTGGAGACAGTCCGAAAACCCGCGCCGCGTCCGGCCTCTCGGGCGGTTGTCGGGGCCCTCGGGAGAGGATCCCCTAAATGTAGTAAAGGAAGCGGTTACAGTGGTTGCAGGTCCGGATCGTCTGGTCGGTGGGGAGGTACTTGGTCGGCTGTTTCAGGAAGCATGCCAGGCAGACCGAGTTGCGCACCGGGACGATGGCGCGCTGTGAGCGCTGCATCAGCCGCTCGTAGGCGACCAGCAGGTCGGGGTCGATCTTGCGCGCCAGCTCGTCGCGCGCTTCCCGCAGCCTGTCCACCGCGTCCACCTCGAAGCCGATGCGGGTCATCTGCGTGGCCGTGGTCTTGTCGGTGACCTCCCGGATCATCAGGTCGAGATCCTGCAGCATGATGAGCGTCTCGAGCTGGGGGTTCATCTGCGCCCGGCCCTCTCCAGCGCCTCGATCACCTCGGTCATCCCCCCGGCCTTGAGCAGCCGCCTCCGCACGGCGGCGTCGCGGGTCACCTCCACCAGCTTGCCGAGCAGCGGCAGGTACTCGCTGTTCTTCTCCTGGTGCGGGGCCAGGATCATGAAGAAGAGATGCACCGGCTTGTCGTCGATGGCGGCGTAGTCCACTCCGTCCACCGATCGAGCGAACAGCAGCGTCAGGGCGTTGGTGACCGTGGAGCGGCTGTGCGGCACGGCGATCCCCTTGCCGATGCCGGTGCTGCCGAGCTTCTCGCGGGTCTTGAGCGCCTCCAGGACGATCCGTCCGTCGCGGATCCGGCGCTTCTCGACGAGGTGGGAGACCATCTTCTGGATGGCGTCCGCCTTGCCTCGGGCTTTGAGATCGGGGATGAACAGATCGGGCTGGAGAAACGAGACCAGTTCCTGATTGGTCATGTGAGGAAGCGGTTTGACCTCCGCCACGTGCATGGTGGTGCGCACCGGATCGGCCTGGCACCGGCCGGTGGGCGGCGCCGGCCGCTGTCAAGCCCGACGAGTCGAGTCTAGCACGCAGGCGGCGGAGCGTGCAGCGTCGCCGGAGCTCCCGCTTCACGGCGCGCCGGGGGCGCCGCGCCGGGCTTCCTCCAGGAAGGCCACGACGTCCGCCACCTGAGGGGCGGTGAGGCGGTCCACCTGGAAGAAGGGCATGGTGCCGGTCCCTTTCCGGATCAGCTCGGCCATCTGGGCGGGGGAGAGGTCACCGGCCAGCGCCGAAAGCTCGGAAGGCCCCGACGGGTGGCAGGCCAGGCAGGCCCGGCGGTAGATCCCCTCGCCGCGCGCGGAGTCCCCCGAAGCCAGGTCCACGTCCCCGGCGTCCCGGCGCAGCAGCACCAGCGGGGAGACCCCCCGCTCGGAGCCGAGCTCCTGCATGAACAGGACGAGCGCCTTGCGCTCCTCCGCGGTGAACCCCTGGGACGCGGGATCGATGAAGGTGCGCAGACAGAACTCCGAGGCGTCGCCGGCGTCGGTGGTGATCCGTCCGTTCCACCATGTGCCCCGGTGGGCGACCCCTTCCAGCGGGTGGCCGGCGCGGAGCAGCCCGTCGCGGGCTTCCTGCTCCAGGCTGGCCGCATGGCAGGAGGCGCAGCCCTTCTCGGCGTAGATCTCCCGACCGTGCTCCGCGGTGCCCGGTTGAGCGACCCGGCGCGCCGCGTCCTGGTCACGGTTCGGATCCGTGCCGGCCGCGCCCGCGGCCAGCAGGGCGCCCAGGGAGATCCCGGCCAGGATGGCGATCACGGGAGCGGGTCGCGCGGAGACGGCCGCCGCACGGGTCATCCTGTCACCATAGCGGATTCCGCCCGGCCCGTCGCCCCGTCGCGGCGGCCCGGGCCCCGCCCGCGGCGCCGGGCCTCCAGCGCCCGGTCAGCCGGCGAAGGCCCACAACAGGCCGAGGAGGAACCCCAGCACCGGGCGGAACAGGGCGCCGATGACCTGCCACGCCACCAGGAGGCCCAGGAGCCCCATCATCGGGTTGGCCCGCATCGCCGCGATCAGGCGCCCGGCGGTGGACGGGAAGAGCCCTTCCACCACGCCGCTTCCGTCCAGAGGCGGGAGCGGGAGGAGGTTGAACAGGAAGAGGAGGAGGTTCAGGGCGAAGGTGATCGACAGGGCCGCGGCCGCCGGATGCAGCAGCGAGTCCTCCCCGTAGGAGACCGGCGAGGGGGCGACCAGCCGCTCGAAGGAGGGGCTCCCGGGCCGCACCATGACGCCGCCGAGCAGCAGCCAGGCCATGATCCCCAGCGCCGCCAGCGACAGCAGCAGGTTGGCCGCCGGCCCGGCCGCCGACATCAAGGCCTGGCGCCCGGGGTGGCGCCGCGCCCAGTCCGGGTCGAACGGGGTGCTGGCCCAGCCCATCACGAATCCGGCGAACCAGAAGCTGATGAGCGGCACCAGGACCATGCCGAAGGGCTCGCGGCGGATGTGCGGCATCGGATTGAGGGTGACCTGGCCGCCCAGATAGGCCGTGTCGTCCCCTCCCAGCCGGGCCAGCAGCGCGTGCGCCGCCTCGTGGAGGGTGGTGGAGAAGAGGAAGACGACGAACCAGATGCCTAGGTCGGCCAGCCGCCCGGGGTCGAGTGGTTGCATGAGGTCGCCGGCATTCTGCACGGCCCTTGAATTGAAGTCCAGCGAGGGAGGCCGTTATAATCCGGTCTCACTCCGGAGGGCCTGTGCGCAAACCTTTCCTCGAGTTCCTCCTCGACAACGTCGTGGTGTTCGACGGGGCCATGGGGACCGAGCTCTACACGCGCGGCGTGTTCATCAACCGCTGCTTCGACGAGCTGAACCTCTCCAACCCCGATCTGGTCAAGGACGTCCACCGGGAGTACCGCCGCGCGGGGGTGGACGTGCTGGAGACCAACACCTTCGGCGCGAACCGCTACAAGCTCCGCAACCACGGGTTCGAGGAGAAGCTGGCGGAGATCAACCGGGCCGGGGCGCGCCTGGCGCGCGAGCTGGCCGGGGACGAGATCCACGTGGCCGGCTCCATCGGGCCGCTGGGGCTGAGGATCGAGCCGTGGGGCCCCACGTCGCTGGAGGAGGCGCGCGCAGCCTTCCGGGAGCAGGCCGGCGCCCTGGTGGAGGGTGGGGTGGACCTGCTGTCGCTGGAGACCTTCAGCGATCTGCGCGAGGCGCAGCAGGCCCTGCTGGCGGTGCGCGACGTGTGCGACCTGCCGGTGGCGGCGCACGTGACCCTGGAGGAGGACGGCAGCAGCCTTTACGGGACGCAGCCCGAGGTCTTCACCCGGATGCTGGACGAGTGGGGGGCCGACGTCATCGGGGTCAACTGCAGCGTCGGTCCGCACGTGATGCTCACCGTGGTGGAGCGGATGGTGAAGGTGACCGGCAAGCCGGTGTCGGTGCAGCCCAACGCCGGCGTCCCGCGCAACATCGAGGGGCGCAACATCTATCTGTGCTCGCCGGAGTACATGGGGACCTACGCCAAGCGCTACATCCAGGCGGGGGCCAAGGTGGTGGGCGGGTGCTGCGGCACGACCCCCGACCACCTCAAGGCGATCCTCCGATCGGTCAGGATGCTGCGGCCGGCGCAGCGCCGCGTGGAGCTGTTCCGCCCCTCGGACAGCAAGCCCGACGTCCGGCCGGTCCCCAGGGCGGAGAAGTCGCCGCTGGCGGCGCGCGTGGCCGCCGGGGAGTTCGTGACCTCGGTGGAGCTGAACCCTCCCAAGGGGGTCGACACCGGCAAGGTGATGGCCGGCGCGCGCTTCCTCAAGGAACACGGCGTGGACGCGGTGAACATCCCCGACGGGGCGCGCGCCTCGGCGCGCATGGGGCCGATGTTTCTGGCCCTCATGATGGAGCGGGAGATCGGCATCCAGACCATCCTGCACTACTGCTGCCGGGACCGGAACCTGCTGGGGATGCAGGCCGACCTGCTGGGGGCCTACGCCGCCGGCTTGCGCAACATCCTGATCATCACGGGCGATCCGCCCAAGCTGGGGGACTACCCCGACGCCACCGCGGTGTTCGACGTGGACGCCATCGGCCTGACCAACATGGTGAACCGGCTGAACCACGGGTACGACCTGGGAGGCAACCCCATCGGAGCCCCCACCGGCTATCACGTCGGAGTGGGGGCCAACCCGGGGGCCATCGATCTGGACTACGAGCTGCGCCGCTTCCAGTACAAGGTCGAGGCCGGGGCGGAGTTCGCCATCACCCAGCCGGTGTTCGACGTGGAGCAGCTCAAGACCTTCCTGGCCCGCATCGAGCCGTTCCGCATCCCGGTGATCGCCGGCATCTGGCCTCTGGCTTCGCTGCGCAACGCCGAGTTCATGAACAACGAGGTGCCCGGGGTGCACGTGCCGGAGGAGATCATGGAGAGGATGCGCAGCGCGGAGCAGCGGGCGGAGGGGGCGTCGCGCGAGGAGGGGATCCAGATCGCCCGCGAGACGCTGCGCGCCGTCCGCACGCTGGTCCAGGGGGTGCAGGTGTCGGCGCCCTTCGGCAAGGTGGAGCGCGCCCTGGACGTGATCGCCGCCGTGCACGCCTGAGGCGCGCCACCGGGTGCACAGCCTCGACGTCCTGCGCGATCTCAGCATCGTCTTCGGCGTCTCGGTGCTGGTGGTGCTGGTCCTGCACCGCCTGCGCTTCCCCACCATCACCGGTTTCCTGATCTCGGGGATCATCGTCGGGCCCTACGGGCTGGCCCTGGTGTCGGACACCGACCGCATCCAGGCTCTGGCCGACGCCGGCGTCGTCCTGCTGCTGTTCACCATCGGCATGGAGTTCTCGCTGGCCTCCCTGCGCCGGCTCTGGGGGCCGGCCCTGGCCGGCGCCGGGCTTCCCCTGCTGGCGCTGGCGCTGCTGGGCGGGGCGGCCGCGCCGCTGCTGGGGCTGGAGCGCGGTCAGGGGATCTTCCTCGGCTTCCTGATCTCGCTCAGCAGCACGGTCATCCCGCTCAAGGCGCTGGCCGACCGCGGGCAGATCGACTCGCCGCACGGACGCGCCGCCACCGGCGTGGCCGTCCTTCAGGATCTGCTGGTCATCCCCATGATGCTGCTGACTCCGTACCTGGCCCCCGGCGCGGCCGCGGCGGGGGAGGGCCTGGGTCGCGCGGTGCTCGATCCGGCGCTGGCGCTGGCCCGGGCGGCGGCGGTGGTGGCCGGAGTGCTGGTGGTGGCCCTGTGGGTGGTGCCGCGCCTGCTGGCCCGGCTGGCGGCGGTGAAGAGCCGCGAGGTGTTCATCATCAGCATCTTCCTCATCTGCCTGGGGACCGCCTGGATCACCTCGGCGGTGGGCCTGTCGCTGGCCCTGGGGGCGTTCCTGGCCGGGCTGGTCATCTCGGAGTCGGAGTACGGACACCAGGCTCTGGCCGACATGGTCCCGTTCCGCGACAGCCTCAACAGCCTGTTCTTCGTCGCCGTGGGGATGCTGATGGCGCCGCAGGTCCTGGTGGACCACCCGGCGCAGGTGGCCCTGTCGGCCGCCGGACTGATCGTGGTGAAGTGCCTGCTGATCGGCGGCGTGCTGCTGCTGACCGGCCAGAGGCCCACCATCGCCCTCCAGGCGGGCCTGGCGCTCTGCCAGGTGGGGGAGTTCGCCTTCGTCCTGATGCGGTTCGGCTCGGCGCGCGGGCTGATGCAGGAGGGGGAGAGCCAGATCTTCCTGGCGGCCTCGGTGCTGACCATGATGGTCTCCCCGCTGATGCTGGCGGCCGCGCCGCGGCTGCTGAGGCTGGTGGAGGCGTGGGAGGAGAAGGAGCTTTGGAGGCCGGCCAGGGACCTGCGCGCCCCGGTGGACGCGCTGGCGTCGCTCGAGGAGCACGTGATCATCGTGGGGTACGGCTTCAACGGCAGGAACCTGGCCCGCGTGCTGCGCGAGATCGGCGTCTCCTACGCCGTGCTGGAGGTCAACCCCGAGACGGTGCGGGCCGCGCGCGCGGAAGGAGAGCTGATCCTCTACGGCGACGCCGCCTCGCCGGGGATCCTGGAGCGGCTGCGCGGCGGGTCGGCCCGGGTGCTGGTGATCGCCATCTCCGACCCGGTCTCCTCGCGCCGGGCGGTGGCCGTGGCCCGGGCGCGCTTCCCGGCGCTGACCATCGTGGTGCGCACGCGCTACCTGGGCGAGGTGGACCAGCTCTACGGACTCGGGGCGCAGGTGGTGATCCCCGAGGAGGTGGAGACGTCCATGGAGATCATCTCCCGCGTGCTGGAGGCCTACGGGGTGCCGCGCGAGGCGCTGGTCAAGCACGCGAGGCGCATCCGCGCCGAGAGGTACGGGCTGTTCCGCGGCGGCCGCCCCGCTGCCGGAGAGTCCGGGCAGGCGGGGAGCCTGGCGGCGCTCAGGCCGCTGCTGGCCGCGGCCGAGGTCCGCCTCTGCGCCGTCCCCAGGGGCTCGGCGGCCGACGGCAAGTCGCTGCGGGAGATCGACCTGCGGGCCTGCACCGGTGCCACCGTGCTGGCGGTGCTGCGCGAAGGGGACGTGGCCGCCAACCCCGCCCCCGGGATGCGCCTGGCGGCCGGCGACGGCGTGGTGCTGATGGGCCGGGCCGAGGAGATCGGGGCGGCCATGGAGAAGCTTTCGGCGGAGGCCTGACCTTCGCGGCGGGAGGCGTCAGGGTTCGGGGGGCCGCTCCTCCTTGACCTCCTCGCCCGTCTCGATGGAGAAGAAGCGGTAGTCCTCGTAGCGGAAGGTCTGCTTCTCCTCCAGGGCCATCCTCTGGCTGCGGGCCAGGGAGGTCATGGAGAGCGACTGCTCGGTGGGGAAGGACAGGCCGTTGGTCTCGAACCCGAACAGCACCTCGAGCTGCCAGCCGTGGGGCCTCTGCGCCAGCGGCACCCCGGCGATGGCGAAGGCCCGGCGGTACTTCAGGACCTCCACCTCCAGCCGCACCGGCTGGCCGCTGGGCTCCGCCTGGATGGTCCACAGGTTCAGGGTCTTGCCCTCCACCGCCACCTGGCCGCTCCACCCGGCGATGTCGTCGCCTCCCGGGTTGGGGGCGGTCCCGATGAACTGGATCATGGTGAGCAGCCGGTAGGCCTTCACCACCTGCCCCGCGGGCCGGAAGTGGAAGCGCGGCCTGTTCTCGCGCGCGAAGAGCGTGGCCCAGGCGTAGGCGGGAGGCAGCGGGGGCTCGAAGTCGGTGCCGCGCCGCTTGAACCCTTCCCCGTCGGGGACGAGCTCTTCGCGAACCTCCCGCAGCGCGCCCCCCGTCCGCTCCTCGAACAGATAGTCGAAGATCGTCCGGTCGCTCTTCTTGAAGTTGCCGCTGTCGATGTCGTACTTGGCGGAGATGACCACCTCGCGGCATGTGAAGCCGAGGGCCTGCCGCTTGTACAGCGCCGCCCGCTCGGCCAGCCGATCCAGCAGCGCGATGAAGTTGGGGTCCTCCTCCGGCACGGCCACGCGCCTGCGTCCGGTGGGAGAGGCGCCGTCGGTCCCCGCCGCGGGGGGTGTCGGCCGTGCGTCCTGCTCCGCCGCGGTGAGAACGGGACGGGCCGCAGCCAGGGCGGACGCGGCCGCGATCGCCGCCAGCGCGGCGGGCCACAGGGCCAGGACGATGGCGGCGCGTCGCAAGCGGCCTCCCTGGGGGTGGAAAGCGGGCATCGTAACACACGCTCCGGGGCACCGCCGCGCGCCTTGACACCCCCGAGACGGCGGCCCTATCATCGCCTCGCTTCCGCCCATCGCCCTTCCCGCCCGAGACGCCAGCATGAAGAAGGACTACTTCGCCATCCTCGGTGTGAAGCCTTCGGCCTCCGACAAGGAGATCCGATCGGCCTACAAGAGGCTCGCCAAGAAGCACCACCCCGACGTCAACCCCAACGACAAGGCGGCCGAGGAGAAGTTCAAGGAGATCAGCGAGGCCTACGAGGTCCTCACCGACCCCGACAAGCGCCGCCGGTGGGAGAGCGGGGGAGAGGACTTCAGCGACTTCTTCCGCCGCCGGGGAGCCCGCCGTCGCGGGGGCGGGCCGTCGCCCGAGGACATCTTCTCGGGACAGGAGTTCGGAGGGGCCGACTTCGGCAGCATCCTCAACGATCTGTTCGAGGGGATGGGCGGGGGAGGCTTCGGCGGCGCCGCGGGGCGATCCGCGCGCGGGCCCAGGCCCTCCCGGGGGAGCGACCTGCAGGCCGAGGCGGCCATCGGCTTCGAGGAGGCGATGCGCGGCACCACGCTGCGCATCCCGCTGGCCCACACGGTCACCTGCTCCGCCTGCGGCGGGATGGGGCGGATGAGGTCGGGCCGCGGCCCCTGCCCTCGCTGCGGGGGGACCGGGGCCCAGCGCTCCACCGAGACGATCCAGGTCCGGATCCCGCCGGGGGTCGAGGACGGCGGGCGGGTGAAGATCCCGGGCAAGGGGGAGGCCGGCCACGCCGGGGGCCCCCCGGGGGACCTCTACGTCGTGATGCGGGTCGCCCCGCACCCCTACTTCCGCAGGGAAGGGGGGGACGTGGTGCTCGACCTTCCCCTCACCATCCAGGAGGCGGCCTCCGGGGCCCGCATCGAGGTGCCGACCCTGGACGGCAAGGTCACCCTGACCGTCCCTCCGGGGAGCCGCAGCGGCCAGAGGCTGCGCCTCAAGGGGAAGGGGGCCGCGGCCCGCGCCGGGCAGGCGGGCGGGGACCAGATCGTGGTGCTGCAGATCATCCCGCCCCGGGCCGTGGACGACCGGTCGCGGTCCCTGCTGGAGGAGCTGGCCAGGCTGCACCCGGGCAACCCCCGGGCCGGGCTGGGATGGTGACCCCCCCGGCGCCCCGCGACAATCCCGATAATCCCAACGAAACCCACGTCCTGCTTGACGTTCATGGGATCGAGCCGTACAGTTCCGGCGGTCCCAGGAGTGTCCGGCCATGCCGTCGTTGCACCGAGCGTCCTGGCGCGCCGCGCGCCGATCCCTCCCCGCCGCCGCCCCGCTGGCCACGGCGGGGGTCTGCCTGGCGGCCGCCGCGGCGCTTTCCCCCTGCTGGGCCGGGTCCCGGACGGAGGAGGCGGTCCCCTCCCTTCCCGCGGCCCCGGTGGCGCTGTCGTGGCGGGCGGGTGCGGCGGGCGCGGACGGGGGGGCCACGGCCACGGCGCTGACGACACCGATCACCCTGCCTGCCGCGGGAGACCTCTTCCGGCGCGATCCCGGCCCGGCCCCGTCGATGTTCTCCGAGTACCGCAAGGCGCTGGAGAAGGAGTCCCGCCGGCTGAGGGAGAAGCACCCCTCGGCCTTCTGGAACGAGGACCTGGACGAGGACGGCTATCCGCTGCGCGGCGTGGGGAAGGTGCAGCGCGACGCCCGCCGCATCTTCGAAGGGGCGGGGAGCAGGGTGGCCACCCGCTGGCTGGAGGATCAGCTCGACGACTCCCCGGGCGCCCGGGCGGCGAGGAGCTACATCGAGGGGCTGAGGATGGACCTGCGCCGCGGAGGCGGCCTGCGCGTGCAGGCGGGCGATCGCGCGCCTGCACGCGAGGAGCGCGACAGCGCGGCGAGCGTCACGGTGATGGTGGCCGGCCGGCCGCGCATCGAGCTGCGCTCCCAGCTCCCCGGCGACATCCGGGCCCGGGTCGAGGTCCCTCTGGGCTCGCTCGGCTTCCGCGCCACGATGAGCCGGCGCTTCGCCGCGGGGATCAAGGGGACCCTGAGCGGCGGGGTGGAGGACGGCGGCGACGACCGCTGGGTCTCCGCGGGGATCGAGATCGGGTTCTGAGTCAGCTCCGCGACCGCCGCTCCCAGATCCCCTCCAGCTCGGCCAGGGAGGCGATCGCCCGGCACGGCGGAGCGTCCCGGGGGAGCGAGGCGGCGTCCCACTGCCCGAGCGGATCGAACAGCATCGCGTGCAGCCCCGCGCCGGCCGCCCCCAGCACGTCGATGGCGTACACGTCCCCCACGTAGAGGGCGTCCCCGGCGGGGACGCCCCCCGCCCGCCGCAGCGCCAGCTCGAAGATCGCAGGGTGCGGCTTCTCCACGCCGACGTGGTGCGAGTCGAGGATGAAGTCGAAGCGGCCGGCCAGCCCCAGGGCCCCGAGGTGGCCCGCCAGGCCGCCGCTGGAGTTGGAGACCACGCCCAGGCGGCAGCCGGCGCGGCGCAGCCGGTCGAGCACCGGCGGGGTGCCGCTGTCCACCCGCGTCCAGGAGGCCGCCGGCCGGGTGACCGCCAGCACCGTTTCGGCCAGCTCCTCCGAGCGGTAGGGATCCGCCCCGGCCAGCTCCAGGACCTCGCGCCAGAACCGCCCCCAAACGGTCGCCTCGATCCAGCCGGTGCGCGGCACCGGCCCTTCGCGCCACCGTGCCCATATCGCCCGGTCGAGCGAGCGGCGCGCGGTGGTCTCGGCGCGCCGCAGGGTCAGCTCGTCCGCGGCGAAGCCCCGCTGACCCAGGGCCGCCACCACCAGGGCGTAGTCCAGCCCGATGAGGGTGTTGCCGGCGTCGAGGAGGATCCAGGAGAGGCTCAGGACAGGGGGTCCAGGAGCCTCAGGCCGGCCGGATTGGCCCCCGCCCGCCTCTCGGCGGAGCGGCCCGCGGCCCGGATGTTCATCTTCCCCTGGGCGCAGTCCACGCAGCCGGCGTAGGTGCGGTTCAGCCCGCGGTACACGCAGTCGTCGAGCCTGTACCAGACCTGATACTTCTGGCAGTAGAAATCGTCGTGGGGGCCCCGGGTCCCCTGCTCCTCCGCCGGGGCGGACGCGTCGCGCACGGGCTTACTTTTGCCGTCAACCTCCCATCCTGTCAAGGCCGGATGCGGGGCCGGAGGCCTGATCGGGAGGGGCCGGCGTCCGCTTCTCGAACAGCGCCCGGCCGAGGACGCCCCCGGCGAGGCCGAAGGGCATCCAGATCACCACCGCGGCCGCGGCCAACAGGGCGAACAGGACCGGGGCGGCGATGCCCGCCAGCACCCGGGCCACCTCGGACATCTCCGGGCCCATCCCCGAGAACTGCTCGCTGGCGCGCTCGATCTCCCCGGCCAGATCCCTCTTGAGTGCGAAGGAGAAGGCCATGGAGAAGAAGCCCCAGACGACCGCGGCGATGCCGCCGGTGACCGCGCCCCCCAGCGCCGCGTGCCCGTAGGTGAGAGGGACGGCGGAGGCGCGCACCATGAGGAAGGCCGAGAGGACCCCTCCTCCCACCACCAGCGAGCAGCACAGGCAGTTCAGCGCCCCCAGCAGCGGGACCGCGGACAGGAAGCCGAAGAGGCCTCCCGACAGGAGCGCCGGTTTCCAGAAGTCAGGCTGTTGGGACGGCATCGATGGCCTCTCCACGTTGCGGCGCGCGCCGCGGACGAGTCAGGTCCCCGGCCATCTCGGCGACGGCGGGGAGGAAGTAGAAAGCCAGGACGAACCCGAACAAGGCTCCGGTTCCGGCGCGCAGCGCGGCGCCGTCGAGGGACTTGGATATCCAGGCCGCGGTCAGCCCCCACTGCAGCCCCATCGGCAGCACGCCGATCAGGAGGAGCTGGCGGGGCGGGAACGCCGGCGCCCGGCCCGGCCGGGCCACGCTCAGTCCCAGCACGAGCAGGGACCCCGCCAGAAAGCCGGCGGCGATCCCCGAGCAGCGGGCGCACAGGGCCATGGGCCGCTCGGCCAGCAGGAAGCTGCGCTGCGGTTTCTGGTGGCAGACCAGGGCCAGCGGCAGGCGGCTCCAGCCGGCGGCGGCGCCGTGCCCGGCGTGCTCGAGCAGCGGCGGGGCCGCGGCCAGGGCGCACCACAGGGCCGCCGCGCCGCAGACCAGGGCGAAGGCGGCCCGCGCGCTCACCGGGCCAGGGCCTTGTTGTAGGCGAACAGGGCCGGGGTGCCGCCGGTGTGCACGAAGACGGCGCGCTGTCCGGGGCCGATGACGCCGGTGCGGCAGCGCCCGATGAGCCCCGCCATCGCCTTTCCCGTGTAGACCGGGTCGAGGAAGATCCCCTCGGTGCGCGCCAGCGAGCGGATGGCCTCGATCCCTTCGGTGGTGGGGGCTGCGTAGGCCCTCCCCGCGTGCTCGTAGTCGATGACGATGTCCCCGTCGTGGAGTTCGGGACTCAGGCCGGCCGCCTCCGCGGCGTCCCTCACCAGCCGCTGCACCGGCGGCACGCCGAGGCTCTCCGGCATCCCCGGCGGCGCCACGGAGATCCCGGTGACGGCGGCGGGGCGCCCGGCCAGGACGTTGCCCAGGACGATGCCGGCCAGGGTCCCCCCGGTGCCGAAGGGGACGATCACGTGGTCGAAGGGGGCGCCGGCGGCGCGGGCCTGCCGCAGCATCTCGTCGAAGGCGTCCTTGTACCCGAGGACTCCGGCGGGGACGCTCCCCCCGGGGCCGATGCGGAAGGGCCTGCGCCCCGCCGACTTGAGCCTCTCCTCCACCGAGGAGAAGGCCTCCTCCACCCGGGCCGGGTCGAGCTCGGCGGGGGTGAGCGACAGGAAGGTGAGGGCGGCACCCAGCACCCGGCAGAGCAGGAGGTTGCCGGTGACCTCCTCGGGCGGGGAGCCGGCCAGCAGGAGCTGGCAGTCCAGCCCCAGGCGGCGGCAGGCGGCGGCGGTGGACCGGACGTGGTTGGACTGCACCCCGCCGAAGGTCACCACCGTGTCGGCCCCCTGGCTCACGGCCTGGGCCATCAGGTACTCGAGCTTGCGGGCCTTGTTCCCCCCGAAGGCCAGGCCGGTGCAGTCGTCGCGCTTGAGCCACACCTCGCGGCCGGCGATCTCGGCGGAGAAGCGGGGGGCGTGCTCGAGGGGTGTGGGGAGGTGGCCGAGTGGGATGCGGTCCAGAGGGGCCTCCATGCGCGCGCGTCACCTTAACCGGCGGGCCGCGCGCTCGTCAACTTCTGGTATCCTTGGCGCAACCCGCACCAGGGAAAGGCCGTACAAGTGTCCGGGGCGAGCGCCTCAACGCGGAGGGATGGACCCGTCATGTCGAAGTCCGGCAAGCGGCGGTGGATCGTGGGGGTCGGGCTGCTCCTGGCCGCCACCGCCGGCGTCATCGTGGTGTCCTACAGAGACACGCTGTTCGCGCGCGACCGCAAGACGCTGGGCGCCGACGATCTCGATCTCCGGCTGGGCAAGGCGGAGATCGCCGACGTGCAGATCGCCGTCACCGAGGTCGGAACCATCGAGCCGGTGGTGAAGGTGGACGTGAAGTCCACCCTGAGCGGCACCGTCCGGCGGATCCTGGTGCGGGAAGGGGACCGGGTGAGGGTCGGGCAGACGCTGGGGCAGGTCGAGCCCGACGTGAACCAGGCCAAGACCCTCTCGGCCGTCCGCTCCATGGTGACGGTGGCCGAGATCAACCTCCAGAAGGCCAGGAAGGACCTGGAGGACAACGAGGCGCTCTTCCAGGAGGGGTACCTGGCCGAGCAGCAGGTGCGCGACGTGCGACAGCGCTACGAGACGGCCCAGGAGCAGCACAACCAGGCCCGGACCGAGTACAACATCGTGGTGGAGAGCGGCATCCCCCTCGATCAGGGTGTCTCCACGGCCCGAGCGGTGAACGTGGACTCCCCCATGGACGGCTACGTCATCAAGAAAGGCGTGGAGATCGGCCAGACGGTCATGAGCGGGGTCTCCTCCTTCAACGAGGGGACCATCCTGTTCACGGTCGCCGACGTCAGCTCCATGCTCATCAAGGCCTCCATCAACGAGGTGGAGATCGGCCGGGTCAGGCTGGACCAGCGCGTGGACATCACCGTGGACGCCTTCCCCTACCGCCGCTTCGGCGGGACGGTCACCCACATCTCCCCCGCCGCCCGCCTGAAGGAGAAGGTGAAGGTGTTCGACATCGAGGTGACCCTCCAGGAGCAGAACCCCGAATTCCGCGCCGGGATGACCGCCAACATCGAGATCAAGGGGGATCGGGTGGACGACACCCTGGCCGCTCCCATCGAGGGGATCTTCAAGAAGGCCGACGGCGAGGTCGTCTACGTGCTGAAGAAGGCCTTCGACGAGCCGAAGCCGGGAGAGAAGCCGGCGCGCCGCAACGCCCAGGGGAAGCTGGACGTCTCGGAGTCGTGGCAGCGGTTCTTCGAGGAGCGGCCGGTCAAGGTGGGGCTGGCCAGCCTGGAGCGCGTGCAGATCCTGGAAGGGCTGGCCGAAGGGGAATCGATCGCCCTGGAGGATCCCACCAAGCCGCGCCAGATCGCGCAGGACTGACGTGGCCGGCGCGGGCTTGCCCGGGCAGGGCGCGGAGCCGGTCATCCGCCTGAGGGAGATCCACAAGCAGTACGACGCCGGGGAGTCCGAGGTGCACGCCCTGCGCGGGGTGAGCCTGTCCATCGCCCAGGGCGAGTACGCGGCCATCATGGGGCCTTCGGGCTCGGGCAAGTCCACCTTGATGCACATCGTCGGGCTGCTCGACGTGCCCACCAGCGGCGACTACTTCCTGGCCGGCGAGGAGGTCTCGGACATGACCGGCTGGTCGCTGGCCAGGGTGCGCAACAAGCGCATCGGCTTCATCTTCCAGGCCTACAACCTGCTGCCGCGGGCCTCCATCCTGCGCAACGTCGAGCTGCCGATGATGTACGCCGGCGTCTCGCGGGCGCAGAGGCGGGAGCGGGCGTCGGCGCTCCTGGCCCGGCTGGGGCTGGGGGACCGGCTCAAGCACGTGCCGTCCCAGCTCTCGGGGGGACAGCGCCAGAGGGTGGCCATCGCCCGGGCGCTCGCCAACAACCCGGCCATCGTCCTGGCCGACGAGCCGACCGGCAACCTGGACAGCCGCACGGGCGAGGAGATCCTGGAGATCTTCGACGACCTGAACCGGCAGGGGCACACCATCATCCTGGTGACCCACGACCACGCGGTGGCCTCGCGCGCGCACCGCACCATCACCCTGGTTGACGGCCAGGTGGTGAAGGCGCAGGCGGCATGACGCTGCTGGAATCGGTGGTGGACGGCGTCACCGACATCCGGGCCCACAAGGGGCGCACCGCGCTCCAGGCGGTGGGGGTCATCCTGGGTGTGGCCTCCGTGGTCACCGTGCTGGCCCTGGTGGACGCGGGCCGCCGCAAGAGCCTGGAGTTCATGGACACCATCGGCGGCCTGCGGAAGGTCCTGGTGGTCAACGAGCCGGCGCGGGAGACCACCCGCACCGCCCGGCAGCTCGCCAACGTGGGGCTGACCTTCGACGACGCGGCGGCCCTGCGCGGCCTGCCCATGGTCACGCAGGTCGATCCCATCGCCAACGAGCGCCTGCTCGTCCGGCGGGGGGACTACCAGAAGGAGATGCACATCGACGGGGTCACCCCCGATTACCAGGCCATCTACAGGTTCTATCCGGGCCGGGGCCGCTTCGTGAGCTCCGACGACCTGCTGCACGCCACGCGCGTGGTGGTGCTGGGCGACACCGCGGCGCGGGAGATCTTCGGCTCGGAGGAGCCCCTCGGCCGCACGCTGTTCATCGGGGACGTGGGTATGACCGTGGTGGGGGTGATGCAGCGCAAGGAGTACCTGTTCAACAACGGCACCTTCAACGCCCTGGAGTGGATGAACCGCAAGGTCATCGTCCCGCTCACCACCGTGCACAAGCGCTTCACCGGGGATCCCGAGAGACGCGTGGCCTTCATCAACGCCATGATCGACAAGGCCGAGAACATCCCCAAGGCCAAGGCCGAGATCGAGGCCCTGGTGCGCCGGCGCCATTACGGGGAGAAGGACTTCGCGGTGTGGGACCGGGCCTCGCGTCTGGAACAGCAGCAGCAGCAGAGCCAGCAGCTCCACATCGTCTTCCTGGCCGCGGGGGCGGTGTCCCTGCTGGTCGGGGGGATCGTGATCATGAACATCCTGCTGGCGTCCTTCCAGGAGCGCGTGCGGGAGGTGGGGGTGCGCAAGGCGCTGGGCGCCAACGGCCTGCACATCACCGCGCAGTTCCTGGTGGAATCGGTGCTGGTCACGCTGCTGGGGGGCGCGGCCGGACTGGCTCTGGGAACAGGCTTCGCCCGGGCGGTGTCCGGCATGCTCGATCAGCCGGCCGTCATCACCCCTTCGATGGCGCTGATCGGCTTCATCACCTCGGTGAGCGTGGGGATCTTCTTCGGCCTCTACCCCGCGGTGAAGGCGGCCCGCCTCAGCCCCGTGCAGGCGCTGCGGTGCGAGTGAGCCGATGAACCTGAGGGACGTGCTGCTGGGCGGCCTGGTGGAGATCCGGCACCACAAGCTGCGCTCCTTCCTGACCCTCATCGGCATCATCCTGGGCACCTTCTCCATCATCTTCATGACCTCCATGCTCAACGGGATCATCCTGTCGGTCTGGGAGGGGTTCGAGGATCTCGGCTACGACGGGGTGATGTACGTGGTGCAGCGCCAGCCGCGCGACTCGGTGGAGCGCGCGCGGTTCGGACAGTCGGTGGGGCTGCGGCCCGAGGACGCCGACGTGCTGCTGGCCCGCCGGGAGCTGGTGACGGCGGCGGCTCCGGTGCAGTACGGCAACCTGGTCATCTCCCACGGCGGGACGCGGCGCGACGTGCGCGTGGCGGGGGTCACCCCTTCCTACGCCGAGGTCCGCCGCCGGGACGTGGCCAAGGGGCGCTTCATCAGCGACAACGACGTGCGCGGCTTCCGCAAGGTCTGCGTGCTCGGGCACCGGCTGCGGCTCCACCTGTTCGGCACCGTCGATCCGATCGGGAGGGAGGTCACCCTGGGAGGAGGCCGCTTCATCGTGATCGGGGTGGGGAAGGAGCTGGGCAACCAGTTCGTCAACGACAGCGACTTCATCGAGGAGATGGAGGGGCTGTACGTGCCGCTCACCACCCTGCGCAAGTACACCAGCGGCGAGGAGGCGCCCCTGGCCTACATCGCCGTCAAGACGGCGGCCTTCGAGTCGCTCCCCACCGTGCAGGCGGAGGTGCAGGCGGCGCTGTCGGCCGCGCACCACGGAGTGGGGGACTTCAAGATCGAGAACATCGCGCAGGAGATGCTGCGGGAGAGGGACAACGTCACGGAGGTCATCTTCAACTGGCAGGTGGTGCTGGGCACCATCGCCGGCATCTCCCTGCTGGTGGGAGGGATCGGGCTGCTGTCGGTGATGATCATCTCCATCAACGAGCGGCTCTACGAGATCGGGATGCGCAAGGCGATCGGCGCCAGCGACGTGGAGATCTTCGCCATGTTCCTGATCGAGTCGGTCACCCTGGCCCTGGTGGGGGCCTGCACGGGGGCAGGGATGGGGATCGCCGTGGTCAAGGCGCTGGCCGGGTTCTTCCCCGCCGGGCTACCCATCGACCTGCCGGGTGTGGCCGCCGCCATCGGCGTGGCGGTCCTGCTGGGGCTGGCGTTCGGGGTCTACCCGGCGCTGAAGGCGTCGCGGATGATGCCCGTGGACGCCATGCGCGGCGCGTGAGCGACGACGCCGCGCGGCAGGCGGTCTGGAGGCGCATCCTGGGGTCAGTCCCCTTTCGGCAGCAGGGGCTCGACTTCCTTCCTGAGCCGGGCTTCGGTGACCGGCCCGAAGAAACTTCGAATCCTGCGCCCTTCCCGATCGTAGATGAAGGTGGCCGGCAAGGCGCCGGACCACGCGGGGTCGATGGTGTTGATGAAGGCGTCGTCGTCGCCGGGGCGCTTCACGTAGGCGGGGAAGGTGGCGGACTGCGACGCCAGGAAAGGCTTGATGTCCAGGTCGGCGGCGGAAGGGGGATCGAGCGAGACCGCCACCACCGTACCCCCTCTGCCCTTGACCGCCTCGTGGAAGCGCACCAACTCGGGGAACTCCTCCCGGCACGGCTCGCACCAGGTGGCCCACATGTTGACCACCACGGCCTTGCCTCGAAGCCGCTCGATCAGCTCGGCGTAGCCCTGGCGGTCGATGGTGGGGACGGCCGGCGCCGCGGCGATCGAGAGGATCGCCGCGGCGGGCAGGATGGCTCTGAAGAGCGCGCGCTTCAAGGCGTGCTCCTCAGCCCCTCTTGATGGTGCAGCCGAAGGCCTTGGCCTCCTTGCGGGCGACCTCCTGGCCGGCCAGCAGGGCGTCGAGCGCCTCGCGCAGGTCGTGCTGCCTGGCGGCCGGGGCGTCCTGCGAGTCGTCGATGCGGCCGTGGTACCGCAGGACGCCGGCCGAGTCGACCAGGTAGACCTCCGGGGTCACCGTGGCGCCGAGCTGATCGGCCACCTTGTTGCCGGTGTCCTTGAGGACCGGGAAGTTCCAGTCGTTCTTGCGGGCGTGCTGGGCCAGCTCCTCGGGGAGCTCGGCCTTGTTGGCGTTGACGCCCAGGAAGCGGAAGCCCTTGGGCTGGTAGTCGGCTGCCAGCTTGACCATCCGCTGGTTGTAGGCGTTGGAGACCGGGCAGCGGGTGGAGACGAAGATGAGGACCACCCCCTTGGCGTCGCGGTGCTGGGACAAGGTATGGGACTTGCCCTCGTAGTCGGTCAGGGTGAAGTCGGGCAGGGGCTTGCCGATGAGCGCCGCGGGAGTGACGTTACCCTGGGCGAAGGCGAAGGCCGCGGCCAGCATCGCGGACGCGGCCGCGGCAGGCCCCAGGCGTCGGAGCCGGGATGTGCGCATGGATCTCCCTCCATTGAGGTGCCGGTGACGGGCCGGATGTCGAGGATGCAACGGCTGGGATTATACACGCCCGCGCTCCGGGATCGAGGGCGGCTCGAAGCGCGCCCCCGCGCCGACCGGGCCCAGGATGGCCCGCAGCCGTGCGGCCAGCCCGGCCGCGTCGATCTCCGGGCAGCAGGCCGGCGGCGCCGCCTCGATGCGGCCCAGGCCCCTGAGCAGGAGGGTCACCGCGGGACCGGGCTGTCCTCGCTGCTGCTTCACCAGCCCGGCGCAGGCCTGGACGATCCCCTGGTACAGGGACCGCGTCTCTCCCCGGGAGGCGCGCCAGAGGTCCTCGAAGGCCTCGTGCGCCTCGAACCAGCGCGCCTCGTTGAACAGGGCGATCGCCTCTTGCAGCCTTCTTTCGTCCATGGCCCTTCCCCCCGGCGCCCGGGCGATGCGATATGCTCTTCGATCCAGAGCGGTTTCATGATAGCCGGACACAGCAGCGGAGGCGCAGGGTCATGACCAGAGGAGCCAAGGGTTGCCTGTTGGCGGCGGGAGCCATCCTGGTGCTCCTGGTGGTGGTGGCCATCGCCGTGATGATGGCGGGAGGCGTGCCGGCCGGAACGGTGGTGCAGATCACCCTGGCCGGAGACATCCTGGAGGAGAAGGAGGACTCGCTGCAGGCGATGCTCTTCCAGGGAGACGCCGTGCTGCTGCGCGACATCATCAACGCCATCGACCGCGCCCGGGCCGACGACAGGGTCAACGGCCTGATGGTGGTCCTGAAGCCCTTCTCCATGGGGCTGGGGAAGGTGCAGGAGATCCGCGACGCGGTGCTGGCCTTCCGGGAGTCGGGCAAGTGGGCCGCGGTCTATTCCGACACCATCGGCGAGTTCTCGGGCGGCAACGCCATGTACTACCTGGCCACCGCCTTCGACGAGATCTACCTGGCTCCTCCCGGCGACGTCAACGTGTACGGTCTGTTGAGCGTCACGCCGTTCCTGCGGGGCACCCTGGACAAGCTGGGGATCTATCCCGACTTCGACAGCATCGGGAAGTACAAGAACGCCAAGGACATCTACACCGAGAAGGAGATGACCGCGGCGCACCGCGAGGCCACGCTGGCCTACCTCAACGACTGGCACGACCAGATCGCCGAGGGGATCGCCAAGGGGCGGTCGCTGGACCGGGACGCCGTGGCGGGCCTCATCAACGGCGGGCCTTACACCGGGGCCGAGGCGCTGCAGAAGGGGCTGGTGGACAAGCTCGCCTACTACGACGAGTTCCTCGACGCCCTCGAGGAGCGAAACGGCGGCGAGCTCGATCCTCTGGGCTACAAGGAGTACATGGAGAAGCGGGGAGGCTCCTCCGGACGAAGCCGCATCGCCGTGATCACCGGCACCGGCATCATCGTCACCGGCAAGAGCAGCGCGGAGCCCGGCGGCGCCGTGGTCATGGGATCGGACACCATCACCAGGGCCTTCCGGGAGGCGCGGGAGGACAGCGGCATCAAGGCCATCGTCTTCCGGGTGGACTCGCCCGGCGGGTCGGCCGTCGCCTCCGACGTCATCTGGCGCGAGACGCAGCTCGCCCGCAAGGACAAGCCGGTGGTGATCTCCATGTCCGACGTGGCCGCCTCGGGCGGCTACTACGTCTCGGCGGGGTCCACGCGCATCGTCAGCCAGCCGGGCACCATCACCGGATCGATCGGGGTGGTGGGGGGGAAGATGGTCACCACGGGGCTGTACGACTGGATCGGGCTGAACCGCGAGGCCATCGGGACGGCCGACCACTCCACCTACTTCTACGACGGCACCAAGTACACGGCCGAGGAGAAGGAGATCTACTGGAAGTTCATGAACAAGATCTACGACCAGTTCACGGGGCTGGTGGCGCAGGGCCGCGGGATGACCAGGGAGGCGGTGGACGCCATCGGCCAGGGGAGGGTGTGGACCGGCCGGCGGGCCAAGGAGCTGGGGTTGGTGGACGAGCTGGGCGGCATGCGCGAGGCGATCCGCATCGCCAAGAAGGAGGCCGGCATCCCCGAGGACGAGACCGTGCGGCTGGTCTACCTGCCGCAGAAGCGCTCGTTCGTGCAGAACCTGCTGTGGCCCGAGGAGAACAGCAGCGCGGCGCGCCTGCCGCGCGAGATGAGCCGCGTCATGCAGGATCTGTCCAGGGCGGCGATCCTGTCGCGCGAGCCGGTCTGGCTGTTGTCGGAGACGCCGGCCCTGCCGTAGGCGGGAGGCAGGGCTACATCACGTAGCTGCCCGACGGGCCCCCCTCGGCTCCGTCGTTGGATCCCTTCCAGTAGTCGTCGATGGCCTTGAGGATCGACTCCTCCTCCGGGATCGGCAGGTTGTTGATCGCCCCGATCAGGAGCAGGGAGTGCCCCACCATGGCCGGCGAGCGCTCCAGCCAGCGCCTCAGGTGCGGCACCATCTCCTGGCGGCCCAGCAGCCCCGCGCACTCCGAGGCCGCCTCGGGGCCCAGCCGGTCCAGGATCTCGTCGCCCGCCTCCAGCAGGAGGCGCAGCGAGCTCTCGTGGGACATCTCGCAGGCGATCCGCACCAGGCTCTGCAGGGCGTCGGGGTGCGAGTCGGGTGACGCCAGCGCGGCGCGGGCCTGCTCCACCACCCCCGGGCCCAGCCTGCCCAGGGCCCGCTCGGCGGCGTGGTAGATGAAGGCGTTGTCGTCGTCGAGATGGGCGGCGACCTCGGGGATGCTCTCCCGCGCGTCGAGCTCTCCCAGCGTCTCCAGCGCCGCGGCCTTGGGGAAGAAGGGACCGCGCGCCTCCAGCATGCGCAGGCACCACTCCACGGCCCGCCCGCGCGCCGCGCCCCCTTCCGCCTTCACCGCCTGGGCGATCCGCCCCGGGAGAACCGCCAGCAGGCAGGAGCTCTCGGCACCGGCAAGCTCCAGCAGCGGCTGCAGCCGGGCGCCGGCCGCCTCCATCTCCCGATGGAGGTTGCGGTACGCCGAGACCTTCAGCGAGCCGGAGATGAGCAGCCCTACGATCCACTGGTGCAGCGCCGGGCCCAGCTTGTCCGCCGTGTCCAGCACCCGGGGATCCTGGAAAGCCTTCCCCAGGCCGGCGAGCCGCGCCGGCAGCGGGTCGGACGGCGCGGCCGGGAGCTGCGCCGCCGCCGACTGGATGTAGCGGCCGAAGCCGGCGGCGATCTCGGAGAAGGTCCCCTCGCGCAGCCTCTCGGCGATGGCCTTGCGCGCGGCGGGAGGAAAGCCCTGGCGAACGTCCAGGTCGTAGCCGCTCTCCACCGCCCGCAGCGTGCGCTCCAGGTCGATGCGGCCGCTCAGGTCGGTGCGCACGCACCAGCCGCACTCCTCGAGCTGCAGCTCGTCGAGCAGGGCGCGCACCCCGGCCTCCACCGGGTCGAGGCCGCGGAAGTGCAGGGCGGTGATCCACTTGTGCGCCAGATCGGGGAAGTCCTCCGGCGACAGCAGGCGGGCCGCAGCGTGCAGCGCGGGGGGCTCGGCGAACAGCTCGGGCCGGCGCAGCAGGAACTCGCGGGCCACGTCGGCCGCCCGGGCGTGGCCGGAGGCCCCCATCTCGGCCAGGGCCAGGACCATCAGGCCCAGGCTCCCTTCCGGGATGTCGCGCTGGTGCAGCGCCGCCTCGGCCAGGGCCGGCACGTCCTCGAACCCCAGACGGGCCAGGGCCTCGACGCACCGGCCGGGGAGAAGCCCCGCGCCGCGCCGGAGCCCCTTGAGCAGAGCCGGAACGTGACTCTTGTCGCCGTGGCGGCCCAGGTGCTCGGCCACCAGCTCCGGGGTGGCGTCGTGGTCGTCCAGGATGAGATGGGCGATGGCGTCGGGGGCGTCGGCGGGAAAGAGGACGGCCAGCCTGTCCGCAGCCCAGTACCGGACCTCGACGTCCTCGTAGCGGGTGAACCGCGCCAGTTGATCGAAGGACCAGAGAAGGTCGGACATCCTACCCTCGGGGTGTCGCGCGGGCCCTGGCGTCCCGGCAGGGGAGGCACGGCGTCGGCGTTACCGCAGGAGTCTACAACAAAGATACGCCAGGCGGAAGGAAACGGCCGTCCGGAAACCCCGCGGCGGCCGTATGCTAAGATGCTTCGTCTGTATGAACCAGCCATCGGCGCCCCCCGGACATCCGTCCGTCGTCACCTTCGGCCAGCTCAGCCTCGATCCGCGCCTGAAGGCCGGCATCGACGCCGCCGGCTACGTCGAATGCACCCCGATCCAGGCCCAGGTGATCCCCCCCGCTTTGCAGGGGCGCGACATCACCGGCATGGCCCAGACCGGCACCGGCAAGACGGCCGCCTTCCTGGTGCCGATCCTCCAGATGCTCAAGCCCAGCGGCGAGGTCCAGGCGCTGATCGTCACCCCCACCCGCGAGCTGGCCATCCAGGTGTGCGGCGAGGCGGAGAAGCTGGGCCGCTTCATGGACGTCAAGGCCGCCGCCATCTACGGGGGGACCTCGATCGGCCACCAGCGCCGCGAGATCTTCGGGGGCGTGGACATCGTGGTCGGCACGCCGGGGCGGCTCATCGACTTCGTGAAGTCGGCGGTGCTGCGGATGCGCTACATCCGGTGGCTGGTGCTGGACGAGGCGGACCGGATGCTGGACATGGGCTTCATCGACGACATCGACTTCCTGTGCCGGCGGGCGCCGCTGTCGCGCCAGACGCTGCTGTTCAGCGCCACGCTCCCTCCCCCCATCGTCACCATCGCGCATTCCTACATGATGCACCCGCTGGAGGTGAAGGTCTCGCGCGTCAACATCGTGGCCGAGGGGGTGACCCAGTCGATCCACAAGGTCACCGAGGACGGGAAGATGCCGCTGCTGCTCAGCATCCTCAAGGCGGAGAACCCCGAGCGCTGCCTCATCTTCACGGCCCGGCGCGAGTCCACCGGCGAGATCATGCGCAAGCTGAGGGAGAAGGGCTTCGAGGCGGCACGGCTGTCGAGCCTCCAGGAGCAGCGCCACCGCGAAGGGATCATGGAGATGTTTCGCAAGGGGGAGGTCCACATCCTGGTGGCCACCGACGTGGCTGGCCGCGGCATCGACATCGGCAGCATCACCCACGTCATCAACTACGACATCCCGATGGAGGCGGACGACTATGTCCACCGCGTGGGGCGCACGGCGCGCGCCGGCCGGCGAGGCCACGCCATCACCTTCGTCACTTCGAGGGACATGAAGCGGCTGGCCGAGATCCGCTCGCTCACCGGCCTGCCGCTCCCGATCGAGTCCCCCGACGGCGCCCCCGTCGCCGAAGACGAGGAGGCGGAGGGCGGGTCCCCCCGCAGGCGGCGCGGGCGGAGGTCCTCCCGCGCGGGCGGATCCGCCTCCGGGGGCGGGCACCACGGCGAAGGCCACGCTCCGGGGGGGCAAGCCCAGGAGTCCGCGGCGGCTCCGGGATCGGGCGCCGGCTCCGGCGCCGGCAAGAGGCGCCGTCGGCGCGGGGGCCGGGGCAAGCGCGGGGGCCGGGGACAGGGCGGCTCCGAGGCGCGGCGCCGGCCGTGAGCGGGGCCGGCCGCGGCGGTCCTGGCGAGATCGCGCGGCGCTTCGAGCAGAGCGGCTTCATCTGCTCGCCCGACGTGGCCACCTCCCTGCACCTGTCCGACGTCCTGAACAAGCCTCTCCTGCTGGAGGGGCCCCCCGGGGTCGGCAAGACCGAGATCGCCAAGCTCTGGGCCGCCTACCACGAGGCCGGGCTGATCCGCTTGCAGTGCTACGAGGGGCTCGACGAGGCCAAGGCCCTCTACGAGTGGTCGTACGGCAAGCAGATGCTCTACGCCCAGTTGCTGCGCGAGAAGGTGGGGGACGTCCTGGCCGGGGCGCCCGACCTGCGCTCCTCTCTCGGAGCGCTCCGGGGGCAGGCGGACGAGTTCTTCTCCCGGGACTTCCTGCTCCCCAGGCCGCTGCTGGCCGCCATCACCTCCGACCGGCCCGCGGTCCTGCTGGTGGACGAGGTGGACCGCAGCGACGAGGAGTTCGAGGCCTTCCTGCTGGAGGTCCTGTCCGATCACCAGGTCTCCATCCCCGAGCTGGGGACCGTGCGCGCCAAGCACCCTCCCCGCGTCATCCTGACCAGCAACGACACCCGCGAGCTGTCCGACGCGCTGCGGCGCCGCTGCCTCTACCTGTACGTGGACTTCCCGTCGTTCGACGACGAGATGCGGATCGTGGCCGCGCGGGTGCCGGGCCTGTCCGAGGAGCTGGCCCGCCGGGTGGTGGCCTTCGTCCAGGGTCTCCGCAAGACCGATCTGCGGCGCGCCCCCGGGATCGCCGAGGTGGTGGACTGGGCGCGCGCCCTGGCCGCGCTGGGGGCGTCGGGCCTGGATGCGGGGACGCTGAAGCAGACGCTGGGCGCCCTGCTGAAGAGCCACGACGACATCGAGCGGGTGCTCTCCGCCCCTCCCCGCTCCCGCTGATCCGGGCATGCTGGAGACGATCCACCGCTTCATCGCCGCGCTGAGGCGATCGGGGGTGGCCATCGCGCCGTCGGAGGCGATCGACGCCGCCCGGGCGGTGCGCGCGGTGGGGGTGGAGCGGCGCGAGGAGGTGCGGGCGGCGCTGCGGACCACGCTGGCCAAGACCCGCCCCGAGGCCGCCGTCTTCGACCGGCAGTTCGACGCCTTCTTCGCCCCGCCCCGGCCCCCGCGGGGGGAGGGGAAAGGGCGGCGGCGCACGGGAGGCG
>DATEEA010000006.1:0-66228 GCA_035281445.1 Candidatus Polarisedimenticolia bacterium
CGGCGACGGCGGGCGTGCCGGGATCGGGGACGGCGGCCTCCTCCCCCGCCCTGCCGTTCTGGGGGGGGGCCGGGCCGGGAGCCGTGCTCGAGGCCCCATCGGGAGCGCCGGCGGGAGGCCGCGCCGCGCCGGAGGCAGGAGCCGAGGCGCCGCCGGGACGGCCGATGAGCGTGGGCAGGCCGGAGACGGCCGCGTCGGCCGCCAGCGAGAAGTCCACGATGCTGCGGAACAGCGGCCGCAGCCGGATGCCGTCCTTGCGCAGCACGCCGGCGGGGCCCGACACCAGGATGCTGTAGGAGCCCGACGGCAGCCCTCTGAAGTCATAGCGCCCGTCCTGGTCGGTGCAGGTCCCGTGGAGGAATCCGCCGTCGTCGGGGACCGCGGCCACGGAGAGCCCCGCCGCTCCCTTCTGGCGGGCGTCGAACACGGTGCCGCTGAGCTGACCGGTCCCTGTCTGCGCGAGAGGACCCACCGTGAAGGCCGCGGCGGCTGCGGCGCAGGCCGCGGCCGGCAGGATGCGCGCGGTGCGCCGGAAGGCGGGGCGGGTCATACCGGGATCCTCAGGCCGTCCTCGGCCAGCAGCGCCTCCCCGCGCCAGACTCTTCGCAGCTGTGCCAGCATGTCCACCTCGTCGCACCGTGGATAGAAATGGGTCAGCACAACCTTGCCGGCTCCGGCCCTGCGGGCCACCTCCCCCGCCTCGGAGGGAGTCATGTGCCCCTTCACCCCCTCGCCATCGGGGGCGGAGGCCTCGATCAGCAAGAGGTCCACCCCGCGCGCCAGCTCGACCAGCTCCTCGCAGAAGGCGGTGTCCCCGGTGTAGGCCAGGCTGCGCCCGGAGTCCTCCGTCACCCGGAAGCCCAGCGACGACGGGATGTGGTCCACCGTGAAGGCGCGGGCCTCCCATCCCTCACCAGCCAGGGTCCTCCCGCCCGCGGCCATCGTCTTCCAGGTCACCGCCCCCTCGTCGTCCAGCCAGGGGTGGAAGACCGCCCGGAGCCCCGCCGCCATCGTCATGAAGCCCTCCGAGCCGGCCACGGTGAGGGGCGTCGTTCGCGCGTGCCCGGGGACCCTCCCCAGGAAGAGCCAGGACGCCAGCTCCCCGGTGTGATCGAGGTGGTTGTGCGAGTACAGCGCATGCGTGATCTGGTCGTGACGCACGCCCGCGGCCAGCAGCCGCCGCAGCGTGCCTGCGCCGGAGTCGAGGAGGATCAGGTCGCTGCGCCCGGCGGCCAGCAGGAAGCCCGGCGCGCCGCGCCTCAGCGACGGGACCGCGGCGCCGGAGCCGAGGACCGTCAGCTCCATGCCCGATCGCCCTCCATGGGGCGCATCGTAGCACAGCCCCCCGGTGGTACAGTCGGGCCATGGACGGCACTCCACCCCGCTTCCTGGCCGACGCCATGCTGGGACGGCTCGCCACCTGGCTGCGGCTGCTCGGACTCGACGCCGCCTACGCGCCGCGGCTGGAGGACCTGGAGCTGATCCGGCGCGCCCGCGCCGAGGGGCGCATCCTCCTGACCCGCGACCGGGCGCTGGCCGGGAGGCGCGCCGCCCGAGGGGGCCGCCTGCGCCTGCTCCTGGTGTCGGCCGACCGCGTGGAAGAGCAGATCCGCGAAGTGGCCGCGGCCGCCGGCATCCGCGCGGAGGGCCTGACGCCGCTGTCACGATGCTCCGTCTGCAACGAGCCGACCCGCCCCGCCGGACCGGAGGAGGTCGCGGGCCTCGTCCCCCCGTACGTCCTGGCGACCCAGGCCCGCTTCAGCCGCTGCCCGGCCTGCAACCGCGTCTTCTGGCGCGCCACCCACGTGGCCGGGATCCTGCGCCGGCTGCGGGAGGCGCTTGCGCCGGGGGCCTTCCGATGATACCGTGCGCGCTTCCCGACGCCGAACCTGGGGAGGAGGGCCGCCCGCTGTGGCGGCTCGTCTTGCCGCAACCGGCTGCCGTCGGGTAGATTACGTACCACGGGCGGTTAGCTCAGCGGGAGAGCACCTGCCTTACAAGCAGGGGGTCACTGGTTCAAATCCAGTACTGCCCACCAGGATGAAGCAAGCCGCACGACGGAACGACAGCACGAGGGCGCGGGGGCGTGGTGTAGCTGGTTAACACGCCGGCCTGTCAAGCCGGAGATCGCGGGTTCAAGTCCCGTCGCTCCCGCCAAATCATTTATAATCAGTAAATTACACGCCATTTAGCCAGCGGATCGGCTGGCATTCATCAACTCAGCGGCGATCGGCTCGTGGAAGGTATGTGTTCGTCTCGTCTCCCGCACCTGCACCGAGGATGCGCGTATCGTCCATTGACTTACTCAGCCAGCGGCGTATATTCTGGTCCAAGGACGAGATCAATCGGACGAAACACGGGTTGTCCTTCGAGGAGTCCAGCGAGCTGTTCAAGAGCGGTGTCGACTACCTCGAAATCTACGACGAGGAGCATTCCGAGGATGAGGACCGGTTCATCGCCGTCGGGCCGATCAAGCGGGGTGTGATCGTGGTGGCTTTCACCGAGCGCGAAGATGACGTCTTGCGGCTGTTGAGCGCGCGCGTGGCTACCAAGAACGAGAGGCGGCGCTTCGAGGCATATGAGAAAAGCAGACATGAGCGACGAGATTCGTGAGCTCGACGACAAGGACTTCGCGCGGGCGATTCCGCGCAGACAACGTGAGCGGATTCTCCGAGGACGCATCGCGGGGGGCGAGGATGTCGTCGCCCTTCGCCGTTTCGTCGGTCTGACCCAGCAGCAGTTCGCCGAGGCCCTGGGAATCAGCGTTCATACGCTGCGCAACTGGGAACAGGGTCGCAGGAGTCCGGAAGGGCCGGCGCTGGCCCTCTTGCGGATTGCCGCCCGGCATCCACGCGTGTTGCGTGAGAACCTGGCGGTCCCCGCCTAAGCCCCGAACCTTGGAGACATCAAGGTGGTTGAGATCGCGCCAAGGATCGTCATCGACGAGACGATCCAGTCCGGCAAACCAGTCATCAGGGGGACACGGGTGCCCGTGGACCTCGTGGTCGCCAAGCTTGGCGGCGGCATGACGGTCGAGGAGGTCATGGCCGAGTACCAACTGTCCCGCGAGGACGTGCTCGCCACGCTCTCGTATGCCGCGAGATCGATCCGCAAAGCATAGGTCCGACTCGAGGAGGACCGGCTCGACCGTCTCCACTATCTCTCCGTGCGCCGGCAAAAACCGGCGAGGTGTTGCGAATGGGAGTTTCGTACGGTGAAGGAGTAGCGACCCACACCGGCCCCGAGTCATGCGCCGTCGCCCGTGAGGGCGGGGGTGAAGCGTTGACAGGGGGACGTGCGGGCCGGGAATCGAGCCGCGTAATTTTGGACCACTCCGGGGTGCCGACGCTGTGGAGATAAGCGGAAGGCCACACCGTTTACGTCGCCATCGCGAGACGCGAACGGACCCCGCGCGGTCTGAGACCCCGAGCACGCACGGATGCACCTCGCACGGGAACCGGGAGGTCCCACGTCTGCCTGTGGCGGGAGGGGCCGCAGGCCGCACCGGGAAGTTCACGGACGCACGCCGGTGATGGACGGACGTGGGAAGTCGGACGGCCCCGTAGTACCGGGGAAGCCGCCGAACGAAGCCTGGCGACCGGCCAAGGAGGCGGTGGAGGGAAGGGGGCCGGCCAAGGGGAACCGGCAACAGCGCAACGCGCTCCGGACACAGAGCCGGGCGGGCGCGCCCAGCGCGCTGGAGCGGGTACGTCAGGCAGCAAGAAGGGATAGGAAGCAGCGGTTCACCGCGCTCCTGCACCACGTCTACGACATCGAGCGGCTGCGCGCGGCGTATCTCGCCCTGAAGCGGGACGCGGCGGCAGGCGTCGACGGGGAGACATGGCGGCACTACGGGGAGGACCTGGAGGCGAACCTGAGGGACCTCTCCGGAAGGCTCAAGCGAGGAGCGTACCGGGCGAAGCCGGTTCGTCGGGCGTACATCCCGAAGGCGGATGGGCGGCAGCGGCCGCTCGGAGTACCGACGCTGGAGGACAAGATTGTCCAGCGCGCCGTCGTCGAGGTGCTCAACGCCATCTACGAGGCGGACTTTCTCGGGTTCTCGTACGGTTTCCGGCCGAAGCGCAGCCCGCATCAGGCGTTGGATGCGTTGACGGTGGGAGTCATGACGAGGAAGGTGAACTGGGCGCTCGACGCCGACATCCGGAGCTTTTTCGACACCCTCTCTCACGGATGGCTGGTCAAGTTTGTCGAGCACCGGGTGGCGGACCGGCGCGTCGTGCGGCTCATCCAGAAGTGGCTGAGCGCGGGCGTGCTGGAGGATGGGGAGCGGACATGCAGTGAGGTGGGCACTGTGCAGGGCGGCAGCATCAGCCCGCTGCTGGCCAACGTCTATCTCCACTATGTGTTCGACCTGTGGGTCCAGCGATGGAGGACGAAGCAGGGACGCGGCGACGTGGTCGTCGTGCGCTTCTGCGATGACTTCGTGGTTGGATTCGAGCATCGTGTAGAGGCCGAGCGGTTCCTGGCTGAGTTGCGTGAGCGGTTCGCAAGGTTCGGTCTGGAGTTGCACCCGGATAAGACGCGCCTCATCGAGTTCGGTCGTTATGCCGACCGGGACCGGCGTCGGCGCGGGGCGGGTAAGCCGGAGAGCTTCAACTTCCTGGGATTCACGCACAGCTGCACGAAGACCAGGTCGGGGAAGTTCACGGTGCTGCGGCAGACGATGCGCACGAGGTGGCAGGCGAAGCTGAAGGAGGTCAAGGCCGAGCTTCGGCGGCGTCTGCACGACTCCGTCCCGGAACAGGGCGCGTACCTGCGGTCGGTCGTTGGAGGGCACATCCGTTACTACGGTGTGCCCATGAACGGCCCGGCGCTGAACGCGTTTCGGTTCGCTGTCGGGTGGACCTGGTGGCGTGCGTTGCGGCGGCGCAGTCAGACCAGCCGCCTCAACGCTCGCCGGTTAGGGAGCCTCGTTACTCGATGGCTACCTCCCGCCCACATCTGCCATCCGTATCCCCTCGTGCGCCTCGGCGTTGCGACCCAAGGTGGGAGCCGGATGCGGTAGCGCCGCACGTCCGGATCTGAGCGGGGGGTGTCAAGTCCCGTCGCTCCAGCCAAGTCATTTAGAATGAGTAGTTTATACCATATCCCTCGCCGAGCTATTCCTCAGACTTACAAATCAAATATCAGGACGTTGTCCGGAGGAACGCCCACGATCGTGAGGGCGACACGACGGGCTTCAACGAAGAACTTCAAAGGGCAGCGCAACACTACACGGTCGGAACGGTCCCTCCATCGATGACGTACTCGACGCCGTTGATGGACGCGGCGTGCGGCGAGACGAGAAAGGCTATGAGGTCGGCCACCTCGTGGGGCTTCGCAGGACGTCCGATCGGGATGCCGCCGAGCGAGCTCATCAGGGCCTGACGAGCACCCTCATGGCCGGTGCCCATCTTCGCCGCCAGCTCATTGATCAGGCCGACGGCGGCTTCAGTCTCGACCCACCCAGGAGACACTCTGACCACACGAATTCCTTTCGGACTGACCTCCTTGGACAGAGCCTTGCTGTAGTTGGCGAGCGCGGCCTTCGCCGCGGCATAGGCGATGGTCGCCTCATGCAGTGGTAACTGCCGCTGGATCGAAGTGACATGAATGATGACGCCCGAGCCTTGCTCGAGCATGGATGGCAGCAGCGCACGGTCCAGACGGACCGCGGGAAACAGGTTCAGATCGAATGCGCGATGCCATTCATCATCGTCGAGAACGGCGAATCCGCCCGCTGGTGCGGAGGAGCCGCCCACCACGTGAACGATGATGTCGATGCCGCCCAGGCTATCGCGGACGGCGGCAGCCACGACACCACATCCCTTGGCGGTGGTGACGTCGGCCGCAACGAACAGGTCCCCATCGACTCCCCCGCGGGGCCGGGTGCGGGCGGTCGTGAGAACCTTGGCGCCTGCCTCGCGCAGTTTCGCGGCCGTCGCCGCGCCGATCCCCTTGGTGCCGCCGGTCACGAGCGCCCGGCGGCCTTGAAGTTCGAGATTCCCATTCATGGATGAATTTTCAACGATGTGATGGAGTCTCCCTTCAGCTCAAAGTCGAACTGCAGTTGGATCGGGCTTCCGGGGAAGTCGCCGGTCAAGGTGGCCGTGATGATGGTCATCCCTTCGCGCTTGGCCACGTTCGTGGGCTTGATCGTGTAGCTGTACTTCTGCTTCGTCTCCGCCATCCATCCCGAGATGGCACTGGCTCCTTCGTAGGTGCGGCCCTCGTCCTGAACCGTTGCAGTGTTCGAGAAGCCGGCCGCCTGCGCGTCGGTCCTGTCCGCATTCACCGAATCGATGTAAGTCCGGACGGCCGGAGGCAGGTGAATGGACATGTTTCCTCCTTTCCCGAGGCGTGTCAGAGAGTCCTGTTTTCGTTGAGACCTCGGCAGAATGACGGTATGCTAACGGCATGTCAAGAACAGACAAGAAAGTAAGGTACTCACCTCGAAGTAAGCAGTTCACGCCGACCACCGCGGCGCAAGGCGTGGAGGACGTCATCAGAATCCTCGAGGGACGGTGGAAGCTGGTGATTCTCTTCCATCTGTTCGGTGGCAAGGTGCGGCGCTTCTCTGACTTGGAGCGCTCGATCTCGGCGATCTCTCAGAAGATGCTCATCCAGCAGCTTCGCCAGATGGAAGCCGACGGCGTGGTACGACGCATCGTTCACCACCAGGTTCCACCCAAGGTCGAGTACTGTCTGACCCCCTGGGGCCAGGCGCTCTGTCCCGCGCTCGACGCGCTGTTGAAGTGGGCTTCGCTGCGCGAACGGATGTCAGGTCCCGCACCCGCACGGGAACGGTGAGCTCGCGTTGCAGGGACGGATGGCCCGAGAGCTGCTGACCCACCGTGGCGGATGAATGCTCAGGAGGGGCGTGATATGGAAACGTGGAGGCCTGCGAGGTCTCGGCGAACCGGCATTCCGCGCGCACAGCCACGCGCGGTGCTTTCCAAGGGAGGCGCGATGACGAAACGACGATTCGATGGAACATATAGGCAGGCCGTTCTCGCGCTCGGCCTGGTGCTGGGCCTTCCCTTCCTGTCGATTCCGGCCGCGCTCGGCGCGTCCACAGATCCAGGCGTGCCCGACGGGTTCGCTGAGCGCTTCGCCGACGTCAACGGAGTCCGTCTGCGCTATCTCATCGGCGGCAAGGGGAGCCCGGTGGTTCTGCTGCACGGCTATGCTGAGACCGGCCGCATGTGGGCCCCCGTCATGCCCGCGCTCGCGAAGCAGCACACGGTCATCGTGCCGGATCTTCGCGGCGCCGGGGAGTCCTCGCGGCCCGAAACCGGCTACGACAAGAAGAACATGGCGGCCGACATTCATGCGCTGACCGCCTCGTTGAAGCTCGATCCCGTCGTCATGGTCGGCCACGATATCGGGCTCATGGTGGCCTACGCATACGCCGCGCAGTTCCCCACATCCACCAAACGGCTTGTCCTGATGGATGCGTTCCTGCCTGGAATCGGAGACTGGAAGAGCGTCTGGCTGATGCGCGACCTGTGGCATTTCCACTTTTACGGCGAAGTGCCCTTGGCGCTCGTACAAGGGCGGGAGCGGACCTACTTCGAGCATTTCTGGAACGATTTCGCGGCCGACCGGACCCGCTCGGTCCCGGAGGCGGACCGGCGGTACTACGCGGCCGCCTATGCTCGCCCCGGCGGCATGCGCGCCGGTTTCGAGTACTTCCGCAACTTCGAGCAGGATGCGAAGGATTTCGCGGAGATGGCGAGTAGCCCGCTCGCCATGCCGGTGCTGGTGCTCACCGGAGAGAAAGCCTCCGGGGAGTTCCTTATCCAGCAAGCGCGGATGGTGGCGACACATGTCAAGGGAATCGTCGTCTCCGGCTCCGGCCACTGGCTTCTTGAGGAGGCCCCGGATCGGACCATCCCGCCGCTTCTGGCCTTCATCGACGGAGCGACCGAGGCGGTGCGTCTCGAACCGCCTGCTATCGCGGCGCTCGCGTCGATCGGGGCGGCCGCCGGAACCTCGGGCGTCCCGGGTCTGGAGACTCGCGTACTCTACGGTGACCCGACCCAACCCGGGATGTACACCATCGAGCTGAACGTGCCGGCGAACACCCGCATCGAGGCCCACATTCACCCGGACGACCGGACCGTGACGGTCATCTCAGGCACCTGGTACTTCGGTTTCGGCAGCCGCTTCGATGAGGGGGAGGCGAAACCGCTTCCGCCGGGCAGCTTCTACACCGAGCCGCCCAACGAACCGCATTTCGCGCGCACGGGAGACAGGGGGGCAGTGGTCCGCATCACCGGCGTCGGACCCACCGACACGCGATATCTCGGCGAGAAGGAGGCTCCGCCTCCACAGGCTGCGACCATACTGCTGGATTCTCTGCATGCTGTCCGGAACCGCCGGGTTCTACTGTGTGTTCGCGCTGGCGATGGTATCGTCGCTGTCCGGCGCCCCCAACTATTCCATTGAGCGAGCCCATTACAACGTCATGGTCTGGCTTGCTGGCTTGGTCGGCCTTGTTCTCGCGATTGCTTGCGGTGGTATCCTGTGGAGGACCCGCCGGTCAGGAAACTGAGGGAGCCGCGTCGATTCTTACAGCGAACTTCCGTCAAGCGGGCATGATCGAACGCGGTGACAAGGGCGGAATTCAGCGGTGCGCCGCGCGTGCAGTTCGAGCGGAGCGACGCACAAGTGGCCCGTAGACAAGGAGAATGTGCGATGGTCGAGATCGCGCCAAGGGTCGTCGTAGACGAGACGGTCAAGTTCGGCAAGCCGGTCATGCGCGCGGTTTGGCCCTCCTCACGGGCGATGTCGGATTCTCGAACATCCTTCAGTTCCCCCTTGGTACGCACTCGGGAATCATCGTGGTCCGCTTTCCGAACGAGCTACCCGCTTCCAAGGTGAACCAGGGGGTTCTGGAGGCGCTCAGTTCCGTCCCGGAGGAGGATGTCCGAGGCAACCTGCTCATCATCGAGGATCCGGCTCCGACGCAAGGCCTAGATCCGACTCCACGACCGGGTCGACAATCTCCACTATCTCTTCACGACTGCGGAGGACTCCAGGGGACTGGAGGGGACTCCAGGGGAATCGAAAACAGGGACAAGGCAACAGATTCTCAGGAACTTGTGACGAAAGCCGCGCGCCATCAGCAAGTTAGAAGAACCACCCGGGTTCAAGTCCCCTCGCTCCCACCAAATCTTCCCACCACGCCTCCCACGACAGTCAGGCAACGCCGCGTCGAAGGACCACACAAGGGCTTCGCATGCTGCGGGCTTTGATGGCTCCGCGCCTCCCAGCCGGCGTGGTGTGGGACGAATGGGCGTGTTGATTCGAGTCTCCGGCGGCATAGATTTGCCCACGCCCCTTCCGGCAACTGGAGCCTGCCCATCCTTGACCACACATCATGACCACCGGAGGCACCATGAATCAGCGTGGCATCGTTCATCCTCTTTTCCTCCTCGTCACATCGTTCCTGAGTTGCGCCATCGCCGACGAAGGCATCGCGTCGCCTCCGAAGAAGGATCTCGTCGCGCTCACTATGCGGGAAATGCGGATTGTCAGTTCGTTTCTTGAGGGTCAACGCCGTGAGCTGGGGACGTATCCTGCTGCGGACGGGATGCTTCATCCGCTGCGAGAAGTGCTCACGTTCGGTGTCGCCGGAAGGGCGCCGCTGAGCACCAAGGATTTCTGGGGCCATCCAGTCTGGTACCGAGCGAACTCGGAGACTCACCAACTCATCAGCTACGGCTCAGATGGAGTACCGGACGAAGATTACGCTCAGCAAAGACTGTACCCCAGCCGGTACTTACACATAGTCGAGTCTCCCGGCCCGACAGGCGACCTCGTCCTGATCGGCGGGCGGTTCGTTCGGCGGCCTTTCCTCGGGCGGTCCCGTGAAATGGAGACGATCAACTCCATCAATGCGATCTACCGGGCGGCGGCTTCCTACGCCGTCGATTACAACCGCTACCCAGGCACCGCTTCAGCCTTCTCACCCGTGACCGATCTTCTCCCTGATTTGGTGCCGATCTACAGCCAGGAACTCCCCACGTTGGACGGGTGGGGCCGGCCGCTTCTCTATTCGAATAGCCGTGGAGCGCTGTTCCTGGTGAGCTATGGGGAGGATGGACAGCCCGACCACGATTACTATCCCGATCTCGCTTGCGGTCTTGAGTATTTCGGAGTGGGCGCACCATTCAAGGAAGGCGGAGATGTGGTTCAGACTTGCGGCGTTTTGGTTCGGTGGCCTCTTGGCACTGAGCCTTGAACCGCGGAACGGGCAGCCGCCCTTGTCGTTCCGTGGCGAACCCGAACCAACAACTCCTCGGAGTGGACACGTCACTTGTCCGGGGGCCTGTGGGGCCGTGTCCTGGGTTGCTCCTCGATCTTCTCGAATCGGATCCCCTGCGCGCGGCCCGTACCGACGGCGAAGCCGGTGATCCGGCCGTCGTTCCGGGTGAATTCGAAGAGCCCGGAGCCTGGAACGGAAAACGCGTCTCCATACTCAGCAACGAGTGCCGTCTCGTCGAGACCAGGACGGTTGAGATAGAGCTTGCCGTCGCGATAGAGAAGGTGATACCGCACTTGCAGCTCGTCGCTTGAATAGACGCCCACGAAGTGTTGGAGTTCCTCGGGAGAGTGACGCGCGGCCGGCCGTGCGAGATGGGTGGTCGAATGGACGGCGTTGACGGTCGTAATCATCCTGAGCGGCTTGCTGCCTCCCTCCGGTTCGAATCGGATTTCGACGACATCCGGCACGCCACGCATGACGAACCGGCGCTTGCCTGTCGGTGCGAGCGTGCTCTCGCTCGTACCGCGGGAGTAGATCAACTGTCCGTCGCGGACCATTATGCGGCGAATGTTGTTTGTATCGGGGTTCACGTAGATGCCGGTGACCTGTTCGAGATCCGCGACGGATACGGTGATCGTAGTCAAAGGGGCCGGCACAACGGCGGGTGCCGGGAAGTCATCGCCAATGAAGATGTCGGCGAGCTTGCGTGTGGTGCGGGCCGCTTCTACACCAAACAGATTGCAGAGACAGATCACGCTGATGTTGCGGGTGGGGAAGCGCACGACATCGGCGGAATACCCGTTGAACGAGCCTCCGTGCCCGATTGTCGGGAGTCCGCGATGCTCGTCGACTTCGAGACCGAAAGCATAGGGAGACGATTCGCCACTGCGCAGCGTCCCTGCCACGGTCAGTCGGCTGAGCTCCGGGTGTGCGAGCAAGTATTGCTCCCAGGTCACGAGATCCTGGACCGTGGCGTAGACTCCTCCATTGCCAACCACGGCGCGCTGCGCGGTCTCGATCGCAAAGCCGCCGTCGTGTCTCACCGAATAGCCGGTCGCCCGATGCTTGATCACTTCGCGAGGGTCGTCGCGGAACTGCGCCCCGGTCATGCCAGCCGGGCCGAATACGAGGCGATCTGCCGCCTCTCGCAGCGAACTGTTGGCAACGCGCGCGACGAGGACGCCGAGGAGGACGTAGTTGGAGTTGCTATAGGAGGCACGAAGGCCGGGATCGAAGTTAAGTGCCCGCTGCCGTGCAAGGGCGTGAAGGATCTCGTCTGAGGTTGCCAGCGACGCATCCCGTCCGGCAAGTTGAAGCAGGTGAGTGTACTCGCGGATGCCGCTGGTATGGTGAACGAGGTCGGTGACCAAGATGGGACGCTCGTACGCCGGGATCTCCGGTATGTACTTGCGGATGTTGTCGGTGAGCGCGAGCTGTCCCTCGCCGGCAAGGGCGAGTACGGTGGCGGCGGTGAATTGCTTCGAGACCGACGCGAGGTTGAATGCGGTTCGGCCATCAATCGGGATATCGTGCTCGAGGTTCGCCATCCCTCTGTCCCGACGATAGACGACCTTGCCGTGTTGTATGACGGCGACTCCACAGCCGGGGCCGTTGCTCAGCGACGCAAGCTCCGCGTCCGCGCGTGCCGTCCGGTCATCCGCCTGTGCGGAAACGGATGCCGCGATGAGAGCGACAAGAGCGGTCCATGCGCAGAGCGAGCCCATTCCGCTATCCCTTCCCCTCGGACCTAGATCAGGGCCGGAGGCGAGGACATCAGGACGACGAGCGGGAAGGTCATAGGGGAACTCTACGCGAACACCTTATGGCCGTCTTTCACAGGATTAGCATCCTGCGATACGCGGCCGGGGTGACACCCATGACCTTCCTGAGCTCACGCGTGAAGTGCGCCTGGGAGCAGAAGCCGGCCTCCAGGGCGATGCCGGCTATGGGCCGGCTGCTGCCCAGGAGCAGGCGCGCGCCGTAGTCCACTCGAAGGGCGCGGAGGTAGGTGCCCAGCGTGACGCCGTAGCGCTCCGGAAAGGCGCGACAGAGGTGTACGGGATGCAGGCCGACCGCGGCGGCGATCTGCCGGAGCGTCAGGTTCTCGGTGAAGTGAGAATGGAGAAAGTCCCGGACCACAGGTCCCCAGCGCACGCTGTCGCAGCGTTCACGGCAGAGCGCCGCGATCAGCGCCATCGCGAGCTCCTGGACCGCCAGCAGCGTGTCCCGGCAGGCCTCGATGTGGAGTTTCCGAAGACCCAGAGCGGCCGGACCTGCAAGCTCCACGGAGGCATTCGGCAGACGCACCGCTTCCCGCACCTGCCTCATCGCCTCGCCACCGAGCTGGACACGGAAGATCCGGCAACCGGAACGGTCGAAGCGCTCGCTCTGGATCTCCCCGGCGGGATAGAAGTATGCGCGCCCGCGCTCCCGGTAGCGCTCGACATTGCCGGAGCGCTGCGTGCCGGCACCATCCATGACCAGGCAGAAGTACGCCTCATCGTGCGCATGCGGCGGGGTGGAAAAGTGGGGAGGAAAAACGCTCGTCGCGCATCGGATCCCCCATGCCGTGAGCGCTCCGAGGTCGACGCCATGGAACGAGCTCATTGGGTGATTATATCGGCGTGCAGGACGAGTGTCTTCTGGGGCAGCGACTCGATGGCCCAAGGCAGGAGAGGGCGTCCCCCCTCCTGCCCACGGCTGCTACTCGATTGAGATGGACGTCACCGTGATGCTCTCTCCGTTGCGCTCTCCCGTGACGGTCGCCCTCAGATGGTCGGCCTTCTTCGTCGCCTTGAGGGCTGCCAGCGTCTTCTCGTTGCCCGCCGCGTCGAACGTCAGGTAGGCGCCTTCCGGCGTGAGGAGGCCGTAGCCTCCCTTGGCGCACTGCAGGGCGCACTGCCTGGTGTGCTTGTCCGGCTCCGCCTTGACCTTGGCGACGCACAGGGTGTCGATGACCGGGACGTCCTTCCAGGTCTCGGCGGCCGCCCCGAGCGGGAAGGCCAGTAGTCCAGCGATGACGAGCATGAACCTTGTCAGCATCGATCCTCCTTTTCGGCCGGCGGCCTGGCCGCCGGCGGTGTTGTGGCCGTGACGACCGGCACGCTCTCATAGCGCATTTCGGCCTGGCGCCAGTCGGCCAGGGCCCAGAACGACTCGAGGTAGTGCCTGCGCATGTTGCGGTAGTCGATGTAATAGGCATGCTCCCAGAGATCGCAGGCGAGCACCGGCACGCCGCCCGATGCCACCGGGCATTCGGCGTCGCGGGTCAGCTCGATCCGGACCGTCCCGTCGGGCTCTTGCACGAGCCAGGCCCAGCCGCTGCCGAAGTGGGAGCCGGCCTGCTCCATGAAGGCGGCTCGGAAGGCCCCGAACGATCCGTAGCGCCGCGCAATCGCCTCGCCCAGAGCGCCCCTGGGCCGGCCCCCGCCCTCCGGGCTCATCGAGCGCCAGTAGAGGCTGTGGTTGAAGTGCTGGGCGGCATTGTTGAAGACAGTCCCGGAAGTCCGGCGCACGAGGTCCTCAAGGCTCAGCTCCGCCAGCGGTGTGCCTGAGATCAACTGGTTGAGAGCGTCCACGTAGCTGCGGTGGTGCCTGCCCCAGTGGCATTCCAGCGTCTCCGCCGAGAGATGAGGGGCCAGCGCGTTCATCTCGTACGGCAGCTCGGGTAGTGAGTGGGTCACGATCGGCTCCTCATGCTGTGCGTTGGCGGCTGGGCCTCGGCTCAGGCTGTCTCCTTGAACCTGCCGAGACCGAGAATTCCGCCTGACAGAAGCGCCGTCCGGGCGGCGCCCTTTCTGGCTTCGCTCAACCGTGCGAGGGTGTAGGCGGCGATCGCTATCTCCACGTCGCGCACAGCGAGGTCGTAGAACATGCCTGTCGAGACCAGGTTCGCCGCGATGGCGACAAGCCACGCTGCCGCCACGTATCCGCCGATCTGTGTCCAGCCGGCCAGGATGGCGAGGCCGACAGCCATCTCGACGACACCCACCGTGCGCATGAATGCGCTCGCGCTGATCGGCATGATGGATTCGACGGCAGGGTTCAGGTACATCTCCCAGTCGGTGAGCAGGTTGAAGAACTTGTCGAGCCCGGCCAGGAACGGACCCAGTCCCAGCCCGATACGCAACGTCCACCACGCAGACTCCAGACCCTTCGTCATCGTCCTATTCCCTCCTGTCCTGATGGGGTCGGGAGGATCGCGATCCCACGGACCCGTGTTCCGTCCAGGACCAGAGCAAGCAGCGGACCAGGGGGACGGCACGAGGGAACAGAGCCGGCAACTCTTCTCAGCTCTTGACTTGTGGGCGTTGAACGGAGAGCCGGCGCGAGCCGCGGCCCTGGCCGGGGGGCTTACATTCTGAAATGGATCTATTCACTTTGAAACTTTCGAGCCGGGGCGGCCCATGTCGTCGAGCCGGTAGCGTTTCATGCGCCGCCACAGTGTGACCGTGCTGATGTTGAGAGCCTTCGCGGCGAGCTTGCGGTCACCTCGGAAGCGGTCGAGGGCGCGCAGGATCAGTCTCCGCTCGTGCTCGTCGAGGTCGAGACCGTCGTCAGCCGGCTTGTCCACCGTCCTGGATCGCACTTCCGGTGGAAGCTCGCGGACAGTGACGGAGCGGCCCGGTGCGAGGATCACCGCCCGCTGGATGGCGTTTTCCAGCTCCCGGACGTTGCCCGGCCAGCGATAGTCCATCAGCAGGGACATGGCCTCGGCTGACACCGCCCGGACGTCCTTCTTCGTTTGCCTGGCTGCAGCGCGCAGAAACTGGTGGACCAGGACCGGGATGGCCTCCCGTCGGTCGCGCAGCGGCGGGACGGTGATCACGAAAGCGCCCAGGCGGAAGTACAGATCCTCGCGGAAGGCGCCTGCCGATACGGCTGCCCGCAGGTCCCGGTTGGTCGCGGCGATCACCCGGGGATTCACCCGAGTGCTCCGCTCGCTGCCGACTCTTCGGATCTCGCCTTCTTGCAGCGCACGCAGCAGTTTGGCCTGGATTGTGGGAGCCATCTCGCCGATCTCATCGAGGAACAATGTCCCGCGGGAGGCCACCTCGAACAGTCCGGTCTTGTCGCGCACCGCCCCCGTGAAGGCGCCGCGCACATGACCGAAAAGCTCGGACTCCAGCAAGGTCTCCGGCAACGCCGCGCAGTTCACCGAGACGAACGGCTGATCTGCGCGGGGGCTCTGATCATGGATCATCCTGACGATGAACTCCTTCCCTGTTCCGCTCTCGCCGCACACGAGCACCGTCGTCTCGAGGGGCGCCACGCGCGCCGCCATCTCCAGAACCTCCTGCATCGGCACGCTCTTGGCGACGAACTGCCTGGAGGCCGCCGCTCGTGTGATGCGCTCGCGCAAGACATCAAGCTCGCGCTCGCGGCGAGCCAGCATCCGCTCTCGCCGGGTGAGGTCGCGCAACTGCCGGTGCACGAGCTCGCGCAGCCGCTCGACCTCCTGGCCGAGGTCGGTGCCCCGGTAGTCCCTGCGGAGCGACTCGAGCGCTTCGCCCCATCTCGCCGCATCCTTCCCTACGAGGGAGCAGTGAGCCTGCCCCTGACTCAGACAGGCCGTCTCGGTGAAGTAGACCTCCTGGCGCAGGCACCCGCTGGCGTACCCGGTGGAATAGCCGGCCAGTGACCAGCAGACCGGGGCTGAGCTCTTGCCGAAGTGGTGAAGATGCTGCTCGGCCACGTACGAATCGTGACATTCCACCTCGGAGTCGAACCGGCCGGTCGCTGCGTCGAATTCCAGGCGGAGCGGGACGGCTCGAACGATCCCTTCCAGGGCGTGAAGCGTAGCGCCCGCCCGCAGCCCTTCGACGGCGTCCGTCCAGGAGGACCGATCGCGCAGGTTCACGGCGTCGTGATAGCCATCGGCATACCCGAAACGAAGGAGGAGCCGGCGCGTGACCTCCATCCCGAACGTCTCGATCAACTCCTTTCGCAGAAGTCCCATCGCCGCGGCGCTCAGGATGACGACGCGTTGCTCCTTGAGTCGGATGATCCCTTGATCGGGCCGGAAATCGAGGACGTCCGCGAGCAGAAGATCTTCGGGTTTCATTTCGGTGCGGCCACTCCATGAGGCACGGTGTCCGCCACCTGAAAAGAGTTGACGATTCCTGCGATCGCCGCGGCGGTGCGAAGCCAGGCCGTTCCAGGGCCGGTGCCTGCGGGTCAAGGGTACCATTAGCGACCTGTTGACCTCGCATCGGTATTCAAGGCCCTAGGTGATCCGACTCGGCTGAAGATCCTGGAACTCCTCGCACAGAGCGAGGCCCGTGCGGTATCGAAGAGGCCGTCGGGTCATCGGATGCCATCGTCCTTGAAGACCCGCCGCGGAGGCGGCGAGATGGGCGGGAACAGCGACCTGGACGCCACTCGGAGGGTCAAGCCCACGACCGGATTCGGGCACTTGATGTAGAGCGAGCGGCCGCTCAGCTCGGCGCCCAGGCGCTGCTTCAGCTCATAGGTCGTCTGTCCCAGCTCGAGGCGCGTCGACCCGCGGCGGATGGCCTCGGCGACGACTTCGGTGACCAGCGTGAGGTAGGCCTGGGACTGGCGGTGGTGGGCGTAATCAATACCCGCGAGCAGGAACGTGAGCGCGCCGGGGGCATGGAGCAAAACCGCGGCGGCCAGCAGCGCGCCGTCGCGCTCGACGAGAAGGGCGCTGGTCTGGCCGCCGAGGTCGGCCGCGAGTCGCTGGAAGAACCCCTGATTCAGCCGCTCGAGCTGGAACGGGGCGCGGTCGACGACCTGCTCGTACAGCGGAAAGATGCGGGCCACGTCCGCCTCCCACGCCGGCACCAGACGCACCGTGAGACCCAGCCTGTCTCGCGCCCGCAGGCTGGCCAGGGTCTGGCGCCGGTAGCCCGCCCGCATCGCGTCGAGGTACTCCTCGAAGGTGTCCCATGCGATGGCGAGGGAGCAGGATGGCAGGCTGGCTGCGCGGAAGTAGCCGGCCTGCGTCAAGGTCTCCACGACCGGTTGTTCTTGTGGGGCGAATTCCTTGAAGCATGCAACGGCCGCGCCGGAGCTCTGCGCCCAGCTCTCCAGCTCCCGCGCCATCAGACCGGTGAGCGCCGGAGCGTCGGTGCCCGGCCTGAGCCGCAGGCAGGACTGCCCGAACGACACGGGCAGGCCGCAGAAGGCGACCGGGACGCGGAAGAAGCCGCGGCGCCACCGCCGGACCGCCCGGATCGCGCCACGCACGGCCCCGGTGGAGAGCAGATCGAGGGGCACCTGCATCCGGCAGAAGGTCGCCGCCGCGAGCAACTGCCCTCTCTCGTGCACCGTGATGTGCCGGTAGGCCGCATCCGCCACCCCGGAACGCTGGCAGACGCCGATGAAGCGATGCGTCGCCTGGACGTCGTCCGGCTCCAGCAGGGCGTCCCATTCGCGGGGGTCCACGCCGGCGATGTCGTTGTGCGCATGGACGGCGTAGGATCCGGTCGCGGCCGGGGCGGCGCGACGCGGAGACGTCGCGACGGAGCTCACGTGATGGCGGGCGGGCGGCCGGCCCGGTCGAACCCGCGGAGCGCTTCGTCGAGATCCGCTGCTGTCTGGGCCGCGGTCGCGCACAGGCGCAGTCGCGCGGCGCCTTTCGGCACGGCCGGGTGGACCACGGCGGAGGCCAGGATGCCCTCGTCGAACAAGCGCCGCGCGAGCTCCCATGCCGCGACCTCCTCGCCGACCAGCACCGGCACGATGGCGCTCACGGACCCCCCCGTGTCGTAGCCGCGTGCTCGAAGCCCTTCGCGCAGCGCGCGGGCGTTGCGCCGCAGGGCCTCGAGCCGCTCCGGCTCCCGCCGTGCCACGCGCAGCGCCTCCAGCGCGGCCCCGGCGGCCGGGGGGCCGAGCGCCGCCGAGAACCAGAACGGTGCGGACGCGTGCTGCAAGTACACGATCAGGTCGCGCCGGCCGGCCAGGAAGCCGCCGTTCGACGGCACGGCTTTCGAGAGGGAGCCGGTCCACACGTCGACGGCGCTTGCCGGGATGCCGAAGTGCTCGTGGACGCCGCGCCCCGTCGTTCCGAGCACCCCCAGCGCGTGCGCCTCGTCGACCAGGAGGAAGGCGCCGTACCGCCGCTTCAGCTCCACGAGCTCGGGCAGCGGGCAAAGGTCGCCGTCCATGGAGTAGAGGCCGTCCACCACGATCAGCGTGCGGCGTGCGGCCGGAGAACGCCGTAGCTCGTGTTCGAGGGCGGCGACGTCGTTGTGGGGGAACGTCGTCACCGGCACCCGCGCCAGGAGGCAGGCGTCGTGCAGGCTCCTGTGGGCTCGGGCGTCGAGCAGCACACGATCGCGCGGACCGAACAGTGCGGCCACCACCGCCAGGTTGGCGAGGTAGCCCGACCCGAAGGTGATCGCCGCCTCCACGCCCTTGAATGCGGCGAGCTCGCGCTCGAGGTCGCGATGCAAGTCTGTCGTCCCGGTCAGCATCCGCACGCCGCCCGTCCCCGTCCCGTAGGTCCGTACCGCGGCGATCGCGGCCTGCTCGACGGCCGGATGCCCGGCCAGGCCCAGGTAGTCGTAGCAGGAGAGCATGAGCCGCGAGTGGCCCAGCACCACGACGCGGCTGCCCGTGCGGCTCTCGAGGGGCATCTGGTAGGTGTAGAGCCCCCTCTGATCCCCCCAGGAAAGCAGGGCGAACCAGCGCCGCACAGCGGGGAGATCGAGCAAGCCGTCCGGCAGCGCCGGTGGAGGCTCATGGTCTCGGAAGAAGCCGTCGAAGAGGCTCGGCCGTTCCCGGGCTATGTCAGGCAGGGTGGCGTCCGTCATGGTCTGCTCCGCGGGATATACGGGGGACGAAGGCTCCGGGTTCCGGTCCGGGCGGCGCTATTCAAGGAGCAGCTTGCGCAGAGGAGGGTTCAGGAAGCGCGCCTGCGGGTCGAGCTCCTCCCGGATTTGCAGGAAATCGTCCCAGTGGGGATAGAGGCGGCGCAGAGAAGCCGGTCCGGCGTTGTGCTTCTTGCCCCAGTGCGGCCGGCCGGCATGGTTCCGGAAGATCGCCTCAGCGCCCTGGAAGTACTCCCGGTAGCCGGCGGGATGGAAGACATTGAGGGAGAGAGTGGCGGAATCGCGCTGGAAGAAAGGGGAGAGGAACAGGTCGTCCTGTCCCACGTACCGGTACTCGATGGGGAAGCTCACCGGCAGCCTCCGGCGGTGGATGAACTCGCGCAGCTCGCGCAGGCAGTCCGGGCCGCGCTCGGCCGGCACCGCGTACTCCATCTCGTGGAAGCGCACCAGGCGCGGGGTGGGAAAGATGCGATGGGGAGGGCCCAGATAATCCGACTCGTCCAGGGTCCGGGAGCAGAAGGCGTTGATGGCCGGGGTCCAGGCGGGACGCAGGCGCGAGGCCTGGCAGGCCAGCCAGAAGGCAGCGTTCTCCAGCAGCAGTTGGGTGAGGAAGGAGCGGGACCGGTTCGGAGCATCCTCAGCGGCCGGGACCGGATCCAGGGCCTTGGTGAGGGCCAGGTCCGAATAGGGGAACCAGAAGAACTCGAAGTGCCGATGCCGGGAGGCGGCTGCGGCGACGCCGGCCAGGCACTCCTCGAGCGGCATCCTCCGGCGCACCTCGGAAAGACGATAGGCGGGACAGATCTTCAGGCGCACCTGCGACAAAATTCCCAGCGCTCCAAGAGAAACGGCGGCGGCCCGGAAGCGTCTCTGGTCGCTGTGGCGGCTCAAGGTCAGGCTGTCGCCCGACGCGGTCACCAGGGTCAGCTCGAGAACCTGGCTGGCGATGCAGCCCAGCCGCGCGCCGGTGCCATGGGTGCCGGTGGCCAGGGCCCCGCCCAGGGACTGGGTGTCCACGTCGCCCTGGTTCTCGAGGGCGAAACCCTGGCCGGCGAGCAGCGGCCCCAGATCGCGCAGCAGGGTACCAGCCCAGACCGTGGCCGCTTTCTGCTCGCGGTCCAGTGACAGCAACGGGTTCTTCCGGCCGAGCTGGATGGTCTGGTGGTCGGTCGCGCAGAGCGGGGCGAAGGAATGGCCCGCTCCCAGCGCCCGGATGGGCATGGTGGATCGGCGGACACAGGCCACGAGCTCTTCATGACTGCCAGGGCGGTCGATTCGCGCCGGGCGCCAGCGCACGTCGCCGGCCCAGTTGCGCAGCCGGGTGGCCATCCGGTCCCCCTTCGCAGCGGCCCACCGGACACCCCGCGGGCCACGATGGTCCCGGCCGACGTCCGGCCGGAGCGCGGAGCAGGGTACAATGCCGGCGGGACCCGGCGAAGACCCGCCGCGGGGCAGTGGTTCGTCCCGGCGCGAGGATCTCCGATGACGATGCCACCGAATGGGACGGGCGGCCCCTAGGCGTCTTTTCCTATCCATCGGCTGACCGCGCGCAGACCCTAGACTTCGCCTCCCGGGCGGCGGAGCAGCTCGACCGGATCGAAGCGGGAGGCCCGGCGGGCGGGGACGATGCAGGCGATGGTGGCGACCAGGAAAAGGACGCTCGGAGCCGCAGCGTAGGTCACCGGGTCGTGCGGGGTGACTCCGTAGAGCAGCGATGCCATCCAGTGCATGAGGGCCGCGGAGACCGCCAGGCCAGCGGCGCATCCGCCAGCGATGACCGCCAGGCCCTGCCTGAGCACCATGCGGGCGAGATCGGCCTGACCCGCGCCGAGAGCCGCGCGCACCGCCAGCTCCTTCGACCTCTGGGCCACGGTGTAGGAAAGGAGGCCGAACAGACCGACCCCGGCGATGGCCGTCGAAGCCGTGCCGAAGCCGCCCAGCAGGGCCGCGTAGAGTCGCGGCCTGGCTGCGCTGAGGCGGATCCGCTGCTCCATGCTGGTGACCACGTCGGGAGCCAGATCGGCGTCGGCTTCGCGCACCGCCGCGCGGATCTCGGAAGCCAGCGACTCCGGATCCCCGGCCGCGCGCATCACCAGCGTCACGACGGGGACGGGGAGCCTGCCTTCGAGCTGGCGGTGGGAGTGGTAGATCTCCGGCTGCGAGGAGTCGTTCGCCGTGAGATAGCGCACGTCGTCGATCACGCCGACGACCGTTGCCGATCTTTTCACCTCTTCGTACCCGACCCCCATCGGCAGCTCGGCTCCGAGAGGCGCGTCGCCGAGGTACCGCCGCGCGAAGGCTCGATTGACCACCACCACCGGCTGGGAGGCATCCGTGTCGGTCTCGGCGAATCCTCGCCCCGCGGCGACGCGCAGGCCCAGCGCCGAGAAGCAGCCCGGGCTGACGATCCGCGGCGAGGCCTGCACGTCCACCATGCCGGAACGGGGTGCCGGGGCCCGGATCTGGAACGCGCTGGTCGAGCCGCCCGGAGTCAGGGGCAGGTCCGTGGTGAACCCTACGGCGGCGTCCTGCAGGCGCCCCAGCCGGCCGAGGACCTGGTCCACGATCGCATGGCGGCGCTCCGGCGAATCGATCGACTGCAGCGGCAGCCTGGCCAGCAGGACGCCGGAGGGGTCGTAGCCGCGGTCGGCGGCGATCAGCGCCTGGTAGCTCCGTCCCAGCAGGAGCCCGCTCACCAGCAGGACGCAGGCGATCGCGGCCTGTCCCGCCAGGATCAGGCGTCTCGCCGTGGTGACCGGGCGGCCGGCGAACCCCATGGGACCCCGCCCGGCCAGAGAGTCGATGAGGTTCTGACGGCGCGTGGCCAGGGCCGGCAGCACGCCGCAGACAAGGCTCGCCAGCAGCGAGACGAGCAGCGCGAAGACGGCCCCCGTGGCGTCGATGTCCAGGTGGCCTGAGCGGGGGAAATCGGCCGGAAGAAGAGCGGGAGCCATCCCGGTGAGAAGCCAGGCGAGGTACAAGCCGGCGCATCCCCCGATGAGCCCGAGCAGGACGTTCTCGAGCAGGAGCTGGCGCGACAGCCGGGCGCTCGTGGCGCCGAGCGCGGCCCGGAGGGCCAGCTCGTGCCGCCGCGTGGTGGCGCGGGCGAGTTGCACGCCGGCGACGTTGCCCGCGGCCGCGGCCAGCAGCAGACCGGCGCCCGCCAGCAGGATCAGGAGGCCGGGCCGGACTCCGGCCGTGAGCCATTCGAGCAAGGGGATCGTGGTGACGTCGATGGGCCCGGTGGCGCCGAAGATCGCCATGGTGGTCATCCCGGAGTCGGGGACGGCGCGGGCGCGCGCCGTCGCCTCGGCGGCCGCCTGCGCGGGGGTCGCTCCGGGCTTGAGCCTGGCGATGGCGCTGAACATCGAGAGGTGATGGCCCGTGGCCGGAGGGACGTGAAGGGGCACGTAGGCGCGGGCCTGGTGGTCGGGATAGCCCAGGGCGTCGGGAAGCACGCCGACGATGGTGTGCGTCCGGCCGTCGATCCGCACCGACGAGCCCGGAACGGCAGGATCGGCCCCGAAGCGGCCTCTCCACAGGCCCTCGGACAGGACGACGACGGGGCCGTCCGCCGCCACGTCGTCTCCCGGCTGGAAGAGCCGTCCGGCCAGCGGACGCGCACCCAGCAGGTCGAACAGCTCGGCCGACGCGGAGGTGATCAGGATCCGCTCCGGCTCCCCGCCGGCGGCCAGCGTGGCCACGTGCTGCGACCAGGCGGCCATCCCGTCCACGGTCAGCGGCCGATCGCGCCACGCGAGGTAGACCGAGTTGGTAAGAGAGCCGAAGCGCGGCGCCCTGCCTCCGCGTGTCTCCTCGATCACGACCAGTTGATCGCCCCGCGGCCAGGGAAGCGGCCTGGCCAGCACCCCGTAGGCGACGCTGAACAGCAATGTGGCGGCGCCGATCCCCAGGGCCATGGTCATGATGACCAGCAGCGCGGGTCGGGGCTGCCTCACGATCAGGCGCGCCGCGGACCGGATGTCATCGAACATCCCGGCAACGTCCGGGAGGAGGCGGCTCATGAAGCGACGCTCTGCAAGGCGCCTGCCACCGGCCGGGGCCGGCGGGTGGCCGGGGCCGCGGGGAGTCCATGCAGGCGCTGTCCGCTTACGGGAAGGGCCCGTCCCGGGATCGGACATCCGGCCCGAGGCCGGGTCCGGCGGGCACGGAGCCGGTGACGGGGGCGAGCGAGGGCCGCCCGCCCCCGTGATGACGGCTCTACTGTGGGGGGATGCAGGCGAACAGATCGATGATGACCGCCGCGGGAGCGGAGGCGTTGCCCGCGGCGTCGACGGCGAAGAGCTCGAAGAGGTTCGGCCCGTCCACGGTGCCGTATTCGATCACCTGGGTGATCCCGAGCGTGGTGCCGTTGACATGGAGCCCGTTGACGTACAGGTCATAGCGCAGGAACTCGGGTGGCGTGACGTCGTCGGACGAAGCCCCCCAGTAGAGAATGACCTCGCAGTTGTCGACGGCTCCTCCCCAGAAGCCGGCCGGAGTCGTCGGCGGCGTGGTGTCGTCGGGGTCGCTCGGCTCCGTCGCCACCGACAGGGGGGCGCTCAAGGGAGACCAGTTGCCGCCGTCGTCGCGGCCTTGCACCGCGAAGGTGTAGGTCGTCGCCGGCGTGAGCGGCGCGACGATCATCGACGACTTCGACCCGGAGCTGAGCATGGTGCCGTTCATGAAGAGGAGCCAGGTGAGCTGAGGGTCGTCGTCCGGGGCGGTCCAGGCCAGCGACAGGTGCGTGGGACCGGCGTCGGTCACCGAGATCTGTGGCGCGAGGGGGGCGGTGGTGTCGCCGGGGAGCGTCGCCGTGACCGTGTTGCTCGTCTTCGACCTGTTGCCCGCCGCGTCCACGGCGTAGATGGAGAAGGAGTAGGTCTGCAGGGGCTGGAGCTTCGAGGACCAGGTGAAGGTCGTCTCCGTTCCGGCGACCAGGGCGTCGAGGCCCCGGGTGGTGTTCAGGACCCGGTAGGAGAGGCTGCCGGAGTTGTCCGTGGAGGCGCCCCAGGCCAGCGACACGCTGTAGGCGGTCGTGGCGGTGATGGTCAGGTTGGACGGGGTGGTCGGCGGCTTGCGGTCCTGCACGGCCGCCTGGGCCGCCGGCGGGAGCAGCAGGAGCGCGGCCGCGGCGAGGGCCGGGGGCAGGCGGAGGGACAGCGACGTTCCGGGTCGTCCGATCATGCGGTCTCCTTTTCACTCCGGTGAGGCCGCCGCCGTCGGCGGCGACGAAAACACCAACGATGGGACGATGTCTACGGCGACCGGCGGGACCGGCCGTCAAGTCCAGGTGAACGATTGTCAAACTTTGTCAAGGCGCGACGCCCAGGCCCTATCCGGCGAAGCGGTAACCCTCGCCGTAGACGGTCAGGATGTAGGAGGGGTTCGCCGGATCCGCCTCGACCTTCTGGCGCAGCTTGAGGATGTGCGTGTCCACGGTGCGCGTCAGGGGCGGATCCTCGTAGCCCCAGACCTGCCTGAGGATCTCGTCGCGCGTGAGCACTTCCCCGCGCCGGCGGATCAGGAGGCCCAGGAGGTCGAACTCCTTCGAGCTCAGCTCCAGCGCGCGTCCCTGCCGCTCGGCCCGCAGCTTCTCGAAGTCGATCTCCACGTCGCCGAAGCGGTAGCGCTCGGGGACGCTGGACCGGGCGGCGGGCCGGCGGCGCAGCCGGGCGCGCACGCGCGCCAGCAGCTCCCTCAGGCTGAACGGCTTGGTGAGGTAGTCGTCGGCGCCGATCTCGAGCCCCACCACCCGGTCGATCTCCTCTCCCCGGGCGGTCAGCATGATGATCGGCGCCTCCACGCCGGTGCGGCGGAGCTCCCGGCAGACGTCCAGGCCGCTCATTCCCGGCAGCATGACGTCCAGGACGATGAGATCGGGGGCTTCCCTGGCCGCCAGGCTCAGGGCCGTCTCCCCGCGGGTCGACGTCAGCACGTCATAGCCCTCGCGGCGGAAGTTGACGGCCAGCCCGTTGAGCAGCTCTTCCTGGTCGTCCACGATGAGGATCCGGTCCATGCCGCCCCTCTCCGCCGGCATCAGACGGCCGGCGCCGCGGCCGCCGTGCCCGTTGGAGCAGGCCTCGAGGCGGTCCAGGCGGGGAAGACCAGGCGGAAACGAGTGCCGCGGCCGGGCTCGCTGTCCACCTCGATCGTCCCGCCGTGCGCGTCCATCACGTGCTTGACGAGGAACAAGCCCAGACCGTATCCCCCCTTGCCGGCGGCGTTGCGCCCGCGGTGGAACTTGCGGAAGAGCTGCTCACGGTCGTCCGGCGGGATGCCGTGTCCCCTGTCCTCGACCTCGCACACGACGCGGTCCTTCTCGGAGCGGACGCGGATCCCGACGTACCGCGCCTCACCGGCGTACTTGGCGGCGTTGTCCAGCAGATTGAGCACGGCGTCCGCCACGGCATCCGGATCGAAGCGCGCCGCCGGCAGGCGCGCCTCCACGGCGGCCTCCACCTGGAGCCCCTGGCGCTGGAGATGCCGGCCGTAGATGTCGAGGGTGCGTTGGACGACCGAGGCCAGGTCACCCGGCTGCAGGTCGTAGCGCTTCTCCCCGCGGTCCACGCGCGCGAAGTCGAGCACGCGCTCGATGAGCCGCGTGAGGCGCTCGCTCTCGTGGGTGATGATCTCGCAGTAGGACCGCCGCTCCTCCTCCGTGACCCCGGCGCCGTACTGCAGCGTCTCCCCGTAGAGGCGTATGAGGGTCAGCGGGGTCTTCAGCTCGTGAGAGACGCCGCTGACGAAGTCCGCCTGGCTCTGCCGCGCCGCCTCGAGACGCTCGTTCGCCTCCAGGAGGCTCCGCGTCCGCTCCCGCACCAGGCCGCGGAGCTCCGTCTGCCGCGCCTTGAAGCGCCGCACCCGCAGGAGGTAGGCGGCCCAGCCGGCCAGCAGGACGGCGAGCGCGCAGAGCGCGTAGAACGCGGCCGTCTGGCGGAAGCGCGGACGCAGCCGGAAGGAGACGCCGGCCTGGGCGCTCTCCCAGGCCCCGTCCGCGCGCGCGGCGGACACCTGAAACCGGTAGCGCCCCGGCGGGACGTTGGTGTAGTAGGCGGCGCGCCTCGGGCCGGCGGCGATCCAGTCCTCGTCGAACCCTTCGAGCCGGTAGCGGTACACGACGCGGTGCGGGTGGCCCAGGTCGAGGGCGGCGTAGTGGAACTCCAGGTCCCCCCGGCCCGGCGGCAGGTCCTCCTCGCGCCGCGGATCCACCTGCCGGCGATCGACGAGGGCCTGCTCGATGACCAGCGCTGGAGCGGGCGTCCTGGCGGCGGCGCGGCGAGGATCGAGCCGGACCGCACCCTTCACGGTGGGGAACCAGAGAGCGCCCTCGCGCGTCCGCCAGCCGGCGGGCTGCACGCCTCCGTTGCACTCGACGCTCCGCATGCCGTCCGCGCGCCCGTAGGCAACCGAGGCGATCGTGGCCCGGCGGCCCGCGGCGAGGTCGTCCAGGTCCCGCTGCGCGACGCGGTAGATCCCCTTGTTGCAGGAGAGCCAGAGGCTCCCCAGGCCGTCGTCGAGGATCTCGAAGACGATGTCGTCGAACAGACCCTCGCGGGGCCCGAAGCAGGCGAGCCGGCCCCCCTCCATCCTGCAGAGCCCCCCCTCGGTCCCGACCCACAGGCCGCCCCCCGGAGCCTCGTGCAGCGAGAGGACGTTGCCGGCCTGCTCCCCGGCTCGCCGGACGGGGGTGAACCGGTCGCCGTCGAGCCTGTTCAGGCCGCCGCCGTCCGTGCCCACCCAGAGGACACCCCCGGCGTCCTCGAGGATCCGCTGCACGTACTCGTGCGACAACCCCCGGTCCCGGCCGTAGCGCGACATCCTTCCTTCGCGAAGCCTCAGCACGCCGGCGCCGTAGGTGCCGATCCAGAGGCTGCCGTCGCGCCCCTCCTCCAGGGCCCGCACCGGGGCCCGCGAGGAGCCGTCTTGGCCGCCGAGGGCGCGGAAGACGCCGTCGTCCAGACGGCAGAGCCCTCGGCGTGTCCCGACCCAGAGTGTCCCGCCGGCGTCTTCCAGAAGCGCGGTGACCGCATCGTCCGGGAGGCCGTCTTCCGTCGTGAACGTGGTCCAGCGGCCGTCGCGCAGGCGGTTCAGGCCCCCGCCGTAGGTGCCCACCCACAGGGTCCCGCCGCGGTCCTCCAGGATGGCCGACATGACCTCGTAGGAGAGCCCCTCGGGTGGACCGTAGGAGGCCGCGGCGCCGTCCTTCAGGCGGACGAGCCCTCCCCCTGCCGTGCCCAGCCAGATCGACCCGTCGCCATCCTCGAACAGGGTGAGGATGAGGTCGTTGGGCAGGCCCTCGCGGGCGGTCAGCGCCTCGCACCGTCCGGCCTTCATCCGGCAGACCCCGCTGGTCGTAGCCACCCAGACAGCCCCGTCACGATCCTCCAGCACGTCGTTCACCCAGTCGTGAGGCAGCCCCTCGCGCTTGGTGAAGCGCGTGAAGCGGCCCCCGGCCAGGCACGCCAGCCCGCCGTTGGTGCCGGCCCAGATCCGCCCGCTGCGATCCACGAGCACCGCGTTGACCTCGTCGTCCGGCAGCCCGTCGCGCGAGGTGTAGACGACGGAGCGCTGGTCTTGCAGCCGCACCAACCCGCCGCCGTCCGTGCCGATCCACAGCGCGCCGGAGGCGTCGGTGGCCACGGAGTTGACCCGTTCCCCGGGGAGGCCCTGGCCGGCCGCCAGGGTGGTGACCTTCCCGTCCTCGACTCGAGCCAGCCCGCCGGCGTCGGTGCCCACCCACAGCGCGCCGGACCGGTCCTCGACGAGCGTATGGATGGTGTTGCCGGGAAGGCCGTCTCGCATGGTCAGTGTCCCGAACTCGCCGTCCCGCATCCAGGCGAGGCCGCCGCCGTAGGTGCCGATCCACAGCGTCCCTCGTCGATCCTCGAGGAGCGCCCAGATGGAGTTGTGTCCCAGCCCCGGAGTGTTCGACGTGTCGTGGACCCGGAAGGCGGCGCCGTCGAAGCGGACGAGACCCTCCTGTGTCCCGGCCCAGAGATAGCCGTCGCGCGTCCGGGCGACGGCGTGGACGGAGATCTGCGGGAGGCCGTCCTCGAGATCCCAGGCGTCGAGGACGAGCTGCGTGAGGGCCCTGTCCCGTTCCAGGGCGAAGACGGCCTCTCCCGGCGCGAACGCGGCCATGACGGAGAAGGCCGACGTGATCCGCCACGCGCGCATCACGAGACCGGCCATCGGCGCTCCAGGCGGAAGTCCCTCCCGAGCGCCGGCCGCCGGGGGCACCCCGCGTGCGACGCGGCGCGGCCCTCCCGGGGCTCGCCGCCGCCGGCCCCGGCTCACGGAGCGGCCGTGAGGGTTCGTGCCTTCATGCTACATCGGCGGGCGCGGCGGCGGCCGGGCCGGGAGCGCCAGGCGCTGTCTCCCTAGAGCATCCTCCTCGGCCTTCGGATGCCGGCCGGCGGGAAGGCCGAGGCGTTCTTCCAGGCGACGTAACCTTTCTTTCCTGTTGACGTCCGACAGGAAGGGCGTATTCTCCTGCAGGCCATCGGGAGGAGGAGCGGTGAACAACAGAGCCGAGCTGCTGCAAGGAACGCTGGACCTGCTGGTCCTCAGGACCCTGGCGCTGGAGCCGATGCACGGATGGGGGATCGGTCAGCGGATCCAGCAGCTCTCGCGCGACGTCTTCCAGGTGAACCAGGGCTCGCTCTACCCGGCGCTGGTGCGGCTGGAGGAGAGCGGGTGGATCGCCTCGGAATGGCGCGTGACGGAGCACAACCGGCGGGCGAAGTTCTACCGCCTGACGGCGTCGGGAAGGAAGCGGATGGGGGAGCAGACGCTCCGGTGGGAGCGGCTCGCCGGCGCCGTGAGCCGCATCCTCCAGGGCACTTGAAGGAGGGCCGTGACGTGGTGCGTCGGTGGAAGCCGGTCCGGGCGTTCTGGAATCTTCTGGGAAAAGGACGGCTGGAGCGCGAAATGGACGACGAGCTGCGCTTCCATCTCGATCGGCAGATCGAGGCCAACCTCCGCTCGGGGATGAGCCAGGACGAAGCCCGCCGCCGGGCGCTCCTCGACCTGGGAGGCGGGGAACAGGTGAGACAGCGGGTGCGGGAAGCGCGGGCCGGCTTCCGCCTGGAAGCGCTGGCAAAGGACCTGAGGTTCGGGGGCCGGATGCTGCGCCGGCATCCGGGCTTCACCGCGGTGGCGGTGTTCACACTGGCCCTGGGGATCGGCGCCTGCACCGCCATCTTCACCCTCGTCGAGACCGTCCTGCTGCGCCCGCTCCCCTACCCGGAGCCGGACCGGCTGGTCCTCTTCCTGCAGTCCTATCCGTCGGCGGGGCTGGATCGCTGGGGCCTGTCGCAGTTCCTCTTCGCCTCCTTCCGCGATCAAAGCCGATCGTTCGAGCGCTCGGCTGCCTATTCCTCCACCGGACTGAACCTGGCCGGGCGCGAGGAGCCCGTCCGCGTGCAGGGCGCCCAGGTCACCTGGGGGTACTTCGAGGTGCTGGGCGTCCGCCCGGCCCTGGGAAGGACCATTCTGCCGGAGGAGGACGTCCCTGGAGGGAGCCCCGTCTGCCTGATCAGCGACCGGCTCTGGAGGACGCGCTATCACGCCGATCTGATGATCGTCGGCTCGTCGCTCCGGCTGGACGACGTGGGGCGCCAGGTGATCGGCGTGATGCCGCCCGGGTTCGCCGCCCCCCGTCCCGACACCGACGTCTGGATACCGCTGGGCCTGGATCCGTCGCGCCGCTTCGGGTTCTGGCTCACCGGCATCGCGCGGCTGAAGCCGGACGTGACGGTGCCGGGTGCGGGGGCCGAGGTGACCGGCCTTCAGTGGAGCCTGGCCCGGCAGAGCGAGAGTCCGCCGGAGCCGGGGGCGGATCTGGGCATGCTCGTGATGCCGCTGCGGGAGGCGCTGGTCGGCGACACCAGGAGGCCTCTGCTGGTGCTCTCGGGGGCGGTCGGCCTCGTCCTGCTGATCGCGTGCGCCAACACCGCGAGCTTGCTGCTGGGGAGGGTGACGGCGCGGCGCAGGGAGCTCGCGCTGCGCATGGCCCTGGGAGCCTCACCAGGGCGGATCGCGGCGCAGCTCCTGACGGAGACCTTCCTGCTCGCCGCTCTCGGTGCCTCGGCCGGCGCCCTGGTGGCGGTCTGGCTGGTGGCGCTGCTGGGGCGGATGCCGCTTCAGGGGATCCCGCGGGTGGCCGAGCTCCAGGTGACGATGGGTGCGCTGGCGTTCGCCGCGGTGCTCGCGCTGCCGGCCAGCGCCTTGTCGGGGCTGCTGCCCGCGCTGCGCGCCCGCGGTCTCGATGCCGGACTGAGGGGAGGAGCGCGCGCAGGCGTCGGCGCCGGCACCCGCCGTCTCCATCACGTCCTGGTCGGCTCGCAGATGGCCCTCTCCATCACCCTGCTGGTCGGCGCGGGCCTCCTGCTGCGCAGCTTCCTGACGCTCTTGGCCGTCGATCCCGGCTTCAGGCCGGAGAACCTGCTGACCCTGCGCTTCTCCTTGTCGGGGGAGCGTTACGGCTCCACCGAGCGGATGACCCTGTTCTACGACGAGCTCCTGAGGCAGGTGCGCGACGTGCCCGGCGTCCGGTCCGCCGGCCTGATCTCGAATCTTCCCATCCAGAGCGACGGCTGGTCCGACGGCTACGCGGTGGAGGGCCACGAGACTCCGGGAGCGGTGCAGCCCAACGCGATGATACGAGTGGCCCTGCCCGGGTACTTCGAGGCGGCCGGCATCCCTCTTCGAGGACGCGACTTCGGCCCGCAGGACGACGCCGGGGCGCAGCGCGTGGCCATCGTGGACGAGACGCTGGCCCGGCAGTACTGGCCCGCCGGCGACGCGGTCGGAGGCAGGATCCGTTTCGGCTGGGACACATCCGAGCAGGCCTGGATGACGATCGTGGGCGTGGCGGGGGCGGTCAAGCACTCGGGGCTGGAGGAGGCTTGGTACCCGCACCTCTACCTGCCGTTCCGGCAGTCGCAGGAGACGGTGAGCGAGATGCACCTGGCCGTCCGCACCGAGGCCGACCCTGGCTCCTCCGCCGCGATCATCCGCGCCCGGGTCGCCGGGCTGGACCCGGATCTGCCGTTGTTCGCCATCCGCACGATGCCGGAGCTGGTCTCGGAGTCGCTCGCCAGGCAGCGCCTCGTGTACTTCCTGCTGGCCTCCTTCGCCGCGACCGCGCTCCTGATGGCCGCGGTGGGGCTCTACGGAGTGATGTCCCTCAGCGTGAGCGGCCGCGTGCAGGAGCTGGGAGTGCGCACGGCGCTGGGGGCGGATCGGGGCCACCTGTTCCGGCTGGTGGTGGGGGAGGGGATGCGGCTGGCGGGCCTCGGCGTCCTGGCGGGGGTGCCGGCCGCTCTGGCCGCCACCCGCCTGCTGGGCAGCCTGCTGTACGAGGTCAGCCCGGCGGACCCGCTGACCCTGGGAGCGGTCGTGGTGGTGCTCGGCATGGCGGCCTTCGGCGCCTGCTGCCTGCCGGCCCTGCGCGCGGCCCGGGTGGACCCGATCGTGTCGCTGCGCTGCGAATAGGTCCCGGGCCGCATCCTAGCGGCGCACGGCGATCGTCTCCAGCACCAAGGGGGTGATCATCAAGGTCCCCGGCGTCTGCTGGCGGGCGGCGAACTCCGCCTCGACCTCCGCCGCCTGGCCGGCTCCGATGCGGCCGAGATCGACCAGCCGCCGCAGTCCGACCTGGACGAACGACCGCGGCCAGTGCCAGACGTACGAGGACGGGGGGACGATCTCGATGAGGGGACGGGTGGATCGGACCTCGAATCCCAGCTCCTGAAGCCGGCCGGGAAGATCCAGCCCGATGTCCGGCTCGCCCCCGCTCTCGCGCCAGACCTCCATGACCAGGGCCACGAAGCGCTCGAAGCTCTCCGACCGGGGCATGAAGCGCCAGGTCCCGTAGTCCACGTACTCGTGCGACACGAAGGTCCCTCCGGGCCGCAGCGCGCGGGCGATGCGCTCCACCAGGACGTGGGGATCCTTCACGAAGGCCAGCACCCAGCGTGACCAGGCCGCGTCGGCCCCCGTCACCGGCAGCTCGCGAAGGTCCAGGTCCTGCTCGTGCGCCTCGATCCAGCCGATCCCGCGCTGCCGCCGCGCCTCCTCCAGCGCGGCAAGGAACCGGCGCGATCGGTCCACCGCCACCACCCGTCCCGCCGGCCCCGTGATCCCGGCCAGGTCCAGGGTGGAGAACCCCGGTCCGCATCCGACGTCCACGATGGTCTGTCCCAAGGTGAGCCCCGCGCGCCTCCATGCGTCGAGGACCCGCGGCCTCCAGACGCGGTGCTGCAGACCGAGGCGCTCGATCTCCTCGTCGTGCGTCCCCAGGACGTAGTCCTTCTCCTGTTCCTGGCTCATCGGGCGTCGGGGGGCCGCGGCCCGCCGCGCCCCTGCGGTGCGGAGAGCACCGTCAGCTCCCCTCGAGGGGGAGCCGGAAGGCCGCCATCTCCTCGCCGTTCCTGGCGAGGAGGATGTCCTTGACCACCACCGGATGGTTCCAGGTCTTGCCGGTGATGGCCGGGAAGCGGGCCAGCTCGGCGTGCTGGTCCGGCGCCGCGTTCACCAGCACCAGCTCCCCCTGCTCGGACAGCACGACGAGCAGATCCTGATCGGCCAGCAGGACGAGCTGGCCGTTGCCGTAGCGCCCGCCCTTCCACTTCCGCTCGCCGGCCTCCAGATCGATGCACGACAGGATGCTCCCGTCGAAGCCGTAGGCGTGGTCCTTGTGGATCACGAAATCGTTGAAATAGGGCTTCAGCCCGATCGACGTCCAGCGCTCTCGCACCGCCCATCCGCCGTCGCCGCCGGACACCGCGAGGCGGTGCATCGCCTGCCTGTCTCCTTCGGCGATCAGGAGGTCGCCGCCGGGGGTGACGGCCGGCTGCACGATGCGGGCCCCCTGCGGGAGACCGTGCTCCCACAGCACCGCGCCGTCGGCGGGGGAGAAGCCGGTGGCGCCCGCGCCGCTCATCATCACGATCTGCGGCACCCCGGCGATGGTCGCCAGGTGGGGAGAGCTGTAGCCGGAGCGGTCCTTCGGGCCGATCCAGCGCGGCTCCCCGGTGGCGGCGTCGTAGGCGGCCGGGACGCCGGCCGTGGCCACCACGACCACTGAGCCGATCACCACCGGCGAGGCGGAGAAGCCCCATCCCGGAAGCTTCTGCCCGGTGTCGGCCGCCGCGTTACGGGACCAGATCACGGTGCCGTCGGCCGCGTCGAGCGCGTTGACGATGCCGGTCGCCCCCAGCGTGTAGACCCTGCCGCCGGCCAGGGTGGGCGTGGCACGGGGGCCGGCGCCGGCGTTGGACTCCCAGAACCGGGCCGCGTCGCGGTGTCTCCAGACCGGCTCGCCGGTCATGAGGTTGTAACAGGAGACGATCTCCTCCTCTCCGCGCTGCTCCTGGGTGTAGGCCAGCCCCCCGGCCACGGCGAAGGAGGACCATCCGGGCCCGATCGGCCGGCGCCACAGCTCCACCGGAGGGGAGACCGACCAGTCGGTCCGGATCCGCACCCCGCGGACCACACCGTCGCGCAGGGAGCCGCGGAAGCCCGGCCATTCCGCCTCCTGCAGGACCGCTGCTTTCTCCGCGGGGCCGCCCGGCTCGTCGAGCCCCCGGGCCACCAGCCGCTCCTCGGGGGTGGCGGTCCAGCGCCACATGAAGTCATGGTCGAGCTCGCCGGTGAAGCCGCCGGTCTTCAACAGCAGCCACGTCCCGCTCGCCAGCAGGATGGCCCCGGCGAGCGCCGCGCGGCGCGGCCCCCGGGAACGCCGGCCGAACAGCGCGGCCCAGGCGACGAGGGTGAGACTCATCAGCGGCACCGCCAGGATGGGGAAGAGCATCCCCATGGCTCCGGTGGCGATGGAGACGTGGATCAGCCGCCAGGCGGCGAACAGCCCCAAGGCCGCCAGCAGGAGCCCGCCCCAACGCTCCGCATGGGGTATCCGGCTGAAGAAGGCCCACCAGAGGAGCACGGCCACCGCGCAGCCGACCCCACCCAGCGCCGAGACGATCAGGGCCTCGGTGGAGAGGAGCGGCAGGAGGTAGGTGAGGAACAGCTGCAGAGCCGCCAGAGCGATGCCTGGCCAGAGACGGATCGGCTTGCTGACGACGGTGCCTCCGGACTGTGCGGTGTCCATGTCGGCGTCCTCCTGGCGCGCCGGCCGCGGCGAGGGCCGCGGCGCCGGGGGGCGCGCCGATGGATCAACGGGCCGGGCGGCCCCGAGTTTACCTCAGGGCCCGGGGAGCGCACCGTGGCCCCCGGCTCATCCCCGAGCGCTGCCTTGCTCTCCGTGGCTCGACGCCGGAGAGGAGGGGTGGCGGCGGCGAAACTCGGTGCGCACCACCTCGCACAGAGTGGAGGAGGCCTTGTCCTTGGTGACGTAGGCGGCGGCGCCCGCCTGGTGCATCGACTCCAGCATGTCCTCTCCCGCGTGCATGGACAGTCCGATGATCAGGATGTCAGGCCAGCGGGCGGTGATGTGGCGCGAGGCCTCCACGCCGTCCATCACCGGCATGTTGACGTCCATCAGGATCACGTCGGGATGGAGTCTCTGCGCCATGACGATGGCCTCGGCGCCGTTGGCCGCCTCGCCCACGACTTTGATCCCGGCGGCGCCCGACAACAGGGCGCCGAACCCCTGGCGGACCATCTCGTGGTCGTCCACGATCAGGACCCGGATGGCGTGGGAGCTCCCGATGGAGGGAAGCGGCGCGCCGGAGAGATAGGTCGCCTCGCGCCCCGACGCCTCCTGGGCGGCCCCGTGCTCGCCCAGCGGGACCACCAGCCGCACCCTGGTCCCTCCTTCCGCCCGGCGCGCGATCTCCAGCCTGCCTCCCAGCATGCCCAGCCTTTCCTGGATGCTGAACAGCCCCAGCCCTTCGGACGCCGGCGCCCCCGGCAGGGAGGACATCCCGATCCCGTCGTCCTCGACGGCCAGGACCGCCTGGCTGTCTCCGGCCGGCAGCAGAGAGACCGCCGCCGAGCCGGCCCGGGCATGCTTCACCACGTTCATGAGCAGCTCGCGGGCGGCGGTGAAGAGAAAGAGGCGCGCCGGCTCCGTCAGGCGGGGCGCGTCCTTCGCGGCGCGCACGGCGACCGGAAGGCCGTGCTTCTGCTCGAACCAGCGGGCCAGCCACCGCAGGGCCGGCGCCAGCTCGGACTGGTGCAGGACGGCGGGACTCAGCTCGAGGGTCACCTCCCGCGACGCCCGGAGGGCGTCCTCGAGAAGGGCGCGGAGCTGGCCCAGCGCCGCGCGCCCGCGCGCGGCCACGTGGGCGTCCAGCCGGTGCATCTGGAGCTGGGCCGCCACCAGGAGCTGCTGGAACTGATCGTGGAGGATCTGCGCCAGCCGCTTCCTCTCGCGCTGCTCGGTCTGGCTGAGCTCCAGCACGAGCGCCCTGAGCTGCCCGGCCCGTCTTTCCAGCTCCTCGGAGCGTTCCTGGATCGTCCGCTCGCTCGACTTCAGCGACGTCAGATCGGTGGCGATGAGCACCGTCATCGGCTCCGAATCTCCCAGGGGAGGCATGGGGTCGAAGGTGAGCTGCACGGGGACCCTTCCGTCCGTGGAGCGAAGCCGTCCCTCCAGGCTCGTCGCGCCGCCGGCGCCGGCCAGAAGTCCCCTCAGCCGGTCCTTGTCCCAGCCTTCGAGGTGGTCCGCCAGGTCCGTACCCGGCACGCTGTCCAGGGAGGCGCCCAGCATTTCTGCGAACCTCTGGTTGCAGTAGAGGATGGTGCCGCTCTCCGTGAGCGTGGCCGCTCCTTCGCCCATGCGCTCCACCAGGACGCGGTAGGGGGTCTCGGCCCCTTGCAGCGTGTAGATGGCCGGTCCGCCGGGCCCCGACACCACCACGGCGTCGACCTCTCCTTCGCGGATGGCCCGCAGGGTCTGCTCGGCCTCGGCCAGGCGCTGGCGCAGCCGGCGGATGGCGGTCGGCGTGCTCTCGGCCATCAGTCGTCCGGGGCCTCTCCGGCCCGGGCGCCGTCGAAAGTGAGGTCGAGACTCACGATCACCTTCGCCTCCTCGGAGAGGTCCCCCACGATCCGCCGGACGGGCTCCGGGAGCCTCTTGAGAAGAGTGGGGGAGGCCACGATGTCGTTGCCGGCGGCCATGCCCGGCTGCTGGTAGAGGTCCACCACCGACAGCTCGTACCGGCCGGGCAGGTGCCGGTCGCAGATCCGCTTGATGTTGGAGATGGCGCGCGCCGAACGGGGCGACGCTCCGGTCACGAACAGTTGCAGGATGAAGACCTGCCTGGGACGGGAGGCCGTGGTCATCCGTCATCCTCCGAACGATGCTTCATGTTGAACCCCAGAAGGACCTTCTCCTCGTCGGCCAGCGTTCCGATGATCTTCTTGATCGGGGGCGGCAGCCGGCGGATGAGAGTGGGAATGGCCAGGACGTCATCGGCCCGGGCACGATCCGGTTGGCGTGCCAGATCCACGATCTCGATGCGGAACCGCCCGGCCAGCCGTTCCTCGCAGATCTTCCGGAGGTTGGCGATGGCCAGGAGGGACTTGGGGGTCTGCCCCGCCACGTAGAGTCGAAGTTCCCAGAAATCACCTTTCTGTTCCATGTTCGTCCTTCCCGCCCGTCTCGTGGCGGCTCTTCGCCATGGCCGCCCGGTCCTCCGTGGCGCGCCTCAGCCGGTTGGTCTCCATCCGGTCCAGCTCGTCCAGCTCCTCCGATCCCGAGCGCAGCTCCGCCTGCAGGGCGCCCAGGCGCGCGCGCAGGAGCCCGATCCGTCGCTCCCGGCGGCGGCGCTCTTTCTGGTGCTCGCCGGCCGCCCGCTGCTCCTCGGATCGCTCCCGGGCCTCCATGACCAGACGCGCCGAGCCGGTCAGCAGCGTTCCCTCGGGACCCAGGTAGGGATCCAGCAAGCGCAGGCCGGCCTCCGTGATCAGGAACTCCTTGACCTGGTTGGAGTGCGCCATCCCCCTGGACTTGAGGATGTGCAGGGTGCGGTTGCGCTCGCCCGACAGCTCGATGTCCTTCAGGAGGATCCAGGTGTCGATGAGCGACGAGACCCCCAGGACGGACGTCTCCGGGGCACCGCCGTGGGGCGAGAGGGCGGTGAACAGGGTGGTGATCCCCAGGGACTTGTGGAAATCGATGAGCCTCAGCACGAGAGACTCCACGTCCGCCGCGCTCCCGGCCGCGAGCAGGCTGGTGAGGGGATCGACGACCACGGCCGCGGGCCGGACTTCGCGGACCTGGCGGTGGGCGACCGCCAGGTGGCTCTCCAGCCCGTGAAGGGTCGGCCGCGCGGTGAGCATGTGCAGCAGCCCCCGCTCGTGGTGTCGCTCCAGGTCCATGCCGATCGATCGCATGTTGCGGAAGATCTGAGAGGGCGATTCCTCGAAGGCGACGTAGAGGACCCGCTCCCCGGCCCGGCACGAAGCGTCGGCGAACGACGCGGCGAGGCTCGTCTTGCCCGCCCCCGCGGTGCCGGAGACGAGGACCGTGCTGCCGCGAAAGAAGCCCTTCGCCTCCAGCATCTCGTCGAGCCGCGCCACGCCGGTGCTCACCCTGTCGGTGGAGGCGGCGTAATCCAGGCCCACCGACGTGATGGGCAGGACGGTGATCCCGCGGCGGTCCATCAGGAACGGGTACTCGTTCGTCCCATGGAAGGAGCCGCGGTACTTCACGACGCGCAGCCGGCGCGTGGAGATGTGGCCCTGGACGCGATGGTCGAGGAGGATGACGCAGTCCGAGACGTACTCCTCGAGGCCCTGCCGGGTCAGCCCGGCGTCGCCCTTTTCTCCCGTGACGATCGAGGTCACCCCGCGGTCTTTGAGCCAGAGGAAGAGCCGGCGCAGCTCCGCGCGCAGGATGGCCGTGTTGGACAGCCCCCCGAAGAGGGTCTCGATGGTGTCCAGGGCGACCCGGCGGGCCCCTATCTGGTCGATGGCGTGCCCCAGCCGGATGAAGAGACCTTCCAGGTCGTAGTCTCCGGTCTCCTCGATCTCGGAGCGCTCCACGCGGATGTGGTCGATGGTCAACAGCCGCCGCTCCATCAGCTCCGGCAGGCGGAAGCCGAGCGAGGCGGTGTTCTGGACGAGATCGCCGGGACGCTCCTCGAAGGAGACGAACAGTCCCGGGTCGCCGTGCTCGAGGGCCCCACGGGCCAGGAACTCCAGCGCGAAGACAGTCTTGCCGCAGCCGGGTCCTCCGCACACCAGCGAGGTGCGGCCGAGCGGCAGACCGCCGTCCGTTATCTCATCCAGCCCCTGGATCCCCGAGGGGCATTTGGGAAGCGCCTGATCGCGGTCGGGCGTGATGGGGAATGACACGGATCTCCGTTTCAAGCGAATGCAGGGGCGACGCGCGTCTCGACTTCCATGATACGGAGCCCTCCGGACCGTGGTCAAGCGCGCGCCTCCAAGGTTTCAATTCGATGACGGAATTGTCATGGAGCACCGGGCGGCCCCGGGGCGGTAAGGAAGGGCCGAGGCGGCCCGGCGGGCGCCTCGGCCGGCCGGGGATTGTGGCATCATGGGCCGGGAGGACACGACCATGAGCGCATCGGCACACGAGGGCGGGGCCGCCGGCAACGAGATCTCCATCCTGGCCGGAGGGTGCTTCTGGGGGATGCAGGACCTCCTGCGCGCCATCCCCGGCGTGATCGAGACGGAGGTCGGCTACTCGGGCGGCACGACCACCCACGCCACTTACAGCGACGTCAAGACCGGGCGGACCGGGCACGCGGAGGCCGTGAAGGTGGTGTTCGACCCGGCGAGACTCTCCTTCCAGGACCTCCTGCGGTGGTTCTTCCGGATGCACGACCCCACGACGCTGGACCGCCAGGGGAACGACGTCGGCACCCAGTACCGCTCGGCCATCTTCTACACGAGCGAGGCGCAGCGCCGCGCCGCCGAGGAGGTGAAGGCCGCTGTCGCCGCCTCGGGAAAGTGGCCCCGGCCCATCGTCACGGAGATCCTCCCCGCGGGCGCCTTCTGGCGGGCCGAGGAGCACCACCAGGACTATCTCCGCAAGAACCCGGGCGGCTACACCTGCCACTACCTCCGGGATTAGGGCGGCGGGCGGGACGGCCGCTGCGCGAGCTGGCCTGGCTGTTCCTGAAGCTCGGGGCGACCTCGTTCGGCGGCCCGGCCGCGCACATCGCGATGATGGAGAACGAGGTCGTGCGCCGCAGAGGCTGGATGGGCCGGCAGGACTTCCTGGACCTGGTCGGCGCCGCCAACCTGATCCCCGGGCCCAACAGCACCGAGCTGGCCATCCACGTGGGCTTCCGGCGGGCTGGATGGAAGGGGCTCCTTGTGGCCGGGGTCTGCTTCATCCTCCCCGCGGCGCTCATCGTCAGCGTCCTGGCCTGGGGCTACCTCCGGCTCGGCGCGCTTCCGGAGGTGGAGGGGGCCCTGTACGGCGTGAAGCCGGTGATCCTGGCCGTCGTCGTCCAGGCCCTCTGGCGCCTGGGCAGGGCCGCCATCAAGGACCGGGTGCTGGCGCTGGTGGCCGCGGCGGCGCTCGCCGCGAGTCTGCTCGGGGCGGACGAGCTGGCGGTCTTGTTCGGAGCGGGCGTGGCCGCGGCGCTGGCCAGAGGAGCGGTGCGCGCAGCGGCGGGAGCGGCGCTGCTTCCCGTCCCGGCCCTGGCCGCGGCCTCCGCGGGGGCGGCCGCGGTGGAGTTCGGGCTGTGGCCGCTGTTTTTCTTCTTCCTGAAGGTCGGCTCGGTGCTCTTCGGCAGCGGATACGTTCTTCTGGCTTTCCTGCGATCGGACCTCGTGCTGAAGTACGGCTGGATGGACGATGCCTTCCTGCTGGACGCCGTGGCCGTCGGGCAGGTGACGCCGGGGCCGGTCTTCACCACGGCCACCTTCATCGGCCACGTGCTGGGAGGCCCCGCCGGAGGAGCGGTCGCCACCCTCGGCATCTTCCTTCCGGCCTTCGTCTTCGTGGCGGCCAGCGCCCCCTTCCTTCCCCGGCTGAGGCGCTCGGTGGTCCTCGGGTCGCTGCTGGACGGCGTGAACGCGGGCGCCCTGGCCGTGATGGCCGCCGTGTCCCTGTGGCTGGGCCGCGCCGCGGTGGTGGACCCGCTCACCGGGCTGCTGGGACTGGCGGCTGCGGTGCTCCTGATCCGCTACCGGGCCGACGCGGGCTGGCTGGTGCTCGGGGGGGGCGTCGTGGGCGCGGTCAGGATCCTCCTCTCCTGACGGCATCGCCCGCCGGGAGTCCTCCCGCGGCCGGACAAGGGCCGGCGGGCGGGAGCCTGGCCCCCGCCCGCCGGGGGCTCATTGAGCCGGTCCCAGGTCGGCGCTGGTCACCCCCGCCGCCGCCTGCCGGTAGGCCTTGCCGTAGGCCGCATAGGCGCCGCGGTAGTTCCCCGACGCGGCGTACTGGTCGCCCAGCCTCAGAAGATCCTCGGCCGCCCGGGTGGCCAGGCCGGCGTCGCGCGAGGCCACGATGGTGGCTTCGACCACGAGGCGCACGCTCTCCAGCATCCCTCCGAAGGACTCGGGGAGCTGGAACGAAGCGACGCTGCCCCGCTCGGGCTGCGCGAGGTTGGCCTCGATCTTCAGGCGCAGCTCCTCGTCCTGGAACGTGGTGAGCTGCTCGGACAGCTCATCCGCGGCGCGGGCCACGTCGCCGCTGACGCCGGCGCCGGCGGCCTTGATCAGCGCGGTGAGCTCCTGCCCCTGCGTCCCCACCTGCGACTGAACGCCGGCGACCTGCGACTGCAGCACGGCGATGCCGTTCTGGGCGCCCCCCAGGCCGGACAGCGAGGCGTCGAGCTTGCCGGCGACCTGGGCGCGGAAGTCGCTGGTGGCCTGCTCCGAACGGGCCATCGCCGCGTCGTGAAGGCACACACCCAGGTACTGGATGCCTCCGTACAGCACCTGCGCCGGGATCTTGAGCGTGAGGCTCACCTCGGTGTCGGGGATGATCTCGAGGATCTTGTCGAAGACGAAGAGGTACCGCGCGTACTTGGAGGCGGTGAGGTCCTCGCCCACCTCGCCGAAGGGGTGAAGGTTGAAGCCGTCGGGAGGACAGGGGATCTGGGGCAGGACGGGGAGGCTGCTCCAGAACCCCTCCACCAGGCCCAGCTTGGAAGCCAGATTCTGCGGAGAGAACTCGTTCAACACGGCGGCGGCGATCGACTCGAAGAGCGCGGTCAGGGCGCCGAGCAGCGTCCCGGGAAGGTCCTCGATGGCGCCGGCCACCTGCGCCACCGTGCCCGCCACGTCGTCGATGACGTTCTCCACGCTGGAGACGGCGGAGCGCAGGCCGTTCATCGCGGCGTCGACGCCGGCCAAGGCGAGATTGATGGGAGCGGCCATGATGTTGCACAGGAACTGCATCGAGACGCACCCGATCCCGAGGGGGAGATCGAGCCCGTGGTCGGGGCAGGAGCAGTTGAAGCTCACGCTGGCGTACTGCGGGGCGGAGAGGGCCGACACGGTCTGCGGGACCATCCGGATGGACAGTGCATCCTGCTCCGGCAGCCGCGCGCCCGCCTCCCGCATCAGGAACAGGTCGCGCGGCGAAGCCTCGCGCACCAGGGCCGCGGCCTCGGCCCCGCCGGGGGCCGCGGACAGGCGCTCCAGGAGGACCGCCCGGAAGGCCGCGAGCGAGTCCATGGTCTCTGCGGCCGCGCGGCCGTTCTCCAGCAGAGCCATCATCGCGCGGTTCGACGGATCCGCCAGGACGCTTAGGACGGCTGGGAGCGTGCGTCTCCACTCGGGGATCGCCTGGAGGCGGCTGCGCGCCAGCAGCAGCGCCTCGTGCGGCAGGGAGCCGATGCGGTCCGCGATGGAACCCTGTCCTGGGTCCCCGGGGGCGAAATCGCCGAGCAGGGCGTAGGCCCCGGCCAGCTCCGCCCGGAACCGCTCCAGCGCCTCGCGCTCCTCGGAGGTCAGGTCGGCGGCCCCGGCCAGCACGCGCGCGTCGCCCATCGCCTGCCGCAGCCCCGCCGTGCCGGCGCGCTGGCGGATCACGAAGAGCATCTCGGGAGTGGCCCGGCGCAGCCCGGCCTCCAGGTCCGCCAGCCGGGGTCCGAGCCCGCCCGTCTCGATGGAAGGTATCCGCCGCAGGTCGGCCACGAACCGGTCCAGGTCGCGCCGGAACTCTCCCAGGGCGGAGTAGTCGCCATCCTGGAGAGGACCGTTGCGGGCCAGCGAGCGGATCCCCTCCAGCGCGGCGGGGGAGACCGAGCTCAGCAGGCGGGACTTGAGGGACCGCCAGTCTCCCTGGGCGTCCATCTGGACCTTCAGCAAGGCCAGGGCGTTGGCCGGCATGGTGTGCAGGCGCTCCTGCATGGCCAGGACCTGCCCGGGGTCCTGCCGGAGTCTGCGCAGGGCCGGCTCGGGGAGGAGCCGCAGCAGGGCATAGAGCTCGGACACCTCGGAGCGGAACCCCTCCAGGTCTCCGGACCGCCTGGCCGCCTGGTCGCCGAGCACGTGGGTCTGGAAGGCGGAGGAAAGCGCCTCGGGCGCGGCTTCCCAACCGGGGACCGCGGCGAGAGCCTCATCCAGGGCGGCGAGCCGCTCGGGGCCGAGCGAGTCGATCTCTTGCTGCACCGAGGCCAGGGTGGCCGGATCGCGGGCGAGGTCGCCGATGGCCGTCGGGGCCAGGCGGCCCGCGTCCGCGTAGTACGCCGCGAGCCTGGACTTGAGCGTGTCTCGGGGGTCCCCGGCCGCGGCTGGAGCCGCCACGGCGGGGGATGCGGCCTGGAGCGAGGCGGCCATCCCGCCGGCCGCCAGGACGATCGTGCATCTGAGCCAACCGATCCCGTTCATGGTCTTCCTCCTTCGTGGAGGCCGGACGCCGAGAGGGTCTCGGACATGGCCCCTACCGGGGGAAGCGAGAAAGAGGGGCCCGGGCCCGCGGGGAGGGGACGTTTTTTTTCGAGGAGACCGGCTCAGGGTCGAGCCGTGCCCTGGCGGCCGGCCCAGAGAGCGGCCTGATCCGGCCGTCCCCAGGATCGGTAGAACCGCACCACCCGTTCGAGGGCGGCCTGCGTGCGGGGGTCGCCGGCTCCGAGGCTCGACTGGAACCCCTCCAGCGCCTCCACGACCAGGCGCTCCCCCTCGGCGTGCCGCCGCAGCGCGCCGAGGCACTCTCCCAGCAGGCTCATCGAGGTCTGGACGAGCCAGTGTCCCTCGGGAAGTGACCCCTTCGTGATGCCGAGGCTCTCCCGCAGCAGGGGCTCGGCCTCGCGCGCCCGGCCCGTCTCGATCAGCGTGCCACCCAGGCCGTTGAGCGCCACCGCCAGGTAGGGGCTGGAGGCGGCTCCGGCTTCGCGGTAGGCGGCCACGCTGCGGCGGAACGAGGCCTCGGCCTCGGCCAGGAGTCCGCGCCGGCGCTGGAGGTTGCCCAGCTCCTTGAGGTCGTAGGCGACGTTTTCGTCGTTCTCGCCGTAGAGGCGCAGGTCGATGGCCAGGGCCCGCGCCAGGAGGGGCTCCGCGCCCGCCAGGTCCCCCTTGTCCACCAGCAGGCGCGCCAGGCTGGACAGCGTGGTGGACAGGTCGGGGTGCTCCCCTCCCTGGACCTTCTCGCTCAGGGCCAGCGATTGGCGATACAGCGCCTCCGCCTCGTCCAGCCGTAGTCGATCGTGCAGCACCGCCGCCAGGTTGTGCTGGCTCTCCGCCACGCCGGGATGGTCGTCCCCCCAGGCGGCCCGCCGCTCCGCCAAGGACCTGCGGAACAGCGTCTCCGCCTCGGCGAAGTCCCCCTTCACGTGCAGGAGCTGGGCCAGCCCGCCGATGGCGTCGGCCAGGTCCGCGCTACCCGGCTCCGGGAGCCGCTCCAGCGTGGCGATGGACCGGCGGTAGAGCGGCTCCGCCTCGTCCAGCCGATCCTGCTTGAACAGCGCGTGGGCCAGGTCGCTCAGGAGGATCGCCACCTGGCGCGACTCCTCGCCGTCGGAGGCGCGCCGCAGGTCCAGCGATTCGCGCAGGAGGTCGGCCGCCCGGCCGTCCCGGCCGGAATCGACCTCCAGCGACGCGAGCAGCCGCAGCCCCTCGGCGACCTCGGCGGGGGCGGCGGGGCGCAGCGTCCGCCGGAGAGCCAGCGAGTCCTCCAGCAGCGGGCGCGCGGCGTCGAGCAGGCCCAGGTTGGCGTAGACCTCCCCCATCGTGGCCATCAGGCGGGCCTTGACTTCGGGCTGCTCTTCGAGCGCCTCGATCCGGCCGGCGCCGCGGTCCAGCACCTCGCGCACGGTGACCTCGCGGCCCCGCGACACCGAGGGGTCGGGGACGCGGAAGAGGTCGACCATGAAGCGGGAGACCTGCCGCGAGGTCGCCGCTTCGCTGAGGGCCTGGCGCTCCGCCAAGCGGGCTCGCATCAGGCCGGCCGCCGTGCCTGCCGTCCCGGCCACGATCGCGGCCGAGATCAGCAGCGCCGCGACCGCCCCGAAGCGATGCCTCAGGACGAACTTCTTCGCGCGGTAGGCGGGCCCGGGGGGCCCGGCCACGACCGGCCGGTGGAGCAGGTGGCTCCGCAGGTCCGCGGCCAGGCCGGCGGGTGAAGCGTAACGGCCGTCGGGGTCCTTCTCCATGGCCTTGAGCGTGATCCAGTCCAGGTCCCCCCGCAGCCTCCGGGCCAGCAAACCGGGCTCGGTGCCCCGGTCCCCCGCCGCCCTCGCGCCGGCCGGCCCGAGCGCGATCAGGCGGGCGCTGGGCCGGAGGGGATCGACGGTGCGGATCGTGTGCTGCAGGGAGGACAGGCCCGAGGAGATCAGTGTCCGCCTGTCGAACGGGAGTGCGCCCACCAGCAGCTCGTAGAGAAGGATCCCGAGGGAATAGACGTCGGTCCTGGTGTCCACGACGGCATCGGCCATGCTCGCCTGCTCGGGGCTCATGTACTCAGGCGTCCCCACGACCTGCCCCAGCTCGGTGACCGTTCCCAGCCCCGTCAGGCGCGCGGCCGTGGCCTTGGCGATTCCGAAATCGATGATCTTGGGGCAAGGGCGTCCGTCCACGTCCCCGACCAGCACGTTGGACGGCTTGATGTCGCGGTGGATGATCCCTTTCTGGTGGGCGTGCTGAACCCCCTCGCACACTTGCAGGAAGAGATCGAGCCGTGCCTGGATCGGCAGCCTGGCTTCGTCGCAGTACCGGGTGATCGGCACCCCCGGGACGTACTCCATGGTGAAGTACGGTCTTCCGCCGTCGGTGGCGCCGGCGTCGAAGACCTTGGCGATGCCGGGATGGTCCATCAGGGCGACGGCCTGCCGCTCCGACTCGAACCTCGCCACGACGGCCCGGGTGTCCATGCCCGGCTTGATCACCTTGAGGGCGATGATCCTCCGGATCGGCTCGATCTGCTCCGCTTTGAAGACTTCGCCCATCCCGCCCCGGCCGATCGACTCGAGGATCCGGTACCGGCCGATGGCCTGTCCCGGGCCGATCTCCGCGGCGCCGCCCAGGACCAGCCCGGCCACGCCGGCGACGGCGTCCCCCCACGAGCGCCCCCCCTGCGCGTCGTGGCGCAGCAGCTCTTCGACCTCCCGGGCCAGGGCGGGATCGTCCGCGCAGGCCCGCTCCAGGAAGCGGCGGGCCTCCTCGGCCCCCAGGTCGGCCGCGGCGTAGTAGAGCCGCTCGATGCGGCGCCAGCGCTCAGGATCCATGGCCATGGGCCGATGCGGCCTCCCGGCGCAGCCACGCGCGGGCCAGGCGCATCTCCCTCTCGATGGTCCGAGGCGGCGTCTCCGTGGCGAGCGCGAGCTCTTCCAGGGTCAGTCCTCCGAAGTAGTGCAGCTCCACGAGCCGGCTCTTGCGCGCGTCGTGCCGCTCCAGGCTCTTCAGCGCCTCGTCGAGACGCAGGAGCTGCTCGGGGGCGGCGGCGGCCACGTCGAGAGCGGCCTCGAGCGGGAGGCGGGCGGCCCCGCCGCCCCGGCGGGTGGCGCTGCGCGCCCGGGCGTGATCCACGAGGATGCGCCGCATGGCCTGCGCCGCCGCGCCGTAGAAGTGCACGCGGTCCTTCCAGGGGATCTCGGCGCCCACCAGCCGGAGATACGCCTCGTGCACGAGGGCGGTGGTCTGCAGCGTGTGGCCGGGGCGCTCGGATCGCAGCCGCGCCCGCGCCATCCTTCTGAGCCGTTCGTAGACCAGCGGGAGCAGCGAGTCCAGCGCCCCTCGATCGCCCTCCCGCCATGCCTGCAGGAGCCCGGTCACCGTGCGGGGATCCGACTCGGCCATCTCGCCCCCCCTCGGGAGAGCCGCCTCGCCCTCCCCCGCCGCATCGCCTCACGAAAGCAGACAGCCTATTCTATCAGGGCGGGGTCGAATCCCAGGTCCTTCAGCCGGCGACCGCGGCCGGCGCCCGGTGCGGAGTCGGAGTCCATGCCCGAGCTTCCCGAAGTCGAAGCGGCGCGCCGCTGGCTGGAGCGGCACGCGCTCGGCCGCCGCATCGAGCGGATCCGCGTCCGCGATCCGCGTCTGCTGAGAGGCTCGTCCCCGCCCCCCGCGGGGCGGCTGGCCGGCCGCCGCGTGGTCTCCACGCTGCGGCACGGCAAGCATCTGTTCGCCGGGATCGAGGGGTGCGGCTGGCTGGTGTTCCACTTCGGCATGACCGGAGAGCTGGAGACGTTCTCGAAGGGCGAGGAGCCTCGCGGGCGCGCCGTGGCGGCGGTCATCCACCTCCAAGGCGGCCGCGGGGTGGCCTTCCTCGACCGGCGCAAGCTCGGCCGCTTCGGATGGGTGAAGGACCCGCAAGAACGCATCCGGAGCCTGGGGCCCGACGCCCTGGCCGTCAAGCGGGGAGAGTTCGAGGGACTGGTGCGAGCACGGCGGGGATCGGTCAAGGCGCTGCTGATGAACCAGACGGCGCTGGCCGGGGTGGGGAACCTCTACGCCGACGAGATCCTCTTCCAGGCCGGCCTGCATCCCCGGTTCCCCCTTGCCGGAATGCCGGCCCTCCGGAGGGAGCGGCTCTTCGGCGCCCTGAAGAAGGTTCTCGCCGAAGCGGTGCGGAGGGAAGCGGCCGGGCTCGAGCGGCCGGGGCGCTGGCTGCTGGCGCGGCGCGATCGGGACCGGCGGTGCCCGCTGTGCGGTGCGTCCCTCAGAACCGATCGGGTGGCCGGGAGGACGAGCTGGTACTGTCCGCGGCATCAGCCTGCGCCCCGGGCCCGGGCCCGGGCGCGGAAGCGAGAGCCGTCTCCAGGGAAGGGTGCCAGGAGTAGAGCAGCGAGCCTTCCTTGATGGTGTCGATGATCGCCGGGGCTATCTCCAGCCGCAGCGCGGGGCAGCCGTGGCTGCGCCCCAGCCGGCCCAGCGCCTTCACCACCTCGTCGTTCACGTAGGGAGCGCCGTGCATCACGATGGCGCGCGCCTCGGCGCGATGGTTGAGGCCGGGGTCCATCCCCCTCAGCCGGAGCGAGTAGCCGTTGCGGCCGGTGTACGTGGCGCCGGTCACGAAGGCACCCAGCGAGGTCATGAGACTCCCTTGCTGGTTGGAGAAGGAGACCGTCAGGTCGTGGCCGGAGTTCTTGCCGTGGGCCACCATCTCGTGGAACAGCAGCTTCCGCGCCGGGAGGTCGAAGACCCACAGACGCTTGGAGCGAGAGGGGAGCCCGTAGTCGATCACCGTGAGCACGCCGGCGCGGACCTCCCCGCGCCGCTCCATCCAGGCCAGGGAGCGGAGCGCGGCCGCCAGCGGCTCGGGCCTCAGGGTCGGGGCCTGCTCCAGGAGGGCCGCCGCCAGCGCGCCCCCTTCAGCAGACTCCGCCGGCGGCACCGGCCCGCCGGACCGGGGGGATACGGGCCCTGCCGACGTGATGAACATGATTGTGACGAGCCCGACACGCAGCCGCGAGGTCATCGAGGGGGAAACAATAGCGCACGGGGCGCCCGGCGCAAGTCCCGCCGGCGTCCGTCGGACGGCTCGACTTCGGCCGGTGGGAGCGGATCTTCTGCCGCGAGTCCGACGGGCGGCGCGACCTACAATCTCGCCGAGCGCAGGCGCAGCGCGTTGGCGATGACCGACACCGAGCTGAGGCTCATCGCCGCGCTCGCCAGCATCGGGCTGAGCAGCAGGCCGGAGAAGGGGTAGAGGACGCCGGCGGCCACCGGCACCCCCAGGGTGTTGTAGACGAACGCGAAGAACAGGTTCTGCCGGATGTTGCCCATGACGGCCCGCGACAGCCGCCGCGCGCGCACGATCCCCCCCAGGTCACCCTTCACCAGGGTCACCGCGGCGCTCTCCATGGCCACGTCGGTGCCGGTCCCCATGGCGATCCCGACGTCGGCCTCGGCCAGCGCGGGGGCGTCGTTGACTCCGTCGCCGGCCATGGCCACCCGCCGTCCCGCCCGCCGCAGGCTCCGGACCATCTCGCGCTTGTCCGCGGGCAGCACCTCGGCATGCACTTCGTCCACGTGTCCCAGGGACCGCGCGACCGACTCCGCGGTGGCCCGGCTGTCTCCGGTCAGCATGACCACGCGCAGACCCTGCGCCTTGATCTCCCTCATCGCCTCGGCAGCGGACGGCTTGATCGGGTCGGCCACGGACAGCACCCCGGCGGGCCGGCCGTCCACGGCCACGAAGACCACGACCCGGCCCTGCTCCCGCCACGCCGCCGCCCGCCGCCCGGCCGCCTCGCCGGGCTCGATCCCTTCCTCCCGGAGAAAGGCCCCGCTTCCCAGCAGGATCCGCCGCCCGCCCACCACGCCGCGCACGCCGCGCCCCGGAAGGGCCTCGAAGCGCTCGGCGCGCGCAGGGGAGGCGCCTCGCGAGCGCGCCGCCTCGAGGATCGCCGCCGCCAGCGGATGTTCGCTCCCCGTCTCCACCGACGCGGCCAGACGCAGCAGCTCGTCCTGGTCGAGCCCGCTCCCGGGGAGAGTCTCGATGTCCGCCAGGCGAGGGCGGCCCTCGGTGATCGTCCCGGTCTTGTCCACCACCAAGGTGTCGGCCTTCTCCAGCGTCTCCAGCGCCTCGGCGTTGCGGACCAGCACGCCGGCCGAGGCCCCCCTGCCCGTCCCCACCATGATGGACATGGGGGTGGCCAGCCCCAGGGCGCAGGGGCAGGCGATGATCAGCACCGCCACCGCGTTCACCACGGCGTGGGCCAGCCGGGGCTCCGGGCCCAGCCACCCCCAGATCAACGCGGTGAGGACCGCCACCGCCACCACCGCCGGGACGAACCAGGCCGAGACCTGGTCGGCCAGCCTCTGGATCGGAGCGCGGGTGCGCTGAGCCTCGCCCACCAGCCGGACGATCTGGGCCAGCAGGGTGTCCTGCCCCACCCTCTCCGCCTTCATGACGAAGCTGCCCCCTCCGTTCACCGTGCCGCCGGCCACGCGCGAGCCGGCCGTCTTCTCCACCGGGATGGGCTCTCCGGTCAGCATCGACTCGTCCACCGAGCTGTGCCCTTCGATCACCACGCCGTCCACGGGCACCCTCTCTCCCGGACGCACCCTGAGTAGGTCGCCGGGGTGGACGTGCGCCAGAGGGATCTCCTCCTCGCCGCCGTCGCGCACCTTCCGGGCGGTGGGGGGAGACAGCTTCAGCAGCTCGCGGATGGCGCCGCTGGTGCGGGCCCTCGCGCGCAGCTCGAGCACCTGCCCCGCCAGCACCAGCACCGTGATCACCGCCGCCGCCTCGAAGTAGACGGGAGGTCCCCCGGCGTGGGCCCCGGCGCCGTGGGGGATGAGGCCGGGGGCCAGCACCGCGGCCAGGCTGAAGGCGTACGCGGCGCCGATCCCCATGGCGATCAGGGTGAACATGTTGAGCCGCCGGCGGACGATGGAGGCCCACCCCCGCCGGAAGAAGGGCAGCCCAGCCCACAGCACGACGGGCGTGGCGAGCGCGAGCTGGAGCCAGGCGCGGGTGGGCGCGGCCGGGAGGGCCGATGCCGTCCCCGGCGCCATCCCCAGCATCTCCAGCGCCACGAGCGGAAGAGTCAGGGCCGCCCCGACCCAGAGCCGGCGGCTCATGTCGCGCAGCTCGGGATCGGCCCCTCCCTGCCGCGCCGCGTCCGCGGGGGAGACCGGCTCCAGCGCCATGCCGCAGATGGGGCAGGTCCCCGGACCGGGCTGCCGCACCTCGGGGTGCATGGGGCAGGTGTGCTCGACCTGCGCGGAGGCGTCCCCGCCTCCGGCCCCAGCCTGGAGGAAAGCGCCCGGGTCGGCGGCGAAGCGGTCGCGGCACCAGGTTGAGCAGAAGTGGTAGGCCCGGCCCTGGTGCGTCACCGACCCGGCCGAGGAGGCAGGGTCCACGTCCATCCCGCAGACCGGATCCTTCGCCCCCGGGGTCACGTTCCGGCCAGGGACGCGATCCTGCGCCACATCGGCTCGGGGACCGGCACGAACGACAGCCTCGGCAGGCGCAGCAGCTCCCATCCCGCGAACGTCTTGTCGGCCTTGATCTCGTGCAGCGAGACGGGGCGAGCCAGCGGAGCGTCCGCCTCGATCTCGACCACCAGGCGGCGGGGGTCCGCGGCGCGCAGGTCGGGATAGGGGGCCTTGACGATCACCGCGATCCCCACCGCCCGGCGCTCCTTGCCCGTGTGGTACACGATGGCGCGATCCCCCTTCTTCGCCGACGCCAGGTGGCGAAGAGCCAGCGGGTTGGTGATCCCGTCCCAGACCGTGCGCCTGTCCCGGACCAGATCGTCCCAGGAATAGGCGCCCGGCTCGGTCTTCAACAGCCAGAAAGCCATGATGGGGAAGGGTACCATCCCGCGGGGCGGGTCGAAGGGGCGTCCCGGGCCGGGAATGATCGGCCACGGAGCGCTGTTGTCAGCCTCCGGCCGCGCCGGGGGGGCGCCTTGACACCCCGGACGCCGGCCGCTTGACTGGAGGCTTCACGAACCATGCCCATCGTGGCTTCGAGGGAGGAGAGCTCATGCGTCGTCGGTTGTTCCCGCTCATTCCGGTTCTGTTCGCCCTGGCCGTGCTGCCCGCCGCCGCCGATGTCTGGGACATCGATCCGGCGCACTCCTCGGCCGTCTTCAAGGTCCGGCACCTGGCGGTGGCCAACGTCAGCGGCGGCTTCGGCAAGGTGGCCGGCGTTCTGAACCTCGACGAGTCGGACGTCACCAAGTCCACGGTGGAGGCGGTCATCGAGGCGGCCTCCATCGACAGCGGGCACGAGGGCCGCGACAAGCATCTGAAGAGCGCCGAGTTCTTCGACGTGGAGAAGTTCCCCACCATCACCTTCAAGTCCAAGAAGGTGGAGAAGGCCGGCGAAGGGATGCTCAAGGTGCTGGGGGACCTGACCATCCGCGGCGTCACCAAGGAGGTGATCCTGAACGTGGAAGGGCCGCTGGCGCCGGTGAAGGATCCCTGGGGCAACACCAAGAGCGGGGCCTCCGCCACCACGAAGATCAACCGCCAGGATTTCGGCCTGACATGGGGTCCGGTCATGGAGGGAGGCGGGCTGGTGGTGGGCAACGACGTGTCCATCACCATCGACGTGGAGCTGGTGAAGAAGAAGCAGGGTTGAGCCGGGCGCGGCGGGCCGCCCGCGCGGCCCGCCGCCCCGTTGTCACTTGAGCTTGACCTTCGGCTGCTCCTGGCTGCCGCCGATCTGGGCCACCTTGCCGTCCACGAACCGGATCTCCATCTCCTGCTTGTCGCCCACCTTCATCGTCCAGAATCCCATCTTGGAGCCTTCTCCCCGCTGGATCACCCAGGTCTCTACCTTGTGCCCCTGATCGGTGGAGGTGCTGGTCTTCTCGGGGTACCCCACGGCCACCACCACCTGCTCCTGGGTCATCCCCTCCAGGACCCTGCGCTCCGCCACCGCTCTCTTGATGTCGGCCGGCCAGTCGTACTTGTCCTGGAGCGGGACGGAGGAGAACGCCGCCTCCCAGCAGGCCTCGAAATCGTTCACGCCGGCCAGGCCGACGAACTTGATCACGCCCACGCCGTCCTTGGCCTGGCCCGTCCCTTCCAGCTCGATCTCCAGGCTCTGGTCGTCCGACTCCCACTCGTGCTCGTCCACTTTCACCGGGTCGTTGACCCGCAGCGTCAGGCGGCGTCCCTCGGCGTGGAACGCGCCTCCCTGCACCTCGGCGGTCGAGGCCGTCGTCACGCCCTCGCCGGGGCTCACCGTGACGATCGGGCGCTTGAACGTGCCGTAGGCGTGCCGCCCTTGCAGGTACGGGAGGTTGGTCTTGAGATAGTACGTCCCGGTCTTCTCCTTCATCGCCTTCTTGATGTCGCCGCCGGCGTCGCGGGCCAGCGCCGGCGCGGCCGCCAGCGCCGCCGCGAGCGGCAGCAGCGCGGCCGACTTCCATGCACGGTGCATCGCTCTCCTCCACGAAGGGTGCCCGGGTCTGCTTCGCCGGGCGGGGGACAGTCTATGCTGACAGGGCGTCGGGTCCAAGCCCCGCGCAACCCCCGGCTTCGCGGACGCATCCAAGGATCGGAGAAACCGATGCCCTCCATCCGCAAGAACCGGCCATGGCGGCTGCCGGAGTCGGCGGCCACCCCCGAGGCGGTCCACCTGGGCCGCCGGCGCTTCCTGAAGGCGGCCGGCCTGGGTGCCCTGGGGACGCTGATCGGCGGCGCGGGGTGCGGGGATCCGGGCGGCGGTCCGACACGAGCCGGTGCCGGGCTTTCCCCCTTCCCCCGCGCATGGACCGGGCGCTACCCCGCCCCCCGCAACGAGGCCTACACCCTCGACCGGCCGCTGACCGGCGAGGCGGTGGCGGGGCGGTACAACAACTTCTACGAGTTCACCACGGTCAAGGAGAGGGTGGCGGAGCTCGCCTCGCGCTTCCCCTTCCACCCCTGGACGGTGGATGTCTCGGGGAGGGTGCGCCGCCCCGCCGTCTTCGACATCGATCGGCTGGTCGTCTCCATGCCGCTGGAGGAGCGGCTCTACCGGCATCGCTGCGTCGAGGCGTGGGCCATGGCCGTGCCGTGGACCGGCTTTCCCTTCAAGGCCCTGCTCGACCTCGTGGAGCCGCTCGGGTCGGCGCGCTACGTCCGGCTGGTCTCCTTCCACCGCCCGGAGCTGGCCCCGGGGCAGGCCCGCCAGCCCTGGTACCCCTGGCCCTACTACGAGGCGCTCACCCTGGCCGAGGCGTCGCACGAGCTCACCCTCCTGGCCACGGGCGTCTACGGCCACCCTCTTCCCATGCAGCACGGAGCGCCCATCCGGCTGGTCGTCCCCTGGAAGTACGGCTTCAAGAGCATCAAGTCGATCGTGCGCATCGAGCTGACCGAGAGGAAGCCCGCCACGTTCTGGAACGACGTCGCGCCGCTGGAGTACGGCTTCGAGGCGGACGTGGACCCTTCGGTCCCGCACCCACGTTGGTCCCAGGCGCGCGAGAGGCTGATCGGGACGGACCTCGTCGTCCCCACGCTGCCGTACAACGGCTACGCGGAGCTCCTGGCCGGTCTCACTTCTTGAGCCACTGATCGAGCCAGCCGATCACCGTCTCGTGCCAGAGGATGCTGTTGCGGGCCTTGAGCACCCAGTGGTTCTCGTCGGGGAAGTGCAGGAGCTTGGACGGGACGCCCAGGCGCTGCAGGGCGGTGAAGGCGGCGAACCCCTCCGTCTCGGGCAGCCTGTAGTCCAGGGCGCCGTGGATGACCAGCATGGGGGTCTTCCACCGGTGGACGTAGGTGGAGGGAGAGAACCGCTCGTAGACCTCTCTCTTCTCCCAGGGCGTCCCACCCTGCTCCCATTCCGGGAACCACAGCTCCTCGGTGGTGTAGTAGCCGGCCATCATGTCGAACTCGCCGTCGTGGCTCACCAGGCAGCGGAAGCGGTCTGTCTGCCCGGCGATCCAGTTGACCATGTAGCCTCCGTACGAGGCGCCCAGCGCCCCCATCCTGGTTCCATCCACGTAATCGTGCGTGGCCAGGACGTGGTCGAGCCCCGCCATCAGGTCCTCGTAGGGGGCTCCCCCCCAGTCCCCGCGGATGGCGTCGGTGAAGGCCTGCCCGTACCCGGTGCTGCCGTGGAAGTCGATGGCCACGGTGACGTAGCCGGCGCCCGCGTACACCTGCGGGTTCCAGCGGTAGTGGAAGTGGTCCTCCCACGATCCCTGCGGCCCGCCGTGGATGAGGAACGCCAGCGGGTGCCTGCGGCCCGGCTCGAAGCCCACCGGCTTCAGCAGCCAGCCGTGCACCTTGTCGCCGCGGGCCCCGGTGAACCAGAACTCCTCGGGCTGGCTCACCTGGGCCGCCGCCATCCGCTCGGCGTTGACGCGCGTCAGCGCCCTGAGATCCGAGCCGTCCTGGCGCGAGACGAAGATCTCGGCGGGGGAGGTGAGGGAGTCTCGAAGGAAGATCAGCCTGCCTCCCTGCATGACCGAGAGGGAGGCGTTGTAGTGATCCTCGACGATCGGGGTGACGCGTCCGGAGTCCGCGTCCACGGAGAAGATCTTGTGCCGGGCCGTGTCCCCAGCGGTGACGAACAGGGTCCTGCCGTCGCTCGCCCAGGCCACCGAGGAGGCCGACCGGTCCCAGCTCTCGGTCAGCCGGCGGTTCCTCCCCGTGGCACGGTCGTGCAGGGTCACCGCCTGACGGTCGGCTTCGTAACCCGGACGCTTCATGGAGAGGTAGGCGATGGTCCTGCCGTCGGGGGACCAGGCGGGAGCGGTGTCCACCGCCTCGTTGTCCTCGGTGATGCAGCGCGGCTCGCCCCCGTCGATGGAGGCCACGTAGAGGTCCAGATCGGTGGAGACGGCGGGGTGGTCCACCATCTTGGCGGTGAAGGCGATCTCCCGCCCGCTGGGGGACCAGGAGAACTCCTCGGTCCCGCCGAACGGCTTGGTGGGGCTGTCGGCGTCGATCCCCTTCATGATGTCCACCGGTCCCGCCGTCCCGCGTCCCGGCATCACGAAGATGTGGCTGCGCTTGCCGTCCTCCCAGGTGTCCCAGTGGCGGAACAGCAGCCGGGTGTACGCGCGCGCCTTCACCGGGTTGTCCGCCGCCTCCCGATCGCGCCGCGCCGTGCAGGCCATGTCCGGGCATTCGGGATGGACCTCGGCGGTGAAGGCGAGGCGCGTGCCGTCGGGGGACCACTGGACGTTGTCCACGTCGATCGGGAAGTCGGTCTTGCGCACCGCCTCGCCGCCGGACGGGTCGATGGTCCAGATCTGCGACGACCCGCCCCGATTGGAGATGAAGGCGATGGTGCGCCCGTCGGGAGACCACCGGGGACCGGTCTCGGAGGCTTTGGCCGAGGTGAGCCGCCGGAGCTGCCGCCCGTCGGAGGAGACCAGCCAGAGGTTGGTGGAGACTTTGTTGGTCTCCTTGTCCCAGACCCTGCGCGTGAAGACCACCCAGGCGCCGTCGGGAGAGGGCTGCGGGTCGCCGAGCCTCTCCATGGCCACCATGTCGTGCACGGAGAAGGGATGCTGGGCGGCCGCGCGCCCGGGGGCAGCGGCCAGGGTGAGGCAGACGAGCGCCGGCAGGACGGGGCGGATCCTCTTCATCGGGGTTCTCCTGAATGTGAAGCGGGAGTGTTACCCCGGCGAAGCCCGGGTGTCAATGGAGACCCCGCGAGGGGCCGCAGCCGGCGTCAGTAGCGCGCCAGGTCCCGGATGGCCGTGGTCACCTCGTCCTGCGTGGGCAGGACGTAGGACTCCAGCACCGGCGCGTAGGCCACGAAGGAGTCCTTGGCCGCCACGCGCCGCACCGGTCCGTCGAGGTGGTCGAAGACGTCCGACGCGATGCGGGAGGCCACTTCCCCCCCGAACCCGCCGGTCATGATCGCCTCGTGCACCACGATGGCCTTGCCGGTCCTGGCCGCGCTCTCCAGCACCGTCTCCGCGTCCCAGGGCATGATGGTGCGCAGGTCGATGACCTCCACCGAGATCCCCTCCTCGCGCAGCGCGTCGGCGGCCCGCTCGCACCGCACCACGCCGCTCCCCCAGGTGACCGCCGTCACGTCGGTGCCCCGGCGGGCGATCCTGGCCTTGCCGAAGGGGAGCAGCCACTCGGCGTCCGGCTCGGGGGCCTTGGAGTACACCTGGCGGTAGAGACCCTTGTGTTCCAGGAAAAGCACCGGGTCCTCCATCCGGCACGCCGTCTTGATCAGGCCCTTGGCGTCGGCGGCGTTGCTGGGGTAGGCGATGCACCACCCCGGAGTGTGAGCGTAGAGCGCCTCGATGCACTGGCTGTGGAAGGGGCCCCCGCGGATGTACCCGCCCACGGCGATGCGCACCACCATGGGGCACGACCACGCGCCGCCGCTCCTCCAGCGCAGCGTGGGGATCTCGTTGCGCATCTGCATGTAGCCGGGGAAGGAGTAGTCGCCGAACTGGATCTCCACCACCGGCCGGTAGCCGCCGATGGCCATCCCTTGGGCCACCCCCACGATGCTGGCCTCGGCCAGGGGGGAGTTGGTGACCCTGCCGGGGAAGGCTGTCCCCAGTCCCCGGGTGACCCCGAAGACGCCCCCCTTGGGGTCCGCCACGTCCTCTCCCCACATGATGATCTTCGGGTTGCGGGCCATCTCCTCGCGCAGGCCGCGGTTGATCGCCTCCACCATGGTGACCGGCTCCGGGGAGGTCCGCCGGGGCGCCGTCTCCGAGGTCACCGGCATCCGCCCGGAGAGGATGTGCTGCACGGCGGTCTCCGGGGCCGGGTCGGCCGAATCCTCGGCGGCGCGCGCCGCCTGCTCCACCTTCGCCCGGACCTCCTCGTGCAGCCGCTTGATGTCGTCCTCCTTGAGGATCTTCTTGTTCAGCAGCACGCCGGCGGTGTGGGCCAGCGGGTCCTCCTTGACGATGGCGTCGAGCTCCTCCTGGCTGCGGTACTTGGACTGGTCGTCCGAGGACGAGTGGGAGTCGAGCCTCACCACGTGGGCTTCGATGAGGCGAGGCCCGCCGCCGTTGCGCATCTCGGCGATCAAAGGCTTCAGGTCGTTGTGCATGTCGGTGAAGCGGGTGCCGTCCACGTGGAGGGCGCGCATGTGGAAGCCGCGCGAGATGTCCTCCACCTCGCTCCCCGTCTGCACCTCCTGGGGCACGCTGATGGCGTAGCCGTTGTTCTGGATGACGAAGAGCACGGGAAGCTGCTCCCGGACCGCCCAGTTGAGCGCCTCGAAGAACTCTCCCTCGCTGGTGGCGCCCTCGCCCGAGGAGACGTACACGATCTCGTCGCGGCCGTCGGCTTTGATGGCGCGCGCCATCCCCACGGCGGGGAGGAACTGCGTGCCGGTGCAGGCGGTGGGGGAGACCACGCGCAGGTCGCGCGAGGAGAAGTGCTCGCTCATGTTGCGGCCGCCTCCGGAAGGGTCGTCGGCCTTGGAGAGCATGTGCAGGAAGATGTCCTTGAGCGGCATCCCCAGCCCCAGCATCAGGGCCTTCTCCCGGTAGTAGGGGAAGAACCAGTCCTTGCCCGGCTGGAGCAGATAACTCATGGCGATCTGCACCTTCTCGTGCCCCCGGGTGGAGGCGTGGAACGACACCTTCCCCGCGCGCACGAAGACCTTGATGCGCTCCTCGAGGTAGTAGACCTGCAGCATCTTCTTGTAGAGATCCACCAGAAGGTCCGCCGGCACCTCCCGCTCCCGCGAGCGGATCGGCGTGATCTTCTGCTCCATCCTCTTCGCCATGGTCACCTCTCTGGTGCGCTATTGTGCCACGCGGGCCGGTGGCCGTCACCTGAGGGGGGAAATCTATGACATCGGAAGGCGCACGCCACCCCGGAGCGCGCCGGGCCGCCGTCCCCGCGGCCCTGGTGGCGCTGAGCCTGCTCCTCAACACTCTCGGCATCACCTGGGGGCAGCCGGCCGGCGCCGACTGGGACTTCGATTCGATCGCCGGGATGCAGAGCGTCAAGGAGGCCCGGTACCTCTTCGGGGAGTGGCGGCACAAGTACCCCCCGGTCCACTTCGCCCTCAACGCCGTGCTGTACGCTCCGCTGCTGACGCACTGGTTCGGAAGCCCGGCCCGGGCGCCGCTGGCCGACGGGCGCGTCCTGGCCGACCCTGAGCTGGCGCGCCGGTTCGGCATCCTCATCGTCCTGTCCAGGGCCCTCTCCGCGGCGATGGGGGCGGCCGCCGTGCTGGCGGTCTACCTGACCGCTTTGCTCCTGCTGCGCGACCGGCGCGCGGCCCTGTTCGCCGGGCTGTCGCTCGCCCTCTGCCAGATGTTCGTCTTCTACAGCCATCTGGGGAACCTGGACGTCCCCGCCGCCTTCTGGTTCTCCTGGGCCATGCACGCCGCGGCCCGCGTGGTGGTGAGGCAAAGGCTGGGCGACTTCGTCCTGGCGGGGCTCTTCTGCGCTCTGGCCACCGGCACCAAGGACGCCGCGCTCGGGTTCGCCGTGGGGCTGGCGGCGGCCGTGGCCGTGGGGCTGGGGCGGCAGGCCGCTCCGTGGCGCCCCTGGCGAAGGGGCAGCTTCGTGACGGGGTTCTCGCTCCAGGTGATGGCCGGCCTCGCCGTCTTCTGCGCCGCGCTCGCCCTGGCCAACGCGCCGTCGGGAGGCTGGGAGCCGTTCGCGAGGCGGCTGGGTCACTGGATGGAAGGCCCCGGGACGGTGGAGTACAACCTCGGTTTCGCCGGACAGCCCGGCCTGCTGGAGAAGGCCTCGAGGGACATGTACGTGTCGCTGGGTTGGCCCCTCGCCGCCGCGGCCGCGGTCTCGATCCCCTGGGCCGCGGCCAGGGCGCCGGCGGCGGCCGCCTTCGGTGTCCTGCCGACCCTGGCCTTCTACCTCGTCGTGGTGATGAACGCGCGGCTCGTGGCCCCGCGCTTCTTCGTCCCCGGCTTCGTCTCCCTGGCCGTCGTGATCGGCGCGGGGCTCGCCGCCTGGTCCCGCTGGCGGACGATCCCCCGCGCCGCGCGGGCCGCGGTGCCGGCGGCGGTGTTCGGGCTCTCGGCTCTCTACTGCCTGGCGCTCGACCTGGAGATGCTGCACGACACCCGCTACCGGGCCGAGGCATGGTTCAGGGAGCACGCCAGGCCCGGGGCCCTGGTGGCCACCCTCGCGCCGGCCACCCTCGCGCCGCGTCTCCAGTTCATGGGCTTCCGCCACGAATGGCGGTACGGACGGCCGACGCGCCGCGGGCTCCTGGAGCGAGGGGGGCGACCCGACTACCTGGTGCTGAGCGAGAAGTACTTCACCAACCCGGCCCTGTTCGAGCCGTCGTTCCTCCGGGGCCTTTTGGAAGGGAAGGAGGGTTATGCGCTGCGCGCGACGCTGCGCAAGGAGCATCTTCCCCCCGCGCCGGGGCTTCTCGGCCTGGCGGGCCGCCCTCGGCCCTGGCTCGATCAGGTCAGCCCCACCCTCTACATCCTGGAGAGCAGCTCGTCGATCCAGGCGTCCCACTGAGCGGCGACCGCCTCGGGCGAGGCGGCCAGCGCCTCCGCGCGCAGCTCCGCGGACGGCGCGGCCTCCGGGTCGGCGAGCACTTGTTCCAGACGATCGGCGAGCTCCTCCTCGGTCCCGTACAGGTGCTGCTCCCGCCCGCCGGCCAGCTCGGGGTAGACGACCCGCCTCGGCAGCAGCGGGTAGCAGCCCATCCCCACCGCCTCGCGCACGGCCAGCCCGTAGAACTCGTGGCGCGCCGTGGAGACCGCGATGCGGCACCGGGCCAGCGTGGCGAAGTACTTCTGCTTCGATTCGATGGGTCCCCACCGGACGATGCGGTGGGCGAGGTCCCGGCGGGCTTCCTCGAAGCACGGGGGCCGGTCCCGGAACGACTGGCCGGCGACCACGAGACCGAACTCCACCCCCCTGCGGTCGAGCGTGCGGGCCGCACGGAAGAAAGCCGCCGGGTCCTTGTCCTCCTCCCACCGGTGGTTCCATGCGATCCATGGGGGCCGCCCGGAGAGAGCGTCCGAGGAGAGCGCCGGGACCGACACCGGCACCCCCAGCACGGCGCTGCGCTGCCGGATCCTTTCGGCGATCCCCGAGGGGCGCTCGTCGGGCATCTTGCGGAGCAGCTCCGGCACCGCGGCCATGAACTCCTCGAGATGGAAGCGGCTGTTGAAGATCACCCTGTCCGCCGCCAGCGCGGAGTAGAGGTTGCACAGGGCGAAGTGGATGTCCCGCTCGTCGGAGCAGGAGACCGGGTACGTGAGCTGGTTCTCGTGAAAGTAGAGCAGCACCGGCGTCCGCGCCGGCAGCCGATCGCGCACCAGCGCCAGAAGCTCGGGAAGGTTCAGCATGTCCGTGGCGGCCAGGACGTCGGGCGGAGGATCGATCGCCCGGATCCGGGGCTCCAGCGCCAGCGCCGCTCCGCGCATCCGCCATTTCCATTTGCGTGGAGACAGCTCCAGCCGCGTGACCTGGTGGCGGCAGTGGGCCCGCAGCGCCTCGGAGAGAGCCAGGTGGCTGGGGCCGGCGTAGGGGTCGAGAAACAGGAGGTGAGCCATCGGAGATGGGATCCTCCGCGGCCCGGCCCCGGGTGTCAAGCGCGGGCGCGCTGGAGGGAGGTGCGCGGCGCGGGGGGTTGCGCTACGGTGAAAGAGAGACCTGCCCCGCCTCCTGGAGGCCGTCGTGCCTCGCGCCATCTGGAAAGGAAGCATCACCTTCGGCCTGGTGGAGATCCCGGTGGGGCTGGTGTCCGCCCGGCGCCGCGGCGCTGATCTGTCCTTCGACATGCTCGACAAGAGGGATCTGTCGCCCGTCGGTTACAAGAGGGTGAGCAAGTCGACCGGGCGGGAGGTCCCCTGGGAGGAGATCGTCAAGGGGTACGAGTACGAGCCCGATCAATACGTGGTGCTGGGGGACCGGGACTTCGAGCGCGCCAACCCGGAGGCCGCCCGCACCGTGGAGATCATGGACTTCGTGGACCTGGCCTCGATCGATCCGGTGTTCTTCGAGAAACCTTACTACCTGGAACCCCTCAAGAGGAACAGCAAGGGGTACGCCCTGCTGCGGGAGACGTTGCGGAGGACCGGCAAGGCGGGCGTGGCCAGGGTGGTGATCCGGGCCCGTGAGCACATCGCGGCGGTGTACCCCCGGGGCCGGGCGCTGGCCATGGTGCTCCTGCGCTACGTGCACGAGCTGAGGCCGGCCGAGGAGATCGAGGCCCCGGGCGAGGACCTGAAGCACCTCGAAGTGAGCGCGCAGGAGATCCGTATGGCCGAGCGGGTGGTCCAGGCAATGGCCGCCGAGTGGGACCCCGGGCGGTACAATGACGGGTACCGCGACGATCTGCTCTCTCTGATCGACAGGAAGGTGGCCGCCGGCCAGACCAGGGCCATCGAGGAGCCCGAGGAGCGCCGGCCGTCCCGCGCGCGCGGCGAGGTGGTCGACCTGATGCCGCTGCTCAGGCGGAGCGTGGAGCAGACCCGTTCCCGTTCCACATCCTCCCCCCGGAAGCAGAAGCGTCCCGCGGGCTCGCGCAAGGGGCACCGGAGCCGGAGCGCCTGACGGATGGGGCTGCGGGAATACCGCCGCAAGCGCGACTTCGCCCGCACCCCCGAGCCGGCGGGCGCCAAGGAGACGGCGGGCAGCGCCTACGTCATCCAGAAGCACGCCGCCAGCCGTCTGCACTACGACCTGCGCCTGCAGATCGGCGGCACTCTGAAGAGTTGGGCCGTACCCAAGGGTCCGAGCCTGGATCCCTCCGAGCGGCGGCTCGCCGTGCACGTGGAGGATCACCCTCTCGAGTACGCCTCCTTCGAAGGGATCATCCCCCAGAACGAGTACGGCGGGGGGACTGTGATCGTGTGGGACCGGGGGACCTGGGAGCCGCGGGGCGATCCCGAACGGATGTACCGGCAAGGCCGGCTAAGCTTCACGCTGCGCGGGAGCAAGCTGCGAGGCGGCTTCCACCTGGTGAGGATGAGCGGCGAGGCCGGAGAGCAAGGGAAGAACTGGCTCCTGATCAAGGACCGGGACGACGAGGCGTCGCCGGGAAAGGAGATCGTGAAGGAGCGTCCCGAGAGCGCCGCCAGCGGCAGGACGCTGGAACAGGTGCGGGCCCTGGGCGGCTCGCCCGTCTGGCGGTCGAGCCGTCCTGCCGCCGTCCGGCGCGAGGGCCGGGCCTCGAAGCGATCCCCCTCCTCCGCGCGGCCCCCCGATCCCGCGCGCATCGAAGGGGCGCGACGCGCCGCGCTTCCGGCGGCGCTGCGGCACGAGCTTCCCACCCTTGTGGACGCGGCGCCGGCGGGCGACGAGTGGCTGCACGAGATCAAGCACGACGGCTACCGCGTCTTCCTGATCCTGCAGCGCGGCCGCGCAACCCTCCGCACGCGGGGAGGCAAGGACTGGACCGATCGGTTCTCCGCGCTGGCCCGGGCCGGTCTCGGGCTGCCGGTCCGCAGCGCCGTCCTCGACGGCGAGGTGGTGACGCTGCAGCCGGACGGCACCAGCAGCTTCCAGGCGCTGCAGAACTCGCTGGCCTCCGGAGGAGCCGGGTTGACCCTGATGGCGTTCGACCTGCCGTACCTCGACGGGTACGATCTCGCCGGCGCCACGCTGGAGGCCCGCAAGGAGGCGCTGCGCCGCCTGTGCGCCGCGGGGGACCGCGACGGCGCCCTGCGCTACAGCGACCACGTGGCGGGGTCGGGCCCGGAGGTGTCCCGGCAGGCCTGCGCCATGGCTCTGGAAGGGATCGTCTCCAAGCGCCGCGGCTCCCTCTACCGGCCGGGACGCACGCGCGAATGGCTCAAGGTGAAGTGCCACATGCGGCAGGAGTTCGTGATCGGGGGCTGGACGGCTCCGGGAGGGACCCGCACCGGCTTCGGGTCGCTCCTGGTGGGTGACCACGATCGCTCCGGCAGGCTCGTGTACGCGGGGAAGGTCGGGACCGGCTTCACCGAGGGTTCCCTGCGGTCTCTCGCCGCCCGGCTCTCGGAGCTGGGCATCGAAGCCAGCCCGTTCGCCGAGCCGCCGCCCCGCGCCATCGAGCGGCGCGCGAAGTGGGTGAGGCCCGAACTGGTGTGCGAGGTGGAGTTCAGCGCCTGGACCGACGACGGACGGCTGCGCCACCCGGCCTTCCTCGGCCTGAGAGAGGACAAGCGCCCCGCGCAGGTCGGCCGCGAGAAAGCGCTCCCTGTCGGGCGGGCGGCCGTGCGTGTCCCGCAAGGCGGCCCGCGGGAGCAGGCCGGCTCTCCCGTCGGCGGGCGGGTGGAGGTGGCCGGCGTGAGGCTCACTCATCCCCGGCGCGTGCTCTATCCGGAGCAGGGGATCACCAAGCACCGGCTGGCGCTCTACTACCAGGAAGTGGCACGCAGGATGCTGCCCCAGGTGGCCGGCCGGCCGCTGACGCTGGTGCGCTGCCCCGAGGGGAGGGGAGGGGAGTGCTTCTACCAGAAGCACGCCCGCGAGCACCTCCCCGGGGCGGTGCGCAGGATCCCCATCCGGGAGAAGGCCTCCACGGGCCTCTACCTCACGGTGGACTCGGCGGCCGGGATCGTGTCGCTGGTGCAGATGGGAGTGCTGGAGATCCACCTCTGGGGGGCCCGATCCGACGACGTGGAGCGTCCCGACCTGATGGTGCTCGATCTCGATCCCGATCCGGCGGTGGAGTGGCCGCGCGTGGTGGAGGCCGCTTTCCGGGTGCGCCGCCGGCTCGCCTCGCTGGGACTCAGGAGCTTCGTCAAGACCACGGGGGGCAAGGGGCTGCATGTGGTCGCCCCCATCGTCCCCGGGCCCTCCTGGGACGAGCTGAAGTCCTTCTCGCGGGCCATCGCGCTGTCGTTCGCGTCGGAGGCGCCCGACCGGTTCACCGCCGTCATGTCCAAGGCGAAGCGCAAAGGGAAGATCTACGTCGATTACCTCCGCAACGGCCGCGGCGCCAGCTTCATCGCCCCTTACAGCACCCGGGCCCGCCCGGGCGCCCCGGTGTCGGCCCCCCTCACCTGGAAGGAGCTGACGCCGGCGGTGCGCAACGACAGCTTCACCCTGCGGGAGATGGCCGATCGCGTCCGGCGCGACCCGTGGAAGGGGTTCGAGGCGGCGCGCGCCCCCGTCACGGCGGAGGCGCGCCGCGCGCTCGAACGGTGGTCCTGATCGGAGAGGACCCGGATCAGAACGTGTACTTCACGCCGCCCGTGGCCGTGAAGAAGACGTCCGGCTCGTCTCCGGTGATCCCGTGGAACAGCCCTTCGACCTTGATGGCCCAGCCGTCCTCCAGCGGGAAGTCCACTCCGCCCCCGCCGTTGATCCCGAACTCCAGGTCGCCGTCGTCGTCCAGGAAGAAGGGACCGTCGTGGTCGCGGTTGTACAGCCCGACCCCGCCGGTCAGGAAGGGGGTCACATCCCCCTCCCAGTAGCGGACGATGTTGGCGTTGACCAGGATCACCTTCACCTCGCCTCCCACGTCGTCCACCCGGCCGTCGAACTTGGCCCGGCCCAGCATCCCTCGCCAGGCGATCTCGTCGGACGTGTGGAACTCGAACGTGCCGTTGAAGAAGGCCTCCAGGCCGTCGAAGTCCTCGTCGAAGGCGTTGGCGAATCCCAGGTTGCCCGAGACCGAGATGTCTCCCTGCCCCGACTGGGCCAGCGCGGCGGACGGGACGGCCACCGCCACGGCGAGCCAGAGGAATGCCTTGAGGGTCCGGGTCATGAATCCTCCTCGTGCGGCAGGATCCGATTGCCGCGAACTGACATGGTTGACGTGTGCGGGGCTGCAGGGCGGAAAGCGCCCGTCAATCTAGACAGGAGGGCTCTGAATTGTCAAGACGGCGCGCCCCCCCGCCGGCCGGCCCGGAGACGCCGCAGGGCGCGCCGCATATCGGGGGGCAGCGGGCTCTCCACGCGGACCTGGGCGCCGGAGGCGGGATGCAGGAAGCCGAGGCGCGCCGCGTGCAGCGCGGCACGGGCGAGGAGCGGGCTGGGCCGCCCGTAGGTCCTGTCCCCCAGGACGGGGTGACCTATCCCCGCGAGCTGCACGCGGATCTGGTTGCGCCGCCCCGTCTCCAGGCGCACCCGCAGCAGCGCAGCGTCCGGGAAGACCTCCTCGGTCCGGTAGGAGCAGACCGCGAGCTGCCCGCCGGCTCCCGGGCGCGCCTCGTACACCTTCAGCGAGCGGGGATCCTCCAGCAGACGAGACCGCAGCCTGCCCTCCTCGGGCCGCGGCGCGCCTTCGCACAGCGCCAAGTACTCCCGGGCCGCGGAGCGGCGCCGGAACTGGGTGATGAGCGCCCCGGCCGCCTCCTCGTCCCGGGCGAAGAGCACCAACCCCGAGGTGTAGCGATCGATCCTGTGCACGATCCACAGGCGCGGCGCGCGCACGCCGCGCCGCGCTTCGCGGGCGGCCAGGCGATCCACCAGGGTGTCGCCGGAATGCCCCGGCGCCGGCACGGTCAGCAGCCCCGCCTCCTTGTCGGCCACCAGGAGCCGCTCGTCCTGCACGAGCACGCGGAACCCCGCTCCGTCGCGCGGCCGGGGCGAGGGTTTGTAGCGGGTCGCCTCGTCGAACCGCGCGGCCACCCGATCCCCCTGCGACAGCCTGTGCACGGGGTCGCGCACGCAGCGGCCGTTCACCTGGGCCCCACCCGCTTCGATGATCCCCTTGGCCGAGGCGTGGGAGACGGCGGCGTGGCTCTTCACGAACGAGGCGAGAGTCCGGCCGGCCTCGTGGGCGGCCACATCGGACTGCACCTCCTTCACGGCGCGGAACCCGGCTGCTCGTGCAACCTTCCGCCGCCGGCGACGTATCTGCAGCATCGCAAGGGATCCGCGGAGGTGAGGCCCATGGGGCTGCTGGCTCTGGCCACGTCGATCGTCCTGCTCGTCGTCTTCGTGATCCTGGCGCTCCCGGCCATGGTCCTGGGCGCGGTGCTCGGAGCGGCTCTCTTCCTGGTGGCGCAGATCGTCCTGCTGCCGTTCCGGCTGCTGGGGTGGAGCGCGGGTCCGGGCGCGGGGCTGATCCTGGGCATGGCCAAGCTCTTCCTTCTGTTCCTGGCGGCCGTCTTCGTCATGGCCGGGCTGGTGGTCGGCTTCCTGCCCCTCATCCCGCTGCTTCTGCTGGTCGCGGGCGTCTGGCTGATCCTCCGCCCTGCCCTGGCGGGCCGCTCCCGCCACGCCGAGGGCTGAGTCCTTCTCAGAGCCGTCCCCGGATCTCGAAGTCCAGACCGGTCAGCTCGCGGCTCTCCGGCGTGACCGTGACCGAGCGGAGCTGCGGGCGCGTGAACAGGTGCGCCCCCGATCGCTCGGCGACGATCAGGCGGTAGGCGCCGGGCGGAGGCATGGGGAATCGGTAGGACCCATCGGCGCCGATCGGCGCGCGCGCGTGGAGCTTCAGGATGTTGTTGGGTCCGAACAACAGGACCTCCGCCGCCGCGGCGCCGGTGACCCTGCCCGAGAGGGAGCCGGACGCAGGCGGGTCCGGCCCGGCGGACGGCGCGTTCTCAC
>DATEEA010000007.1:0-35935 GCA_035281445.1 Candidatus Polarisedimenticolia bacterium
GCGAGACAGCCCCTCGGCCGGGTCCATCCGATCCAGCCGGGAATCCGCGTCCGGCCGCGCCGACAGCCGCCGCTCCACGGTCTGCGGCCCCGCCCTCACCACGGCCAGCACGGACGGCAGAGGCATGCGCGGGCCCAGCGCCGCGGCCACCGCCGTCGCCGCCCCGCGCCCCGCGCCGAACCCGATGGACCAGAGAGCCTGGAAGATCCCCTGGTCGTGGAGCTCGATCCCTCCCGCCTCGCCGCGCCGGCGCTCCAGCCCCGCCACCAGCAGCCAGTTGAAGGTCATCCTGCCGACGTCGGCGGCGCCCGGCTGCCCGGACCGGGCGATGGCCGCGGCCGACCACGCCGCGTGCAGCGGGTGCAGCGCCGCCTCCGCCGCCACACGCGCCGCCTTGCGGGTCCGCCGCTCCCACCGCGGGATCCCGTGGGCCAGGTCCCAGCTCCTCTGCGCCACGACGACCCCGCGCGAGGACAGGACCTCCGCCGCCCGGCGGGACAGCGTCGACTTGCCCGAGGCGGGCAGGCCCAGGAGCTCCACCGACAACCCGCCGTGCGCCATCCGTCACAGGACCGACCAGACGTGCCGCTTCACCTCGAGCACCACATGCTCCAGCGGCTGATCGGCATCGATCTCGGCCACGCGCGAGGCGGGGAAGCGCAGACTCCGGATGGTCTCGATGCGGCGCACCACCTCGGCCTCGTGCATGTCCGGCTTGCGCCGCACGGCCACCGGAGGGGAGACGTTCATCTTGACCACCAGGTCGGGGGGATAGCGCTCGGCCAGCGCATACGGCCAGCCCTCCCAGCGCGACAGCGCCCGCAGCAGTCCCAGGCGGTGATCGCTCCACCCCGCCAGGAGCGGGCCGTCGTTGTAGCCCATGACCTGGTTCTGCGGGTAGCGGTCGCACACCACGATCATCCCGCGGCTGCGGGCCCGCCAGGCCTTCTTGAGCTTGCGGCGCTTCTCCATCGAGAGGACCAGCGCCCACACGGGACGCAGCCGTCGGGCCATCCGGTGGGAGGCCGGCCGGCGCCCCTCCACGGGGCCGCCGGCCGCGGCCGCCGGGCGCCGGCCTCCTCCCGCCCCCATGGCGCGCAAGGCCATCCTCAGAGGCCAGCGGAAGAACGAGGACGGCCCGTCGCCGCTGCCGTGGTAGACCTTGTAGGTGTCCACCTTCCACGAGAGCCAGTGGGCGATCTCGCCCGCCACGCTCGACTTGCCCGATCCATCCGAGCCGATGAAGGCCACCATGACCCCGCCGGCGGGGACCGTTCTGTTCATCGGGCGCGGCGGATGCGTGTAGCGCCGCCCCACCGCCGCCCGCAGCCCGTACGCCTCGCGGAACCAGCGCCGCAGGCGCGACACCAGGGGGTTGTGCGTGCGGCAGTGCTTCAGCATGGTCATGGAGCGCCGGCGGAACCTCATCAGCGATCGCAGCGTCGGCCTGACCGTAAGGATCTCCCGCGCCGTGGCGGCCGCCCTCGGCCCCAGGAGCCGGTCGGTGAGGTCCACCACCCGCGCCGCGTCCACCCGGGCCCGGAGCCAGTCGTACTCCCGATCCAGATCGCCGCGCATGTAGTCGGCGCCGGCCATCCGGAGCACCGCGTCGCGCAGCCTGGCCTTCATCGCCGCCCTCAGCAGGAAGATGATCATCTCCACGTCGGGGTGGGTGGCCCACATCCCTTCGGGCCGCTGCACGTGCCGGGTGCTGAGGAAGAGCTCCTCCCATGGCGGCCAGAACCCCTTGGCGTTCTTCTCGCCCATGCGGAGCTGGTGATGCACGTGGATGTGCACCAGGTTCCCCGTGGACTCGTCGAACCCGAGATAGTCCTCCAGCCCCGGGTACCCCCGGAACGGGGTGGCCAGGAACCTCCGGTAGCCGATCTCGGCGAAGATCCTGTCGATGCGCAGCGCCGCGGAGCGATCGAACAGCACGTCGAGGTCGGTCATCCCCACCATCCCCTCGAGCAGGTGCTCGTTGCTCTTCCAGTGAAGGTAGCGGATCCCTTCCCGGTCCAGAGCCTCGATCAGGCGGCGCAGCACGCCCAGCCCCTGGGGGAGCTCCGCCGCCATCTCCTCGAGCGTGTGCCGTCCCATGTCCTGATGGATGCGATCCATCACCCGCTCCCTCGCGCCAGCCACCTCAGCGCCGCCCCGCCCACAGGGGCCTGCGACGCCAGCCTGCGGAGCATCCAGATCCCCTCGCTCCCCAGGACGCGGTCCGGAAGGTACCGCACCAGCAGCGCCGCGAAAAGGCACAGGGCCGCCAGCGTCCCGGCCAGCACGGCCGCGGCGGGAAGGTCCGCGCCGCGCAGCGCGCCCGCCGATCCCCAGGCCAGCCCGCCCATCAGGGCCGCGGCCAGCAGCGCCGGGGCGTGCGCCGCCGCGAACTCCCTCCAGGTCATCCTGGCCAGCGAGAGCGAGAGCTGGGCCATGATCAGGAAGTTCCCCCCGATGGCCGCCAGGACGCACAGCGTCACCCCCTCCACCCCCCAGGCGCTGCCGGCCGCGGCGCCGCCGATCACCAGTCCGGCGTAGATCCACTGCCGCCAGGCGCGGCGGTACACCGCTCCGGTGGCCCTGGCCAGCGAGTCGCTCATCTTGTAGCTGGTGCGGAACAGCATCCCCAAGGCCAGGATGCGGAAAGGCGTCACCGCGGCCTCCCAGCCTGGACCCAGCAGGACCCTCACCACCTCGGGCGCCAGCACCACCAGCGCCGCGCTGGCAGGGAGCATCACCAGGGCGATCAGCGCCACGCCGCGCCTGTAGGCGGCCAGCAGATCCTCCGTCCTGTCCTGCACCTTGGCCATGGCCGGGAAGAGCACCCTGTCCAGGATCTGGCCCAGGAACATCGCCGGGCTGGCCATGAGCTGGTAGGCTCTTCCATAGATCCCCAGCGCCTCGGCCCCCAGGAACCGCCCGACGACCATCTGATCCCCCTGGACGCCGAAGTAGTTGCCGATGCGTGCCGCGGTGAAGCCGCCCCCGAACCAGAGCAGGTCGCGGCAGGCCGCCCGCTCCAGGGACGGCGCCATGGGGTGGGGCTGCAGCAGCAGGAGCCCCGAGGTCTTGACCAGGCTCTGGCACAGGTGGGCGCCGGCCAGCGACCAGACGCCGAAACCGGCCAGGGCCATCCCTATCCCCACCACCCCGAAGCCGAGCCCGAACGCGGCGACCTCCACCGACGCCAGCCGGCGGAATCTCAGCTCCTTCAGCAGCAGCGACTCCGCCACCACCCCCGCGCCCTGGAGCACGAAGACCACCGACAGCAGCCGCGTGACCGGGGCCAGGCCGGGGATGCGGAAGAAATCGGCCACCAGGCCGGAGCCCAGCCCCACCAGCCCCGTCATCGCCGCTCCGAACAGCAGCGACAGGGTGAAGCCGGCCCGCAGGTGCCTCGGCTGGAGCCCCGGGTGCTGCACGATCGCCGGCCCCACGCCGAGCTGGGAGAAGATCTGGCTGAAGCCGATGACCACCATGGCCGCGGAGACCAGGCCGAAGTCCGCCGGGGTGAGCAGCCTGGCCAGCACGATCAGGACGCCGAGCTGGAGGACCCCCTGCGTCCCGGTCCCCAGGAAGGTCCAGAACAGGCCGCTCAGCGTGGAGTGGGACAGCCCCCGGCCGGGGGCGCCTGCCTCGCCTGCAGCGGGGGGCGGACCGGCCAGAGCCATGCCGGCGGTCACCTCCTGTGCCGCGCCGCGACGTCGAGGAGCGCTTCCACCACCCGGTCCTGATCCTCCAGCGTCAGTCCCGGGAAGAGCGGCAGCGAGATCGCCCTGGCCCACTCCCGCTCGGCGTGGGGGAGCGTCCCCTGGCGGTAGCCCAGCGTCTTGCGGTACAGGGAGTGCGTGTGCAGCGGAATGAAGTGCACGCTGGTGCCGATCCCGCGGTCGCGCAGCTCCTCGATGACGGCGTCGCGGCCGACGGCCAGCACCCCGGGGTTCAGGCGCAGGATGTACAGATGCCAGGCGTGCACCGATCCACGCTGCTCCACGGGGAGCTGGAAGGCGTCCGACCCGGCCAGCAGCCGGCTGTAGCGCCGCGCCAGCATCCGCCGGCGCGCCTGCATGGAGCGGAACTTGGCGAGCTGCGCCAGGCCGATCCCGGCCGCCACGTCGGTCATGTTGTACTTGTACCCCAGCTCCACGATGTCGTAGCGCCAGGTCCCGGAGGCGGTGTACCGCTTCCAGGCGTCGCGCGACAGCCCGTGCAGGCTGAGCCTGCGCACGCGAGCGGCGAGATCCGCGTCGTCGGTGGTGACCATCCCTCCCTCGCCGGTGGTGAGGTTCTTGGTGGCGTAGAAGCTGAAGCAGGTCATGTCGGAGATCGAGCCGATCGGCCTGCCGCCGAGGGTGGTGCCGATGGCGTGGGCGGCGTCGTCGACCACCATGATCCCCCTGCGCCTGGCCAGATCCAGGATCGGGCGCATGTCGCAGGCCAGCCCCGCCATGTGCACGGGAACGATGGCTCTGGTGCGCCGCGTGACCGCGCGGGCCGTCGCCTGCGGCGAGAGGTTCAAGGTGACCGGATCGATGTCGGCGAAGACAGGCCTGGCCCCCAGGTACAGGATCGTCTCGCCGGTGGCGGCGAAGGTGTAGGGGGAGGTCACCACCTCGTCCCCCTGCCTGACGCCGGCCGCGGCCAGCGCCAGGTGCAGCGCGGCGGTGCAGGAGTTCAGCGCCACGCCGTGCTTCGCCCCCACGAAGCGGGCGATCTTCTGCTCGAACAGGGCGACCTTCGGGCCGGTGGTGAGCCAGCCCGAGCGGATGGCCTCGGTCACCTCGTCGATCTCTCTCTGATCGGTCCAGGGGACGCAGAAAGGGATCCTCCTGGGCGCCTCGGCCAGCTTCAGCTTCCTGTTGGTGCTCCTGGTGGTCACGCCGCCTCCTGACGGTGCGTCGCGGGCCTTCCTGGACGCGCCCCGGGCGCGCCTCGAGGTCCCGGCTCAGACGATCTCAGCTTCGGCCGGCCGCCGGCATCGCCGCCGGCGCCGCCGCCTCGTGGTCCTTGAAACGGAAGCTCCGATCCATCCTGGGCGCCGACCCGGCCACCAGCAGGGCCACTTCCAGCGCGATCCCCAGATCGGAGAAGAACGTCCGGCGCCGCTTGTACTCCACGTCCACCTTGATCTTCAGCGGCATCAGCTCCTCGACGTACGCCCGCTCGGGATCGGCGTGCCCGGCCAGGAGCTCGGACTCGTGCGGGTAGACCAACTGGGCCATCCCGGCGAGCCCCGGCCTGTCCTCCAGCACCTCGCGCTGGGCGGCGGTGTAGTGGCGCACGTACGTCTCGATCTCGGGCCGGGGGCCGATGATGCTCATGTCCCCCGCCAGCACGTTCCAGAACTGGGGCAGCTCGTCGATCTTCCAGCGGCGCAGGACCCCTCCCACCGCGGTGATCCTCGGATCCCCCTTGCTGGTCACCCCGGCTCCTCCGGCCGCCACCCGCATGGTGCGGAACTTCAGCAGCGTGAACGGCCGGCCGCCCCGGCCGACGCGCGTCTGGCGGTAGAGGACGGGCCCCGGAGAGGTGAGCTTCACCAGGATCGCCGCGAGGGCCCCCGGCACCAGCCCCGCCAGCAGGCAGGCCGCCGAGACGGCGATGTCAAACAGCCGCCGCGCCATCGCTCTTCCCCGGCTTGACCCACTCCACCCGCACCATCCCGTCGGCCTGGGTGACGGCGAGCTGCTTGAGGCAGTAGAACGGGACGTCCACGCACCGCCCCCCCTGGATCCGGAACTGCCAGCCGTGGCCGGGGCACTCCAGCAGCCCATCGACCAGCTCGCCGTCGGAGAGCCGCCAGCCGGCGTGAGGGCAGACGTCCTCGTAGGCGCTCACGCCGGACGCGGTGCGCACCACCACGACGCCGTACCCTTCGTGCTCCAGGCGGTGCGGCTTCCCCTCGGGAAGCTCGCTCAAGGGAACCTCAATGTGTGGCATACCAGCGCGCCAGCCTCTCCGGATCGGGATCGTAGAGAAAGTGATAGAGCGGCTCGTTGTACTGATCGGGGCGCCGCGCCAGCCCGGCCCTCAGCGAAAGGAAGAGATCCTCCAGCCACTCCTCGCGTCCCGCCATGAAGGGGTAGAGGAGCTTGTCCTCCACCTGCACCTTGTAGGTCCACCCTGGATCGATCCCTTCCCGGACGTACCTCGGGCCGCCGGCGTTGAAGTCCACCGTCCAGGAGCCGCCGTGCGGCCCGGCCGCCTCGATCCCCAGCACGGCGCCGATCCGCCGGCGGATGTCCGGACTCTGAGCGCCCACCCGCCGGTCGAAGTACTCCGCCACCAGCCGGCCAAGGTCCGGCCCGGCCGGCGGCTCGGCCCGCAGCCGGGCGGCGATCCCCTCGGCATGCCGGGCGGAGGCGCCGGCGATGTACGCCGCCCGGTCGCCGTGGAACGCGCCGGGGGCCCGGCGCTCGAACCCCCGGGCGCTGTCCCAGACGTCGGTGGCGGCCATGTACAGCGGCTGCGCGGGCGAGCCCGAGGCGGTCAGCGCGGCCACCGCTTCGCGCGGATCGATGAAGATCCCCTCCTCCGGGGAGTTGAGCCAGAGCAGGGCGGGGTCGAGCACCATGCAGGGACCCGACGAAGGGACCGCCACCTTCGGCCGGGTCAGCTTCACGCGCTGCAGGAAGCTCTTCAACAGGAGCCCCCGCCGCCGGCGGGCCAGCCGGCCCCTCTCCTCCCGGGGGTAGTCGTACAGGATGGGGTACCAGTTCGCCCCCGAGAACATGTAGAAGCCGAGATCGATCCCCTTGTCCGCGATCCGCTGCAAGTCCTCGAACCCCAGCTTGCAGTCGGTCTCGTTGTAGACCCTGAACCCCTCCGCCTCCACCACGATGGCCGAATCGTTGGTGTACTCGGCGCTCCCGTAGAGCGTCACCGACAGCGAGTCACCCAGCTCCAGCGTCCGGCCGGAGTCCAGCTCCCTCACGTCGGTGAACCCCATCCCCTCCAGGTAGCGGCGGAACCGCCCCCCCTGGAACCGGCAGATGAGCACCGGCAGGCTCTTCGGGAAGACCCGCAGCGTGGCCGGATCGACGTGGTCCTGGTGCTCGTGGGAGAGGAAGAGGTAGTCGATCGTCTCCCTGGGGAAGCTCTCCGGAGTGACCCCTGCTTCCGCCAGGACGTGGGTGTGGAACCAGGTGCCGAAGTAGGCCCCCTCGGTGAGCCACGGATCGGTCAGGATGCGCCGTCCCGCCCCTTCGATCAGGGTGCAGGCCTGGCCGTAGTACGTGACTCTCACGACGAGCAACCCTCCCCGGAGGGCCAAAGGGTGACACAAGCCCCTGAAAAGTCAACCACCTCGGCCGCCCTCCCCGTTACTTCTTCTTGACCGAGATCTGCCGCGTGGCAGGGGTCGGATCGGCCAGTCCGAGGCTGTCCCGGACGGTCAGGGTCACGGTGTAGGTCCCGGGCTTGGTGAAGACGACGGGGCCGGGATCCTCCAGGCTGGACTGGATCTTCAGGCTCCCGAAGCTCCACTGGTACGTCACCGGCGTGTCCCCATCCGGATCCGAGCCCGAGCCGGCGAAGCTGACGCTCTCTCCCACCTTGATGCTGACGTTGGTGGAGGGGAGATCGATCACGCCGTTGGGAGGCTGGTTGGGTATGGAGGTCACCTGCGCCGTGGCGGAGGCCGTGGCTCCGCCGCCGTCGGTCACCGTGACCGTGGCCGTGAAGGTGCCCCCCTGGTAGGTGTGCGAGGCGAAGGGGGACGACTGCGGCCCGACGATGGTGCCGTCTCCGAAGTGGAACAGGTACGAGGCGATCGGTCCCTCGAAATCCGAGGAGCCGGACGCGTCGGCGATGACCGCCAGCGGGGCGCGGCCCGCGTCGGGGGTCACGGCCAGCGTGGCGATGGGGGGGAGGTTCAGGCTCTCGGCTGTCACCACGACGGACGTTGAGTCGCTCAGTCCGGTGTCGTCGGTGGCGGTCACCGTGAGGGTCCAGGATCCCGCGCCGTAGACGTGCGTCGCGAGCGCGCCGGGCTGCGGGCCGGTGGTCTGCCCGTCGCCGAAGTCGAAGAGGTACGAGACGATGGTTCCATCAGGGTCGCTCGAGCCCGACGCGTCGGCCAGCACCGCCAGCGGCGCGGGACCGGACTGCGGGACGACCACCAGCGAGGCGCTCGGAGCGGCCGTGGAGCCTTGAGCCGTCACCAGGACCGTCTCCGTGTCGGTCAGACCGGAGTCGTCGGTGACGGTGACGGTGAGCGGCCAGGTGCCTTCGTCGTAGGTGTGCCCCGCGGTGGCGCCGGTCTGCGGCCCGGCGGTCTCGCCGTCGCCGAAGTCGAAGAGGTAGGAGACGATCGTCCCGTCCGGATCGGCCGAGGCGGACGCGTCGGCCAGGACGCTCAGCGGCTCCTGGCCCGAGGACGGGGTCACGGTCAGCGCGGCGACGGGGGGGGCATCGGCGGGCGGCTGATATTCCAGAGCGCCCCTGTCGGCGTAGGTCACCGGGCCGGTCCCCGTGTCGGAGGTGTCCAGATCGTCCTCGCGCGCCGCCCCCGAGGCGTCCAGCGCCGGCCAGAGCGGGTGGGAGGAATCGGCCGAGTCGATGGCCGGAGATCCTGCCAGCGGCCTGAAGTCCCCGGCCGCGGCGCCCGCGAACAGCGGATCGGCCTGGATCGAGTGCGCATCGTGGCCGGTCGCGGCGGTGAAGGCGGCGATCGTGGAGTACTGGGTCGTCCTGAACTTGATCGGGTTCTGCGGCGTCGAGTTCCAGAAGATGTTGTGGTCGGACACGAAGCCCACCGACGAGTTGGGATCGACCCACAGGTTGAACTCGTTGGTGGTGATGCCGTTGTCCACGCCGACGCAGTTGGCCAGACTCATTCCGGGGGAGTTCCCCTCGGCCGAGAAGCCGTCCTTGAAGTTGGCGTAGGCGACGTCACCGATATGGATCGCCCCCGTGGAGTTGAGATGGTCGAACCCGTGGTCGCCGTTGGCCCAGGAGATGTTCTGGATGGACACGTTGTCGTGCGCGCCGGCGCTCATCTGGATCCCGGTGTCCTGGTTGTGGTGCGCGAGGTTCCCTTCCAGTCTGTTGCCGGTGGAGGCGTTGAGGGCGATGCCGTTGGCGGCCCTCACCTCGGGGCGCGCGTTGCCGAAGCTCTCGTTCTTCCTGAGGATGTTGCCGGTGGAGCCGGAGATGACGTAGATGCCGTGGTCGCCGTTGTGGGCGGAGACGTTGCCTTCCACCAGGGCGCGCGAGGAACCGTTGATGACGATCCCCTGGAACCGGTTCTCCTCCACGATGTTGTTCCGCACGACGCAGTCGTTGGAGGCGGTGTTGAGCGCGATCCCCCGGTTGTCGGTGCGCACCACCCTGAAACCGTCGATGACCACGAAGGACCGGCCGGTGAGGGTGAATCCGAGCAGTCTCCTTCCGACCTCCGTGACCCGGTCGCCGGGGTTGCCGCCGCCCACGTTGACGTAGAGCCCCTCGTTGAGCACCGCCAGGAACGATCCCGGCGGGACATCGGCGGCGGTCCCGGTGAAGGCCGCGAGCCGCGCGCCCTCCACGAAGACCTGGCGCGGAGCCCAGTTGGCCGAGGGGGCGAACCAGACGTCTCCGGCGTACGGCTGCCACAGCGACGGCGAGCTGAAATCGTCGGTGCCGTCCACGATCGCCTCGCCGGCGGCCTGAAAGACAAAGGGGCTCCCCGAAGCCCCGGAGGCGGGGACGGTGATCTGCTCGCGGTATCGGCCCGGCCGTACGATGATGGTCGTCCCGGGGCCTCCCTGGGCGTTGGCGGCCGACCGGATGCTGCAGTAGGGAGTCGCCTCGGTCCCCGGCCCGGAGTTGCTGCACGCCGGATTCGCGATGTCGACGTAGAAGGTACCGGCGGCCGACACGGGCACGACCGCACTGAGGACGGCGGCGGCGGCGAGCAGAGCGAGGCGCGCTCCGGCGCCCCGGATGGAACTCCTTCGCATGCGGATGACCCCCAGAGAGAAAGACATGTCCATGCGGAACGCTCCCCTCGCGGGCGCGCCCGTCAGTTGTGCGTGTCCGTGGCCTCGGGTCCCTCGTGGCAGGGGAGCTGGAAGGACCTGCGCGGCGAATGGACGCCATCCGGAGAATCGCCCCCGGAGGCGGCAGTGCCTCTGTTCCGTCAGCAATGTTGCCCGCTGCATTCTCCCGGCGGCGGTGGTTCCCGCAGAGCCGCCGGGCGCAGCGATGGCAGTGGCGTGATTGCGCACGGAGTATACGCCGCCGCAATCCGTTCGCAACCGCTTTTTTCGCCGGGAGGCGGAAGATCGGTCAGGAAATGTCCAACAGATTGAGCAGACGGCACTTCAGGGCGCGGGGATCACCCACTGCTCGACGACCTCCCCGGTCACGCAGTCGTCCGAGGCGCCTGAACCGGGGGGACCGCACACCGCGTACCCCTCGATGCGGTCCGGGAGGAAGAGCATCTTGACGTGGGAGAGGTGGTCGAGGCGGTAGGCCGACCAGGAGGGCTGGCTCGACTTGAGCCCCCCCAGGGTGGCTCCCCCGCCCCCCGCCACGATCTGCACGATCCCGCCGGTGAGGGCCGGATCGCTGCGCTCGTAGTGGTGGCTGTGCGCCGACACGTTCAAGACGTACTTGGGATGGAGCGCCGCCAGCGCCTCCTGGCGCTGGGCGAGCACCTCATCCCCTTCGTGGTCGCTTCCGGACGAGTAGGCCGGGCGGTGGCCGAAGGTGACGATGAACCGGATGGCCGCGTCCGCCTGCGCCTCGGCCATGATCGGATCCGCCTTCGCCTGCCAGTCGGCCCAGGCGCCGGTGAAGGGCTCCGGATAGGAGATGAACCGCGTGTGGCCGTAGTCGAACCACATCCACTCCTCCCCGGGACCGCCGGCTTCCGGCGCGTCGGGGGAATCCTGCGAGTTGGGGAAGTCGAACCTCCCCTCGTAGTTGTTCCGGTCGTCCAGGCTCGAATCGTCCTCGTGGTTTCCCCAGGCGGGCATGTAGGCGGCCCAACGCGACCAGGCCATCACGGCGTTGAAGTGGTCGTCCACGGCCTGCGGCGAGGACTGGTCCCCGTAGGCCAGGTCCCCCACCGCCAGCACGAAGGCCGGCCGGTCGTCGCCCGGGATGGCCGGGTTGTCGGAGGCGATCTGCTCCTGGGTCGGCAGGGCGTTGGGGTAGATGGTGGGAGGTCCGCCGATATCCCCCTCCGCGGCCACCCAGAACCCTGAGTCCCCCCTCGGCGGCGGCGTCCGGAAGGTGGACTCGGGCCCGTGGCCGATGCGGTAATGGTAGAGAGTGTTCTCCTGCAGCCCGGTGATCCTGGCCTCCCAGAAGGGTCCGGGGGAGGAATCGGGCACCGGGTCGGGGTGCTCGCCGTGGGCCACCGAGGCCAGGGCCCCCGGCGTGGTGCCGTAATGGATGGTCCGCTCCCAGGACGGTCCCCTCCAGTCGATGGCGACCGCGTCCTGACCCAGGATGGTCCAGTGCACCTGGTCCACCATGGTGCCGTCGGGCACGACCAGGTACTCCACGTGCAGGACCGGAGCGCTCTCCCGCTTGCCGTCGTAGGCTCGCGCCACTCTCTTGCCCGAGCCGCCGACGATCAGCGCCAGCGCGTTGCCGCGCGCCCATCCGGGCCGGTCCACGATCTCCTGGATGATGGCGGACAGATCCGGGGTTCTCTGATCCGGCCCGGCGGAGCCGACAGGGCTCCAGGGAGCGGGGGTCCACGCCACCGCCGCGGCGGTCAGCGGTCGCGACGAGATGTTGCGGCTCGACCCGGAGAAGGCCGGCGCGCTGTCCGCGGCCTCCCCCCGGATCGCCAGCGACGCCGCGGCCGAGCCGTTCTCGTCCACCTCGAACTGCACCCAGGCGGACACGATCGGCGTCTCCGGCGGGATGTCGACCCCCTGGAAGCGCAGCCCCACCGTCTGGGTGGAGGAGTCCTGCACGATCTCCAGATCGGTGCTGCTCAAGGAAACCGATCCGCCCGAGCTCTCCTCGGCGTCGTCTTCCGACGCGGCGATCCGCGCCTGCCACGAGGCCCGCGGCAGCTCCTCCTCGGTCCCCTCGGGGTGCGCGATCACCGTCACCTCGTCCTCCGCCTGGGCCAGGCCGTCGGCGGCGGTCAGTCGGAAGACGTAGGTGCCGGCCGCGCCGAGCGAGACGGTGGTGGAGGGGGCCTCCGGATCGGCGAAGGAGGAGAGTCCCGGACCGCTCGCCTGGCTCCAGCGGACGGTGAGCGCCCCTGGAGGGTCCGGCAGGCCGTCGTCCTGGACCGAGCCCGCGAGCGCGGCCTCGGCGGGCAGCACCACGGCGAGGTCGGGGCCGGCGTCCACCGCCGGCGGGAGGTTCCCCTGAGGGGGCTCGAAATATTCCACGTGCAGGAGCGCCGCGCCGGTGCGGTCCCCCTCGTAGGAGCGCGCCGTGCGCTTGCCGCTGCCGGTGACCAGAAGGACCAGGGCGTTGCCCTGCTGCCATCCCGGCCGCGAGACGATCTCCTGGACCAGCGTGGAGAGGTCGGGGGTGCGCTGGGCCGGTCCGGCCGAGCCGCTGGACGTCCAGGCCGGAGGCGCCCATGCGACCTCGGCGGAGCTGCGGGGCCTCGACGAGATGTTGCGGCTCGACGAGACCAGAGCAGGCGCGTCGTCGGCGATCTGGGCGGCCAGGGTCAGGGCGGTGGCGGTGGAGCCCGAGGCATCCGACTCGAACTGCACCCAGGCCGCGCTGATCGAGGCCCCGCGCGGGACCTGGACCTGGGTGAAGCGCAGGCCGACCGTCTGGTTGCTGCCGTCGTGGATCAGCTCGATGTCGCTGCTGGAGAGCGAGACGCTTCCCGAGGCGCTCTCCTCGGCGTCGTCCGCCCCGGCGGCGATGCGCGAGGCGGCGACGCGGGGCACCTTGGAGGTGTCGATCACGGTGATGGCCACGTCGTCGTGAGAGGAGAGCTCCCCGTCGCCGGCGCTGAGGCGCAGGATGTACACCCCGTCCACGGGGAAGGAGGCCTCGGTGACGGGCGAGGACGGGTCGGCGATCGCCGCGGGGGCCGGCCCGCTCTGCTGCGACCAGGCCGTTGTGAGGGCGGCCGGCTCGGGAAGGCCGTCGTCGGCGACGGCCCCTTGCAGCAGCGTGGAGGCGGGGAGGGCCAGCTCCTGGTCCGGCCCGGCGGCGACCGAGGGTGGGCGGTTCACCGGGGCGCTGGCGTACTCCACGTGCAGCAGCGGCGCCGAGGATCGCTTCCCCTCGTACGACCAGGCGGTGCGGCGGCCGCTCCCTGACACGATCAGGGCCACCGGCCGGCCGCTGGTCCATCCGGGGCGCGAGACGATCTCCTGGAGGACGAGGCTCAGATCGGGGGTGCGCTGCTCCGCCCCCGCCGCCCCGGACGTCCAGGCGCCGGGAGCCCAGGCGACCGCCGCGTCGGTCATGGGCCGCGAGGAGATGTCGTCGTCGGCGAAGCTGAAGGAGGCCGGGGCGTCGGCGGCCTGGCCCCGGATGGTCAGGGCGATCGAGCCGCTGGAGGAGTCCTTCGACTCGAACTGGATCCAGGCGGCCGTGATCGCGGCTCCCTGGGGGACGTCCAGCCCGGTGAAGCGCATCCCCACCCACTGATCGCTGCCGTCGTCGACCAGCTCCAGGTCGGTGCTGCTCAGCGACATGTCCCCGCGCGAGCTCTCCTCGGCGTCGTCGGCGGAGGCGGACACCCGCACCTCCACCACCGCGGCCAGGGCAGGGGCGCACCAGACCGGCATCAGAAGGACGGTTGCGAACAGCGCTCTGGTCGATCGCGGCGGCACGGACACCTTGCGGCACGCGGGCCCGGGCCCGGTCGGTTCCGGGAGGCGGCCGACCCGTCCCGGCCGGGTGCAAAACCGGCGCCCCCCTGGATTTGTTATTGACGGAATGGACCGTGGCGCGGAGAATGTACCCGACGCGCCGTGCCTTGTCGACTCAAAAAATCGCAGGCGCCTCCATTGTCGGGCCCTCCCTGCGGGAAATCCTTGACAATCGGGCACTTTGAGCGTATCGGTTGCGGCAGCCACTGCCGCATTTACCGACGAGGAGAAAATTCAGGATGGCCATGCCCCGCAGACGTGGAGGTTCGTCCGTTGCCGCAGCGCTCACGGCCGTGCTGGCCGCCGGCCTGCTCGTTCTGACCTTCGCCGCCGACGACCGCCGCGAGCGTCCCCTCGATCTGGAGGAGGCGCACGGCCACAACCCGTCGGCCGAGCTCGGCCTGCGCACGGAGGCCGACCCGCTGGCCGAGGATCCGTCCCAGGCCGGGCAGTGGGCCCTGCCCATGGACTGGCCGGCCAGCGCCGTCCATTCCATCCTCATGAAGAACGGCAAGGTCCTGTTCTACCGCGGGGACGAGGACGTCCCGGTCACTCACGTCTGGGATCCCGCCACCAACCAGATCCAGACCCAGACGGTGGCGGGGATCATCTGGTGCGGCGGCCACTCGGTGCTCCCCGACGGGAGGGTCCTGGCCACCGGCGGAGCCACCCACCAGGGGGCGGCCACCGGCCCCCGGCACGCCTTCCTGTTCGACCCGGACACCCAGCAGTGGACCCGGACGGTGGACATGAGAAAGGGGCGCTACTACCCGACCCACATCCTCCTGGGGGACGGGCGCACGCTTCTGTTCTCCGGCGCGGACGAGAACGGCCTCACCAACGAGCAGGTGGAGGCGTTCGCGCCGGGGGCCTCGGGCGGCGCCGATCAATGGCAGCTCCTCTCCGGGGCGGAAAGGAGCATGACCTACTACCCGCGGATGCACCTCCTTCCGAACGGCTCGATCGTGCACGTCGGCCCGGAGAAGACCACCGATCTGTTCGACGTGGTGGGGTGGGTCTGGCAGGTCATCGGCACCACGCGCTACGGCAAGCGCACGCACGGCACCTCGGTGATGCTCCCTCCGGGTCACGAGCGGATCATGATCATGGGAGGGCGCGACCGCGGCCTGCCCGATCCGCTGGCCACCAACCGGGCCGAGATCCTCGATATGTCCCACCCCTCGCCGTCGTGGGCCGAGGCGGCCCCCATGAACCACCGGCGGATGCACCTGACCAACGTCATCCTCCCCGACGGGAAGGTCCTCGTGGCCGGCGGCACATCCGACGAGGACGTGACCGCGGTCTACCCCGCGGAGATCTACGATCCCGCGGCCAACGCCTGGACGGTCGTGGCCTCCATGCGGACGCGGCGCGGGTACCACTCCTCCGCCGCCCTGCTCCCCGACGGGCGGGTGCTCTGGGCCGGCAGCAACGGCAACAAGACCGCCGAGGTCTTCTCGCCGCCCTACCTGTTCCGCGGAGCGAGGCCCTCGGTCACTTCGGCGCCAACCTCGGCGCTCTACGGGCAGGACTTCACCGTGCAGACCCCCGACGCCGCCTCCATCGCCTCGGTGGCCCTGCTGAGACCGAACGCCTCCACGCACGCCTTCGAGATGGAGCAGCGCTACGTGCCGCTGCCCTTCTCCCAGAGCGGATCCGGCAGCCTCGCGGTGACCGCTCCGTTCGAGCCCGACGTCGCACCTCCCGGCTACTACATGCTCTTCCTGGTGAACACCAGCGGCGTGCCGTCGGTGGCGCGGTTCGTGCTGCTGGGAGGCACAGTGAGCGGCAACCGGCGGCCGGTGGTGGACGCCGGGCTGAGCCAGACCACCGTCTACCCCGGCGGCGCGTCCCTCAACGGGTCGGTGAGCGACGACGGGCTCCCCAACCCGCCCGGCATCGTGCAGACCCAGTGGACCAGGGAGAACGGCCCCGGCACGGTGGTCTTCGACAACCCTCAGGCCGTGGACACCACGGCGACCTTCTCCGAGCCGGGCAGCTACGTGCTGCGCCTCACCGCCAACGACGGCGAGATGACCGGCACCGACACCACCAGCGTCCTGGTCAACGAGCCGGGAGCGGGCGGCTACCCGGTGGAGGTGCGCGTCTCCGGCGGCAGCGACGACGCGGAGGAAGATCCCACCGGCAGCATGTCGCTGACCAGCTCCGACCTGGAGATCGTCAACGACGGGGAGATCCAGAAGATCGGCATGCGGTTCAACGCCATCCCCATCGCCCAGGGGGAGACGATCGTGAGGGCCTGGGTGCAGTTCAAGGTGGACGAGACGACCTCCGTGGACACCTCGGTGGTCATCCAGGGGCAGGCGGCCGACAACGCCCCGGCCTTCACCACCTCCAGCGGCAACATCTCGTCCCGGCCGCGCACGTCGGCGGCCGTCGGCTGGACCCCCGCTCCATGGCTGACGGTGGGAGAGATGGGGCCCAACCAGCGCACCTCGGACATCACGCCGGTCATCCAGGAGATCGTGGACCGGCCGGGCTGGGCCGCGGGCAGCTCGCTGGTCCTCATCATCACCGGGGTCGGCGAGCGCGTGGCCGAAGCCTACGAAGGGCTTCCCACCGGCGCGCCGCTCCTGCACGTGGAGCTGGCCGATCCGCCGGCCAACACCGTCCCGGTGGTGGACGCCGGGACGGCGCAGACCATCCGGATGCCGCAGAGCGCCGTGCTCGACGCCACCGTGATCGACGACGGCCTTCCCATCCCGCCCGGCGCCGTGAGCGCGCTGTGGGTGAAGGAGAGCGGGCCGGGCACGGGCGTGGTCACCTTCGGCAACCCGACGTCGGTGGACACCACGGCCAGCTTCTCCGAGCCCGGCCGCTACGTCCTGGAGCTCGAGGCGAGCGACGGCGAGCTCCTGGGGACGGGAGCCGTGGCCATCGAAGTGCTGGAGCCGATCCCCGGACTCATGACCCTGGACAGAGCGGTGGCCGCGGGCACCGACGACGCCGAGCAGAAGAACTCCTCGGGGAGCGTGTCGGTGACCGGCGGCGACCTGAACCTGGGGATAGACAGCAGCGCCCAGACCGTGGGGATCCGCTTCGCGGGGATCAACATCCCCAGAGGGGCGACCATCTACGCGGCGCACCTGCAGTTCATGGCCGACGAGGTGGACACCGCAGCCGTCTCGCTCACCATCCGGGGCCAGGCCGCGGACAACCCGCCCGGCTTCACCACCACCAAGAGCAGCATCTCCTCCCGTCCCAGGACGTCCGCCGGGATCGCCTGGTCCCCCGCGCCCTGGCCGACCGTGGGAGAGGCGGCGTCGGCGCAGCGGTCGCCGGACCTCTCGCCGATCCTCCAGGAGCTGGTGAACCGGCCGGGATGGGCCAGCGGCAACGCCGTCGTCTTCATCGTGACCGGGACGGGACGGCGGACGGCCGAATCGTTCGAAGGGGGCGCGGCCAAGGCGCCCAGGCTGCACGTCGAGTACCAATGATCCGGCGGAGGGGGCGCTCCGCAGGCGCCCCCTCCCTGCTTCCTCCTCAGCCTCCCGTCCTGCTCTGGCGCATCTGCGGCGGCGCCTCCGCCGCCCCCCCGCCGCCGCCTCCCGCCGCGCCCGGCGCGGGCGGGCCCGGCACCGCCGGCACGAAAGGGAAGACCTCGTACTCGGCGGCCGGCGTGCCGATGGGTATCGCCCCGATGTCTCGCGAGTCCCTCGTGTCGGGGAGGATCCCCAGGACGGGGTGCGCGGGGATGGCGATCCCCGCCCCCGCGGCCGGACTGCCCGGCGCCAGGAGGAAATCCGAGGGCTTGAAGACTTCCGAGGAGGCCAACGGCTCCCAGAACGCCACGGTGCGGCTGGCGAACGATGGGGCGAAGACGGCGAAGAGAGGATCGGTCCCTCTGCGAGGGACGTCGCCGATGCCGGCCGGCTCCAGCCCGGTCGCCGCGGTGAGCTGGGCGACCGTGTCGTAGGAAGCCGTCAGCGGCGTCTGGTCCACCGTGTTCATCTTCCAGTAGAGGTCGCCGTCCAGGACCTGCCCGGATCCGGTGCCGTAGGAGCCGTTGACCACGCCGTTCACCATGATCAGCAGGTTGTTGGCGATGCGCGTGTCGCGCGGGTCCTTGGGGGTGATGTTCAGTCCCTTGCCCGCCGAGCCCAGCATCACCAGGGTGTTGTGGTAGTAGTGCGCGTTGCGCGACTCGTCCCCCGAGCCGCTGCCGTGCTTGAACATGTACTCGAATCCGAACCGCCCCCCGCCGTTCCAGGTGTTGATCCCCGGCGCCCGGTTCACGAACGGGTTGCGCATCAGGGCGATCACGTTCCTGTAGACCAGCAGCGGCCCGTCGAACGCGTCGGTGTCCTGGCCCGGCGCGATGGCCACCAGCGAGTTGGCGATGTGGTTCTCGAAGATCTCGATCCGGCCGACCCGCGTGGTCCCTTCCAGCTCGAAGGCATCGTCGGCGAAGTTCTCGATCCGGCAGTGGTGGACGACCAGGTCGTCCTCTTCGTCGTTCACCCCGATCCCGTCGTGCCCTCCACGGACGTGGCTGTGAGCGATGGTGACTCCGCGCGCTCCCCGCGCGAGCCTCACCGTGGTTCCTCGCATCCGGTCGGCTGGGGCGGGATCGTCCTTGGCGTCGCTCCAGGCGATCCAGAGAGGAACGTCCCCGTACAGCCGCGACCGGATGATGGCCACGTTCTCCACACCGTCCGCCTCCACGGCGACGGCGCAGTCCCCCTTCCACACGGTCACCCCCTCCAGGACCAGCTCGCGCGCGCCCGGCCCCAGCACGATCGTCCGCTGCGCCTGATGGAACGTGATCTCCCGGACGATCAGCCAGGCCGCCTCGATGGTCAGGGCCGAGGAAGCGGTGGAGACCAGGATCGGCACGGTGCGGGGATCGGTGTTCTCCGAGGGGAGCACCGTCCCGTAGCGGGCTTCCACGTCCCGCATCTCCTGCGTCTTGCTCAGGCGGATGTGGACGCGTCCATCGCCGGCCCGGAAGAGTCCGGGCCCCACGTAGAACGGGGTGCTGGAGTCCACGTAGCGGTCGGAGGTGCTGCGAAAGGCGCTGGAGGAGTCGTAGGGAACCAGCCCCACGCGCTCGTTCTCGTAGCCGTCCGCGCCGAGCAGGTATCCGTACGGAGTGCCCGAGGGGAGCGGCGCCACGGAGCGATACTCCCCCAGCGACGCGCTCACCAGCTCCCAGTCGTTGTTGCCCGGCTGGCGGAAGGCCGGGCTGCCCGGGTCGATCACCGCGCGCTCGCCAGGATAGGACTGGATGACGATGGGCGACGAGGCCGTGCCCGAGGCGCTCAGGGTGGACGCTTCGTGATAGGTCCCGCCCCGCAGGAGCAGGGTGTCCCCGGGCACGAGCTGTGAGAAGGCGAAGGCCAGTGTCCGCCACGGCGAGGAGAAGGTCCCTGCTCCGGCGTCGCTCCCGGCGGGAGAGACGTGCAGGGTGCGCCCCGCGGACTGGGCGATCGGTCCGGGGGAGCCCGGCGCCATCGACAGCGCGACGGAGGCAAGGCACACGACGGCCGCTGGACGCAGGTGGACCTGCATGAGGCCTCCAGTGAATCCGGAGTGAACGGCGGGAGCGGCCCGAGGACGACGAGGCCGGCGGGGCGGTCGATCATGGCCGCGCTCGCTGCGGGGCGGCGCCATGGTGGCGCGCGAACGAGGATGAAGAGACTATAGCCTGGAGAACAGATCCTCGCCGGGAGGATGGGTCCGCGGCAGGCGGCGGCCCTCCGGACCGCCCAGGGCGGGCAGCTCAGGGACGTAGGGGAAGACGTCGAGCTCCCATGGCCGCACGCCGAGCGGCAGCGCGCCGATGTCCCTCGAGGCGCGCGTGTCCGGCAGCGGCCCCAGCACCGGGTGCGCGGGGATGACGATGCCCGATCCGGCGGCCGGACTCTCCGCCCCCAGCGTGAACCGGGACGGATCGTGCCTTTCGCTGCCCGGCGCCAGCTCCCAGACCTCGGCCGTGCGGTCGATCACCTCGGGGGCGAACCGCGGCAGCATCGGATCGGTGCCGCGCAGCGGCACGTCGCCCAGGCCGCGCAGCTCCAGTCCGGTCCCCGCGGCGAACTCACCCACCGTGCTCTTGCCGTTCAGCAGCGGGGCCCGGTCCACGCTGTTCATCTTCCAGTACAGGTTGCCGTCCAGCACCTGCCCGGCCCCCGTGCGGTGAGAGCCGTTGACCGTGCCGTTGATCATGATGAGCAGGTTGTTCGCGATGCGGCTGTCCTCGGGGTTCTTGGGGATGAGGTTCATCCCCTTGCCCGCGCTCCCCAGCATGACCAGCGTGTTGTGATAATAGTGAGCGTTGCGCGTGTCGTCGTCCGGCCCGGTGCCGTGCTTGAACATGTACTCGTGCCCGTAGCGGCCGCCGCCGTTCCAGTTGTTGAGCCCCTCCTTCCGGTTGATGAAGGGGTTGCGCAGCAGGGCGACCACGTTGCGGTAGACCAGCAGCGGCCCTTCGAACGACGCGGTTCCCTGCCCCGGGGCGATGGCCACCAGGCAGTTGGCGATGTAGTTCTCGAAGACGGCGATCCTCCCCACCGAGACGAGCCCCTCCAGCTCCAGGCAGTCGTCGGCGAAGTTCTCGATGCGGTTGTGCTCGATGGTGATGTCGGTCTCCTGATCGTTGACCCCGATGCCGTCGTGCCCGCCACGGACATGGCTGTAGGCGATCCGGATCCCCCTGGCCCCCTGGGCCAGGTCGATGGCCGTCCCCCGTGTCCGCTCCGCGGGGGCCGGCGGCGTCTTGGCGTCGCTCCAGGCCACCCACCGCGGCACGTCGCCGTAGATGCGCGAGTTCAGGAGGGAGACGGAGCTGACGCCGGGGCCGGTCACGGCCACGACGTTGCTGGCTCCCCAGGCCACGATGCCGTCCAGCGTCACGTTGCGGGCCCCCTCGCCGAGCTGGATGGTCCGCGTGCCGGCCTGGAACGTCAGGTCCTTGAGGACCAGGTGAGAGCCGCGGATCACCACCGTGGAGGGAGCCGTGGAGATCAGCAGCGGCACGCCGCGGGGATCGGCCTTTTCGCCGCTCAGCACCTCGCCGTAGCGGTCCTCAACCCGGCGCATCTCCGCGGTCTTGGCCAGCCGGACGTGGATCCGGCCGTCGGTCTCCCGGTAGAGGCCGGGACCCGCGTAGAACGGGGTCAGCGCGTCCACGTGCTCCTCGCCCGGCGAGCGGAAAGCCTCGGCCGAGACATAGGTCACCAGCGCCGCCCGGCCGTTCTCGTAGGGGGTGGAGGGGAGCATGAATCCCAGCAGGCTCCCTCCCGCGGGGAAGGCCTTCACCGAGCGGTACTCTCCCAGCGCCTCGTCCACCAGCTCCCAGTCGGCGTTGCCGGGAGTCCGGAACTCGGCGAGGGCCGAGTCGATCACCGCGCGCTCGCCGGGATAGGACTGGATCACGATGGGCGCGGCCTGCGTCCCCGAGACCGACACGAGCGGCCGCTCGCGGTAGGTGCCGCCCCGCAGCAGCAGCCGGTCCCCGGGCACCAGCCGGCTCAGAGCGTGGGCGATGGTCCGGAAGGGCGCCTCGTAGGATCCCTCCGCGGCGTCGCTTCCCCATGGGGCCGCGTGGTGCACCCGCGAGCCGGGCGCGGGGGCCACCGTCACCACCCTCTTGTCGGGGGTGGGATCCACGGACCCCCCGGCGTCGGTGATCCGCAGGCGGACCGTATAGATCCCCGGCTCGGAGAACGTGACCTGGCCGGGATCCTCCGACGTCCTCTCCGGCGCGCCGCCGCCGAAGTCCCACTGGAACGAGATCGGGAGATCGGCGTCCGGGTCGACGGCGGCCGCCTGGAAGTTCACGCTCTGCCCCGGCGCGATGGTGACCGGGCCCGCCGGGGAGAGGATGAACCCCTGGGGCGCCTTGTTGGCGGCCACCGTGGCAGACAGGGGTATGACCCACCACTCGGCGATCGCCCCCTGGGGACAGGGATCGGAGGGCATAGCGCCGGCGGCGGAGGAGGGCCCGCAGACGACGTGCCCCTCGATCCTGTCGGCCAGCGCCTGGATCCGGACATGGTGCAGGCGGCTCATCCGGAAGGCGGACCATGCCGGCGCGGGCTCCGCCAGCGGGCCGGGCCCGGCGCCGCCTCCCCCCGTGACCACGTGCGTCAGTCCGGCGGTGGCCTGCGGATCGGAGCGCTCGTAGTGCCTGCTTCGCCCCGACAGGTTCAGCACGTACTTCGGGAACTGCACCCGCAGAGACGCCAGGATGTTGCGCAGCTCCAGGTCCCCCGGCGCGTCGAGCTCTCCCGACGACCAGGCCGGCCGATGTCCCCAGGTCACGATGAACGAGAGCGAGGCGTCCCGCTGGGCTTGCGCCATGATCGACTCGGCCTGGGCCGCCCAGTCATCCCATGCGCCCGGATGGGGCTCGGGGTAGGAGATGAAGCGGACGTTGCCGTAGTCGAACCACATCCACTCCTCGCCGGGCGATCCGGAGGAAAGTTCCTCCGGCGTCTGCTGCGGATGGGGGAAGTCGAAGCGCCCCTCGTAGTCCTCCCGCGGGACCTCCCCCTCCCCCCAGGCCGGCATGTACGCGGCGCCGAGGGCCCAGGGAGAGACCACCTCGAAGTGGTCGTCGATCCGGGACAGGTCGCTGGCCGGAGCGAGAGCCAGGCCGCCGGCCACCAGCACGAAGCGGGGCCGATCGTCGCCGGGAAGGCCCGCGTGGTCCGCGGCCACCATCTCCTGGGAGGCGGGGGCCATCGGCTCCGACGAGGGCGAGCCGATCTCCGCCTGGGCCGCCAGCCAGAACCCCGAGCTCCCCCTCGGCGGCGGCGTCCGGAAGGTCCCCTCGATCCCTCCCCCGAGCCGGTACCGGTACAGCGTGTCGGCGTCGAGGTCCGCCAGCCTGGCCTCCCAGAACGGGCCGGAGGAGGACGAGGGGGAGGGGAAGGCGGGAAGCCCGGCCGCGGCGCCGGTGAACGGCCCCCCGGCGGGGCCGTACTCCACCAGGGAGCTGGAGACCGGCCCGCGCCACCCCACGGTGACCGAGTCGGGCCCGGTGATGGTCCACCGCACCTGATCGGCGACGGGCGCCTCGAACTCGAGATGCAGCAGGGGGGCGGCGGAGGGGCTCCCTTCGAACGACTCGGCCACCCTCCTGCCGGATCCTTCGATGATCAACACCATGAACGCGCCCTGGAGCCAGCCGGGGCGATCGACGATCTCCTGCACCACCGCCGAGAGATCGGGGGTGCGCTGGCCGGCCCCCGCCTCGCCGATCACCGTCCATGCCGGAGGCGCCCACGGGGCCGAAGACTGGGTCCGGGCGCGGGCTCCCACCGACTCCGCCACCGTAGTGAAGGGGGCCGCGTGGTCGGCCGCCTCACCCCTGATGGCCAGCTGGGTGGCGGTGCTGGTCGCCTCGTCCACCGTGAACTGCACCCAGGCCGCGGTCACCCGTGAGCCGGGGGCGACGGGCACCGGCCCGAAGCGAAGCCCCACCGTCTGCGCCACGCCGTCGTGGACCAGCTCCAGGTCGCTGCTGTTGACGATCACGGCGCCCAGGGCCCCCTGCTCCACGTCGTCCCCGCCCGAGGCGATCCGCAGGTCGGCCGAGGCGGGCAGGCCCGCCCAGGCCGGGGCGGCGGCCAGCAGGCAGATCGGCACTGTGAGGCGGAGCGATGCCGCGGTCATGGCAGCGGACCCACGGAAACGTTGTCTGGATGCGGCCGCAGCGGGCGCAGGGTGGCCGGATCATTACCGTCATGTGACGCCCGGATCAAGGTCTTTCACCGTTTTTTTCCTCATCGGCGGACGGCATTGTAGGGGAAGACATCGTACGCCGACGCCGCCGTGCCGAAGGGGACCGCACCGATGTCGCGCGAGCTGCGCGAGTCGGGCAGGGCCCCCAGCGCCGGGTGGGGCGGGATGGCGATCCCCGCTCCGATGGCCGGGCTCGCGGGCGCCAGCAGGACGTCCGCCGGAGTCAGCACCTCGGAGCCTGGGGCCAGTCTCAGGACGGTCCCCACGGTCCCCTCCAGCAGCCAGCGCAGGGTGGCGAAGAGCGGATCGGTCCCGCGCTTGGGGACGCTTCCCAGGCCGTTGCGCTCGTGTCCGGTGGCCGTGCTGAAGGAGCCCACCGTGTCGTGTCCCGACAGCAGCGGCGCGCTGTCCAGCGTGTTGACCTTCCAGTACAGGTCCCCGTTCCAGACCATCCCCGTGCCGGTGCGGTAGGCCCCGTTGACCACGCCGTTGATCATCACGGCGAGGTTGTTGGCGATCCTCGCATCCTGGGGGTACTTGGGGGTGAGGTTGAGCCCCTTGCCCGCGCTGTTCAGCATGATCAAGGTGTTGTGGTAGTAGTGCGCGTTGCGCGTGCTGTAGCTGGAGCCGGTGCCGTGCTTGAACATGTACTCGTATCCGTACTTGCCCCCTCCGTTCCACGAGTTGATGCCCGGCTTGCGGTTGACGAAGGGGTTCCGGAGCAGGGCGATGACGTTGCGGTACACCAGCAGCGGACCGTTGAACACGGGCGTGTCCTGCCCCGGGGCGATGGCCACCAGGCAGTTGGCGATGTGGTTGTCGTGGATCACCATCTTCCCCACCGAGGTGCTCCCTTCCAGCTCGAAGCAGTCGTCGGCGAAGTTCTCGATCCTGCTGTGGTCCACGGTCACGCCGTCCTCTTCGTCGTTGACGCCGATCCCGTCATGTCCGCCCCTCACGTGGCTCCAGGCGATGCGGACGTCGCGCGCTCCGTGCGCCAGGTCGATCGCCGTGCCGCGCATCCGATCGGCGGGAGCCGGATCGTCCTTGGCGTCGCTCCAGGCGATCCAGAGCGGAACGTCCCCGTAGACGCGGGAGCGGATGATGGTCACGTTGCGCACGCCGCTGCCGTCCACGGACAGGCCGTTGTCGCCGTGCCAGAGGGTCACTCCGTCGAAGGTCACATCGTGCACGCCGGAGCCCAGGGACACGGCGCTGCGCGCCTGGTGGACCGTCAGGTCCGAGAACACCAGGTACGAGCCGCTGACCGAGAGCGTGGTGGAGGCGGTGGACAGGACGATCCCCAGGGAGCGGGGGTCGGCGTTCTCGGAGGCGAGCACCGTCCCGTAGCGGGCCTCCACCAGCCGCATCTCCGCCGTCTTGGCCAGGCGGACATGGATCCTCCCGTCGGACTCGCGGTAGAGCCCGGGACCGACGTAGAAGGGGGTGGAGGAGTCGACGTACTCCTCGCTGCCGCTGCGGAACGCGGCCGCGGACGTGTAGGGCACCAGTCCCACCCGCTCGTTCTCGTAGCCGGCCACGCCCGTGATGTACCCGTAGGGCGTCCCGGAGCCGAACGTCCGCACCGATCGGTACTCGCCGCGCGCCGCATCCACCAGCTCCCAGTCCTGGTTGCCAGGGGAGCGGAACTCCCGCGGACCGGAGTCGAGCACCGCCTGCTCGCCGGGATAGGAGCGGATGGTGATGGGGGCGGTCGCCGTTCCGCTGACGCCGATGGAAGGCGCCTCGTGATAGGTCCCACCGCGCAGCAGCAGGGTGTCGCCGGGCTGCAGCCGCGAGGCGGCGTGCCCGATGGTGCGGAAGGGGGCGGCGAGGGAGCCGTCCCCCGCATCGCTCCCCCCCGGGGCGGCGTGAAGGGTCCTGCCGGTGGAGGCGCTGACCACGGTGACCAGGCGCCGATCGGGGGTGGGGTCGGACAGCCCCAGGGCGTCGGTGACGGTCAGGGTCACCGTGTAGGTTCCCGGGGTGGAGAAGGACACCAGCCCGGGGTCCTCCACCGTCCTGACCGCGGCGCCCCCTCCGAAGTCCCACCGGAACGACAGCGGCCGATGCCCGTCGGGATCGAGGGCCGACGACTGGAAGTTGAAGCTCTGGCCTGCGGCCAGGGTGACGGCGCCTGCCGGCGAGGTGATCACCCCTTGCGGCGGCTGGTTCACCGGGGTGCCGCCTCCCGCCAGGATCGTCCATCGATCGGTCACGGTGTCCTGCTCGCAGGCCTCGGTGGCTTCGGCGCCGTCCGGCCCGCACACCGCGTACCCCTCGATCCGATCGGCGAGCACGTTGAGACGCACGTGGGCCAGGTGGTTCATGCGGAACGCCGACCACGATGGCCGTGAGCCGGCCACGCCTCCCAGCGTGGCCCCCCCACCCGCTCCGACGATGTGCACCAGACCGCCGGTGAGGCTCGGCACGGTCCGCTCGTAGTGGCTGCTGTGCGCGCCGATGTTCATCACGTACTTGCCGTGCCGCGAGCGCAGGCCCGCCAGGATGGCGTGCAGCTCCGCGCTGCCGGCGTGGTCGCTGCCCGATGACCAGGCCGGCCGGTGCCCCCAGGTGATCACGAAGGCGATGGCAGGGTCGGCTTGCGCCTCCTGCATCAGGACGTCGGCCCTGGCCGCCCAGTCCTCCCAGGCGCCGGCGAACGGCTCGGGGTAGGAGATGAACCGGGCGTTGCCGTAGTCGAACCACATCCATTCCTCCCCCGGCCCCCCGGCGGCGGGCGCTCCCGGGGAGTCCTGCGAGTTGGGGAAGGTGAAGCGCCCCTCGTACTCGTCCCGATCGGCCTCCCGCTCGCCCCAGGCGGGCATGTAGGCCGCGGTGCGGGACCAGGCCATCACCGCGTTGAAGTGATCGTCCACGGCTGCGGGGCCGGCCTGATCGTCGTAGGCCAGGTCCCCTGCCACCAGGACGAACCGGGGCCGGTCGTCGCCGGGGATGGCGGCCAGATCGGAGGCCACCTGAGCCTGCACCGTGGCCGCCAGCGGGTGGATGGCCGGCGGCCCGCCGATGCCACCCTGCTCCGCGAGCCAGAAGCCGGACGATCCTCGGGCCGGGGGCGTGCGGAAGGTCCGCTCCGGTCCGCCGCCGATGCGGTAGTGGTGAAGGGTGTCCTCCGCCAGCCCGGTCAGTCGCGCCTCGCGGAAGGGGCCCGCGGAGGAGCCGGGAAGCGGAGAGGGGGCGGCGGCGGCCACGGTGCTGGTCAGGAGCCCCGAGGCCGTGCCGTAGCTGAGGGTGTCGGCGGCGCCGCGCCAGTTGAAGGTGACCTCCCCCGGCCCGCTGAAGGTCCAGTGGATCTCGTCGGCCTCGGCGGCGCCCCCGCCGCCGCCGTACTCCACGTGGAGCAGCGGCGCCGCGGCGCGCGATCCCTCGTAGGCCTCGGCCACCCGCTCCCCGGTTCCCCGGACGATCAGAACGAGGGCCTGCCCCGGAGCCCAGCCCGGGCGATCCACCACCTCCTGGATCACCGCCGCCAGGTCGGGGGTCCGCTGATCGGCGCCTGCGGCCCCCTCCGTGCTCCAGGCCGGAGGGGTCCACAGCACCGAGGCGGCGGTGCGCGGCCGCGACGAGATGTTTCCGGAGGAAGCGGAGAACGCGGCGGGGCGATCGGAGGCCTCGGCCTGGATGGTCAGCCGGGTGAGAGTGGAGGAGGGCTCGTCCACCTGGAACTGGACGTGGGCGCGGGTGATCAGGGCCCCTTGGGGGATGGAGAGCGACGCGAACCGCATCCCCACCACCTGGTCGCCCCCGTCGTAGACCAGCTCCAGGTCGGTGCTGGAGGTGGTGGTGAGCCCCGCCGGGCTCTCCTCGGCGTCATCGGAGCCCGAGGCCACCCTCGCCTCCACGGCGGCGGTGCCGGCGGCGTCCACGGTGACCGCGACGTCGTCGGAGGAGGCCAGCGCGCCGTCGTCCGCGGTCAGCCGCAGCACGTAGGCCCCCGGCTCGGTGAACGACGCGGCGACCGAAGCGGACGACGCGCCGGAGAGGAGCACGGGAGACGGACCGGAGACCTGGCTCCACTGCAAGGAGAGGGCCGCCGGGGGATCGGGGCGTCCGTCGTCGGAGGCGAAGCCTTCCAGCACGATCTCGCCCGGCGGCAGGACGACGGCGCGATCGGGGCCGGCGCTCACGGACGGAGCGGCGTTGGCGGCGGCCGCGACGAACTCCAGGTGCAGCAGCGCCGCGCCGCCGCTGCCCGCTTCGCGCGCCCGGGCCACCCTGCGTCCCGAGCCGGTCACGATGAGGGCGATGGGGTTGCCCGCGGCCCATCCCGGCCGCCCCACGATCTCCTGTATCACCGTGGTCAGGTCGGGGGTGCGCTGCTCGGCCCCCGCTGCTCCCACCGAGGACCACGCGGCCGGGGCCCAGGAGACCGCGGCCGCCGTGCGAGGCCGCGCCGAGATGTCCCGCGCGGAGGAGGAGAACGCCGCCGGCCTGTCGGCCGCCTCGCCCCGTATGGAAAGCACCGTGGTGGTCGAGCTGGTCTCATCCACCACGAGCTGCACGTGCGCGCGGGTGATCAGGGCGCCGGCCGGCACCTGGACTCCGGCGAACCGGAGACCCACCACCTGGTCCGAGCCGTCGTAGGTCAGCTCCAGGTCGCTGCTGTCGAGGTACATGCTCCCCGAGGAGCTCTCCTCCGCGTCGTCGTTGCCGGAGGCGACGCGAACGTCAAGCGAGACGGGGGTGATCTGGGCGGAGGTGGATCCGGCGATCAGAAGCAGCAGCGCGAGGCCGCAGGCACACGTGGAGATGCGCATCATCAGTGATGACCTTGCGGGGCGGGGTTGATGGAATGCAGCGGGGGCAGGCGCTGCCTGATGTACGACCAGCCCGCGGCGCAGTCCAGCGCTTTCTTGGCCAGCGCCCGGGAATTCACCTGTCCTTAACCAACGGGGCGGCCTGACGTGCCACGAGCGCGGGGCGAACCAACGGCGGGGCTGCCGTGCGGGGACCAACGGGCCGCGACGCGCGGGCGGGGAGCGTCTCCCCGCCCGCCGGCGTCAGGGCTTCTTGTTCTTGCCGTGCGCCCTCACGTTGCCGGGAGGGCTGGGCGCGGTCTTGTCGTTGCCGTTCACGTTCACGTTGACCGGAGCGGACGTGGTGACGTTGCCGGCGGCGTCGCGCGCCACCGCGGTCAGCACGCGCGCGCCGCTCAGCGACGCGGTGTTCCACTGGATGGTGAAGGGCGGCGCGGTCACTTCGGCGCCCAGGTTCAGGCCGTCCAGCTTGAACTGCACCCCCGCCACGCCCACGTCGTCGTCGGCCGTTGCGGCCACCGTCACCGTCCCGGAGACGGAGATGCCCGAGGCCGGCGTGGTGATGGACACCGTGGGAGGCGTCCGGTCGGCGTTGCTGACGTTCACCGAGACGTTGGCGGCGATGGCGGAGTTGCCGGCCGCGTCCCGGGCCACGGCGCTCAGCGCGTGCAGGCCGTTGGCGACCTGCGTGGTGTCCCAGGACACCGCGTAGGGCGCGGCCACGTCCTCCGCTCCCACGTTCTGCCCGTCCATCTTGAACTGCACGCCGACCACACCCACGTCGTCGAGCGCCGAAGCGGACAGGGACACCGTTCCGGCCACCGTGGCCCCCGCGGACGGCGCGGTCAGCGAGACGGTGGGCTTGGTGGTGTCCCCGTTGTCCACGGTGAGGGCGACCGAGGCGGCCAGGGCCACGTTGCCGCCGGCGTCCCGGGCCACGGCGGTGAGGGTGTGCGGGCCGTTGGGCACGGTGGTGGTGTTCCACAGGATGCCGTATGGAGCGGAGAGGTCCTCCGCCATCAGGTTGGCGCCGTCCAGCTTGAACTGCACCCCCACCACGCCGACGTTGTCCGATGCGGCCGCGGTCACGGGGATGGTGCCGGAGACCGTGGTCCCCGCCAGAGGAGCGGTCAGCGACACCGTGGGATCCGTGCTGTCGGCGTTGCTCACCGTGACGGTCACCGCGGACGATGTGCGGGTGTTGCCCGCGGCGTCGCGCGCCACCGCGGTCAGGGAGTGCGAGCCGTTGGACGCCTGCGTCGTGTTCCAGGAGAAGGACCAGGGAGACGACGTGTCCTCGGCGCCGAGGTTGGCCCCGTCCAGCCTGAACTGCACCCCGGCCACGCCGACGTTGTCCGACGCGCTCGCCGAGACGGTCACCGTGCCGGCCACCGTGGCGCCTCCGGCCGGGGCGGTCAGGGAGACCGTGGGGAGCGTGGTGTCGGCGTTGTTCACGGTCACCGACACGGACGACGACGTGCGGGTGTTGCCCGCGGCGTCGCGGGCCACCGCCGTCAGCGTGTGCGCTCCATCGCTCGCGCCGGTGGTGTTCCACGAGATGGACCAGGGAGAGGCGGTGTCCTCGGCCCCCAGGTTGGCTCCATCCAGCTTGAACTGCACCCCCGTCACCCCGACGTTGTCGGAGGCCGACGCGGTGACGGTCACCGTGCCCCCCACCGTGGCGCCCCCGGAGGGAGCGGTGATGGAGACGGTGGGCTGGGTGGTGTCGGCGTTGGAGACCGTGACCACGACCCCCGCGGACACCGTGGTGTTGCCGGCCGTGTCCCGGGCCACCGCGGTGATGGTGCGCGATCCGTTGGACACCCCGGCCGTGTTCCAGGAGACGGAGTAGGGCGACGTCGTGTCCTCGGACCCCACCGCCGCCCCGTCCACGCGGAACTGCACTCCGGCCACGGCGTTGTTGTCGCTGGCGGCGGCGGTCAGGGTGATCGTCCCCGAGACGGCCGTCCCGGCGGAGGGCGCGGTCAGAGCGACCACCGGCGGGATGGTGTCGGTGGGGATCACCGAGCCGCCCGGCACGAAGGGGAAGATGTCGTACTCGGCGGCGGTGGCGCCGAACGGAATGGCCCCGATGTCCCTCGAGGCCCGCGTGTCGGGGAGCGTCCCCAGCGCCGGATGGGACGGGATGACGATGCCGGCGCCGACGGCCGGGCTTCCCGGAGCCAGCAGGAAGTCGGACGGCTTGAACACCTCCGAGGTGGGCTGCAGTTCCCACACGCTGCGGGTGCGGTCGACCACCGCCGGGTTGAAGGTCAGGAAGCCAGGGTTGGTCCCGCGCTTTGCGGTGTCGCCGATCCCGTTGTCCTCGAACGGCGTGGCCGATCGGAACGCGGCCACGGTGTCGTAGTCCTCGATCAGCCGGGCCGTGTCCACGGTGTTCATCTTCCAGTAGAGATCGCCGTCCCAGACCTGGCCCGTCGCGCTGCGGTAGGCGCCGTTGATCACGCCGTTGACCATGATCATGAGGTTGTTGGCGATGCGCACGTTGTCGGCATACTTCGGGGTGATGTTGATCCCCTTGCCGTCGCTGTTCAGCATCACCAGCGTGTTGTGGTAGTAGTGCGTGTTGCGGGTCGTGTAGCTCGACCCCGTGCCGTGCTTGAACATGTACTCGTAGCCGAAGCGGCCGCCGCCGTTCCAGTCGTTGATGCCGGCCTTCCTGTTCACGTACGGGTTCTTCAACAGCACGATCACGTTGCGGTACACCAGCAGCGGGCCGATGAAGTTGGGAGTGTCCTGCCCTGGGGCGATGGCCACCTGGCAGTTGCCGAGGTAGTTCTCGAAGACGGCGATCCTGCCCACCGAAGTGGTTCCTTCCAGCTCCATGCAGTCATCGTGGTAGTTCTCGATGCGGCTGTGATCGATGGTCACGTTGTCTTCGCTGTTGTTGACGCCGACGCCGTCGTGACCTCCCCGCAGGTGGCTGTAGGAGATGCGGATGTCACGTGCCCCGCTGGACAGGTTCACCGCCGTGCCGCGCATCAGATCGGCCGGCGCCGGCGCGTCCTTGGCGTCGCTCCACGCCAGCCAGTTGGGGACGTCCCCGTACACCCGCGAGTTCACCACGGTGATGTTGTTCACGCCCGATCCGTTCACCGCGATGCCGCGATCGCCGGTCCAGATGGTCACCCCGTCGAAGGTGACGTGGTGCGTCCCTCCCGAAAGGGACACGCTGGCCAGCGCCTGGTGGATGGTGATGTCCTTGAACGTCAGGTACGAGCCGTCGACGGTCAGGGTCGTCGAGGCGTTGGAGAGCACGATGCTGTATTGCCTGGGGTCGGCGTGGTCGGTGGGGAAGACCTGGCCGTACCGGGCCTCCATGTCCCTCATGTCCTGGGTCTTGCTCAGCCGGATGTGGATGCGGCTGTCGGAGTCGCGGTAGGTCCCCGGACCGACGTAGAAGGGCGTGGACGAATCCACGTACTGATCGCTGGTGCTCCGGAAGGCCGACGAGGAGGTGTACGGGACCAGCCCCACGCGCTCGTTCTGGTAGCCGGGGATGCCCGCGACGTAGGCGTAGATGTTGCCCGAGGAGAAGGTCTTGACCGAACGGTACTCGCCCAGGGAGGCGTTCACCAGCTCCCAGTCGCTGTTGCCCGGCGTGCGGAACTCCGGCCCGCCCGAGTCGATGATCGCGCGCTCGCCCGGATAGGACTGGATCACGACGGGCGCGCTGGAGGTGCCGCTCACGTTGACGGTGGGCCTCTCGTGATACGTGCCGCCGCGAAGCATCAGGGTGTCGCCGGGGCCGAGCCGCCCCACGGCGAACCCGATGGTGCGGAACGGAGCGGTGATCGTGCCGGCCGCGCTGTCGCTGCCGCTGGGCGAGACGTAGAACGTGTCTCCGGTGACCCCGGAGGCCGCGGTCACCGTGACCGTGCGGGTGGCCGGAGTGGGATCGGACGCCCCCAGGGCGTCGGTGACGGTCAAGGTGACGGTGTAGGTCCCCGCCGCGGCGAAGGTGACCGCGCCCGGGTTCTGCGACGTGGAGGGAGCGGCCGCTCCCCCGAAGCTCCAGGCGTAGGCCAGGGGGAGATGGCCGTCCGGATCCGCCCCGCTGGCCTGGAAGCTCACGCTCTGGCCGGCGGTGATGGTCACCGAGGAGGAGGACGGAACATCGATGGTACCGTTGGGCGCCTGGTTGACCGCGCCTCCCCCGCCCCCGGGCGCCAGGACGGTCCAGGTGTCGATCACGGCGTCCTGGGCGCAGGTGTCCTCGGCGCCGCCCCCCGGCGGGCCGCAGATGGCCCACCCTTCGATGCGGTCGGCGCTCACCCTCATCTTGACGTGCTGGAGGTGGTCGATCCGGTAGACCGACCACGATGGCTGCGTCGAGCTGAGCCCGCCCAGGCTGGAGCCGCCGCCCCCGGTGACGATCTGGAGCACGCCGCCGGTCTGAGCCGGGTCGCTCCGCTCGTAGTGGTGGGTGTGCCCCTGGAGGTTCAGCACGTACTTGGAGTGGACCAGCTTCAGGTCCCGCATGTGGCCGGCCAGGGTGGAGTCGCCGCCGTGATCGCTGCCGGAGGAGTAGGCGGGGCGGTGGCCGAAGGTGACGATGAAGGTGATGGCCGGGTCGGCCTGCGCGGCGGCCATGATGGCGCCGGCCTTGGTCTTCCAGTCGGTCCAGGCCCCCGAGAACGGCTCGGGGTAGCTGATGAACCGTACGTTGCCGTAGTCGAACCACATCCATTCTTCGCCAGGCCCTCCCGCCGGCGGGGCATTGGGGGAGTCCTGGGAGTTTGGGAAGTCGAAGCGGCCCTCGTAGTTCTGCCGGTCATCGGCGCTGGAGCCGTCCTCGTGGTTGCCCCAGGCCGGCATGTAGGCGGCCCAGCGCGACCAGACCATGACGTCGTTGAAGTGCTCGTCCACCACCGAAGCGCCGTTCTGATCGCCGTAGGTCAGGTCCCCGGCCGCCAGGACCAGGCGCGGCCGGTCGTCGCCGGCGAGCTGCGGGTGGTCCGAGGCGATCTGCGCCTGCGTGGGCGCCACCCCCGAGTACTCGCTGCTGCTGCCGATGTCGGCCAGCGAGGCCACCCAGAAGCCGCTGGAGCCTCGCGCCGGCGGCGTCCTGAAGGTGGCCTCCGCGGAGCTGCCGATGACGTAGTAGTAGACCGTGTCCTCCTGCAGCCCGGTGAGGCGCGCCTCCCAGAAGGGTCCTGGGGAGGAATCAGGGACGGGGCTCGGCGTGACCGCGGTGACCGTGCTGGTGTGGCTGCCGGGCGAGGTGCCGAAGCGGATCGTGTTCTCCGAGCTGCTCCCCCGCCAGTTGAAGGTGACCGCCGTCTGCCCGATGATCGTCCAGTGGATCTGGTCGGCGGCGAGCGCCGGCGCGGAAGCCGCGAGCAGCACCAGGGTGTGCAGAGCTCCGTGGACGATCCTGTCTCTCACCAGCCGGCGCATGGTTCCCTCCTGGATGCTGACTGCCGGGGCCTTCACGATGTCCATCCCGTCGCCTCGACGCTCCCCGGGGGCGCGCCCGCTATTGTCCCGTCACCGATCCGCCCGCGTAAGTCAGGCCGGAGATGGCCGCGGGCGTGCCCGCGTTGAGCGTGATGAGGGCCGTCCCGTTCAGGCTCCCCGTGCCGGTCATGTCCACGCGCGAGGCTCCCTGTCCCACCACGTTCATCGTGAACTGGACGATGTCCTTGCTGCCGCCGGGCACGATGCTGTCGTTGGTGCCCGGGTGCTTCTTGGTGAAGGTCCCCAGGAGCTGTCCGGCCTGGTTGTCGCACACGCACTGAGGCGTGGAGGTGGCCAGGGGTTGGGTCAGCAGCGTCCCGGCGCCGCAGGGGTTGACGCTGGGGCACTGCACGATCGCCGGATCGAACCGGATGTCGAAGTTGACCCCGTAGACGCCCAGCGACGAATCGCAGTCGGTCACTTCCAGGCCGATGGTGAGGATCTTTCCCAACGCGTTGATCTTGTGCAGCGACAGCGTGTCGTTCGCCGTGTTCGGGCAGATGGGGCTGACGTCGGCGGCGAAGTTGCCGCTGAGTCCCGCCGTGACCGAGTCGCTCCCTCCCGAGTCCCCTCCTCCGCCCGAGCAGGCGGCCAGCGCCGCCAGCGCGGCCGAGAGCGCCATGCAGGCCATCCCCTCTTTCCTCCTGATCACGTCCGTCCCCCTAGAATGGCCCCACCCATCCGAAGTACAGGATGAGCAGGGTGAGATCCGAACCGTCCACCACGCCGTCCATGTTGAGGTCGAAGCTGACCGAGTAGCGCGGCTCTCCCGATCGCGCGGTGAACGCCGCCGCCACCTGCACCATGTCGCCGCCGTCGATGCGGCTCGAGCCGTTGATGTCCACGCGGTCCAGATCCACGCGGACGTCGAAGGCGTCCGGCAGCACGGAGACACCGCCGTCCGGGTTGGTGATGGTGACGTCGCGGCTGTCCACTTCGGCGAAGGGGGCCACGTCCAGGGTGGCCACCACCCGCAGCGGCGCGGCGCTCGAATCCACGGAGCGCACGGTCACCCCCGGCCCGAAGTCGGCCGACGCGCCGCTCTGGAAGTTCGTGCCGTAGAGGGTCACCGCGACCGCGCTGGCCCCCTGGGGCGCCTCGAACGGGGCGACGCTGCACAGGGCCGGGATGATGGTGGGGACCGCGGCCAGCACCTCGGAGAACCCGCTCTCGTTGCCCGAGGCGTCGTAGGAGGTGACCCCCACCCAGTAGGTCTTGGTGGTGTCGAGGGAGGTGATGGTCATCTGCGTCGTCCCCGGAGGGGCGGTGCGCGTGATGGCCGACGGACGCGCCTCTTTCGGGGAGAGCAGGAACGTCTCGGGTTCGGTGGAGACGTAGACTCGGTGCCCCGCCACCGAGAGATCGTCCGAGCCGGACCACTGGACCTGGAGCGCTCCCGAGGTCGTCGCGTCGCAGGGCCGGGCGGCCACCACCTCGGAGAACACGCTCTCGTTGCCGCTGGCGTCGAAGGACGTCAGGGCCACGTAGTAGGTCGAGGCCGTGTCCAGGGAGCTGAACAGCGACTCCGCCACGTCCGGCGGCACGGCGCGGGTGTTGGCGCGCGTCCTGGCCTCGGCCGGAGTGAGATCGAAGACGTTGGGGTCGTTGGACATGTAGATCCGGTAGCCGTTGAGATCCACGTCCACCGTGTTGGGCGACCATTCGATGATCAGCACCCCGTCGGTGTCCGCGCGCAGGGCGGAGAACGATCCGGCGGACAGGCCGATCAGCCCGGCCAGGGCGAGCGTCCTAATCGACGGCGACATGGGCGTCACTCCTTCTGAAGCCGAGCGGCCGGCCCGACGCGTCCATCAGGCGGCTGCCGGCGATGACCAGCGACGTCTCTCCCCGGGAGCGTGCGCGGAAGACGAGGGTGCAGAGGGTGCCGCCCCCTGCGGGGCTCCCCGCCGCGAGGCGCGAGACGGAGAGATCGATCCAGCCCGGGGCGTCGGCCTCCGCGGCGAGGAAGTGCGTCCCGCCCCCGTCCGATCCCATCCAGGGCCCTTCGCGGGCCTCCACGAACTCCAGGACCTCGGGGTCGTACGCCACGCGCAGCGGGGCGTGAGAGACCCCGGTCGCGCCTTCCACGGCGATGGAGAACTCGGCGGTCTCTCCGGCGCGCAGCCGCGCCGGTCCCAGCACCATCATCTGCGCGGCGGCGCC
>DATEEA010000008.1:0-23142 GCA_035281445.1 Candidatus Polarisedimenticolia bacterium
CGGGGTGATGGCGACGGTGGCCGGGCCGGCCGGCGCCGCGGCGCGCGGGCCCGCCGCGGCCATCTCCTCCACCCTCCGTGTGGCGTCCCGCAGCCGGATGGACAGCTTCCGCAGCATCCGGACCGCGATCTCGATGTTGCCCTTGATCATCTTGTCGAACAGCGTGCTGTTGATCTCGATCAGCTCGCAGTCCGAGGCCGCCTCGGCGCTGCTGGAGTGAGGCGCGCTCTCGATGAGCGCCATCTCGCCGAAGAAGTCTCCCTTCTCCATGCTGGCCAGCTCGATGCGCTTGCCCCCGGCTTCGGAGAAGATGACCACCGTGCCGCTCTGGACGATGTACATCTCGGTCCCCGGGTCGCCCGCGGAGTAGATGCGCTCGCCGCGCCGGAAGCGGACGACGTAATCCTTGAAGGCTGGCGGAGTTGCCATAGGGGAATGGCCCAGCGAGGTCCCAGAGGGCCGGGCGATGATAGTGCCCTGCCCGGCGATCCGTCAAGAAACGGTCCGCCGCCGATCCTGTGCAAGGAGGATCAACTCCCAGGGAGGCCGGCAGTTGACCGGGGCGGAGTCCCCCTTACCAACAGGCTTTTCCACAGATCCTGCGGATGCGGCCTCATCGTCCCTCCACCGGGCGGCCTGCCTCTCCCGACCGCTCCAGGACGTGGCGGAACACCGCCTCGATCCCCTGGCGGTGCCTGGCCAGGTCCGCCAGCAGCCCGCTCCTCGCGGGAAGACCCCGCTCCCTCGCGTAGCCGCAGGCCCGTGCGATCTCCTCCACCGCCTCCTCCGAGGCGGGCAGGCGCGACGCCGGCCTGCCGTGCGAGAGGCGGACCTGGTGCTCCAGAGCCCGCAGGAACTGGAATCCGGTGAACAGAGTGCGATACGAGGCCTCGTCCAGCACCCCCGCCGATCTCAGGGAGGCCAGGAGCCGGGCCGTGCGCTTGTGCGGAGGCGAGGGGATGGCGTGCCTGAGCTGGAGGAACTGCACGGCGAACTGGACGGAGCCCAGCCCTCCTTCGCCCAGCTTGATGTCCACCCCGCCCTCATTGCCCGGCGCCTCCCTGGCCAGGCGGTCCCGCATCTCCCCCACCGCCCGGCCGACGTCCTCCTGCCGGGCCCTCGTCAGGATGGCCTCTTCCAGGTTCGCGGTGATCTGCTCGCCGAGAGCGATGTCTCCGGCCACGGGGCGCGCCTTGAGGAACGACTGCATCTCCCACACGCCGGCGGTCGTCCGGAAATAGGAGAGCATCTGCGCCGCCGGCTGGGCCAGCTCTCCCTGTGTGCCGAACGGCCGCAGCCTGGTGTCCACCGCGTACAGGGCCCCCTCCCTGGTGATGGAGGTGAGCGTCTCCACCACCCGGCTGGCCAGCAGGCCGGCCGCCGCGTGGCGCGCCGCGATCTCCCGCGCCCCCGGGTCGTACACGAACACCAGATCCAGGTCCGAGGCGTAGTCCATCTCCCGGTATCCCATCTTCCCCAGTCCCAGGACGGCGAAGCCGGGCGTGGCATCGCCGTCCGCCGTCTCCCAGCCGCAGGCCCGCGCGGCGGCGGCCGTGCAGACGCGGAGGATGGCCTCGGCCAGGTCGCTGAGGGCCCGCTGCACGGTGGGGACGCGGGCCTGTCCGTTCAGATCCCGCAGCCCGATGTAGAGCTGCTGGGCCCGCTGGTAGGTCCGCAGGAAGGCCGCCATCCCCGCCGTATCCCGGGACGCGGACTCGCCGGCGAGCCGCTGCAGGTGCTCCTGCACCGACGGCTGGTGGGCGATGGCCGCGCCGAAGCCCTCCTCCAGGACCAGGCCCGGGCGGTGGATCAGCGCGGAGGAGAGCGCCTGGCTCCCGGCGAAGAGCCGGATCAGCGGCGGCACGATCTCTCGGCTGGCGAACAGCGCGGCCAGGCCTCCCGGCTCCAGGGCGAACGAAGCCAAAAAGCGCTCCAGTGTGCGGAGGGCCCTCACCGGCGCGGCCGAGGCCGCCAGCTCGCGCACCAGCACGGGAGTGACGTGGCGGAAGGCGCGGCGGGCCTCCGGGGGCACGTGGTGCGAGGCGAGCAGCCGGGCGATGGACTTGATGCTCCCCAGCAGGGAGGCCGCGTCGGCGATCCCCGCCGCGCGGAGCAGCGCGATCACCGTGACGTCCGGCAGCTCGTCCAGGAAAGGATCGGGGCCGGCCTCTTCCTGGAGGGTGACCTGGGACAGCCTCCCCAGCACCGCGTCGTAGACCAGCCGCACCGCCGAGCGGTGCCGGTCGAGATCGGACCTCAGGCCGGCCGCCTCCGCCCGTGCCAGGCTGTCCCTGTAGCCGAGCGATCGCGCGAGCACTCGCTGCTCCCTGGGCGGCTCGGGGAAGGTCGATCTCTGGAGGTTGCGGTGGAGCTGCAAGCGGTGCTCCACTTCCCGGAGCACGACGTAGGCCCCGGTCAAGGCGCCGTGCTCCGCTCCCGAGAGAAGTCCCTTGTCGGCCAGCCGGTGCAGCGCCAGCAGGGTGTTGCCTTCCCTGACCCAGGGCTCGCGCCCTCCGTGGGCCAGCTGGAGGGCCTGCGCGGTGAACTCGATCTCGCGGATGCCGCCCCGCCCCAGCTTGACGTGGCGCTCTCGCGTGCCGGCCCGGGCCAGGTGGGCGTCGATCCTGTCCTTCATCTCCCGTATCCCCTGCGTGGCCAGAGGATCGGGCTCGGCGGGGTAGAGGATCGGCTCGATCCGCTCGAGGAAGCGCGCGGCGAGCGCGTGGTCCCCCGCGCAGGCCCGCGCCTTGATCAGCGCCTGGCGCTCCCACGGGCGGGCCCAGGTCCGGTAGTAGACGATCGCCGACTCCAGCTCGGCCACCAGGTCGCCGTCCCGACCTCCCGGACGGAGCCTGCAGTCCACGCGAAACACCTGCCCTTCGGGCCCGATGTGCCCCAGCCCCCGGGTGAGCGCTTCGGCCGCCTGGGTGAAGAACTCCTTGTTGCCGATGTGGCTCCCGGGCCGTCCCGCGGTCCCCGAGGTCACCCCGTCGCCGGAGTAGAGAAAGAGGAGATCGATGTCCGAGGAGTAGTTCAGCTCCATCCCGCCGAGCTTTCCCAGGCTGATGACGGCGAGCGACGCCTCCACGATCCGTCCCGCCGCGTCGTAGGCCTGCGGCCGGCCGAAGCGTTCGATCATCGAGGAAAGGACCATTTCCAGGCCGGCTTCGACCAGCGCGTCGGCGGCGTGCGCGATCTCGCGGGACACCTCAACGAAAGAGGCGCGGCGCTGCAGATCGCGCAGCCCGATGCGGAGGTTCGTGCGCCTCTTGAACGTCCGCAGGGCGTCCCAGGGATCCTCGGGCCGCGCGATCCGCATCCAGCGCGCCAGCGCCCCGCGGTACTCGTCGGGGCCCCAGGGCCCGGCCCGCCGGTGGCGGATCAGCTCGGGCAGGAAGCCGCGATCGTTGATGATCGACTCGGCCAGGTAGGGGCTGAAGCCCAGGAGAGTGAGGAGCGTGTCGAGGCTCTCCGGGTCGGCCGGCAAAGGCCCCTCCCGGCAGTACCTCTCCAGGTGCACCAGGGCCAGATCGGGGTCCGGGATCTCGGGGAGCAGGCGGGCGAGGAGCCGGAAGAAGGAGTCGCCGCCGGAGGACGGGGCGATCCGGGTCAGGTCGGCTTCACCCCTGGCCGGATCCTCCAGCATCCTCCGGATGAGGGCCGAGACCTCTTCCCGGGCGGACGGCGCCATGCCCGTATTCTAGGTCCGTCCACCCCGCGGGGACAGTCCGGAGCCGGGCGCCTCCGGCCCTCAGATGTCGTAGTAGAGGGCGAACTCGTACGGGTGGGGCCGCATGCGGAGGGGGTCCACCTCGTGCTTTCTCTTGTACTCGATCCAGGTCTGCACGACGTCCTCCGTGAACACGTCCCCCTTCAGGAGGAACTCGTGGTCGCGCTCCAGCGCCTTGAGCGACTCTTCCAGCGAGCCGGGAAGGGTCGGTACGTCCTTCATCTCCTCGGGGGCCAGCCCGTAGATGTCCTTGTCCAGAGGCTGGCCGGGGTCGGTGCGGTTCTGTATCCCGTCGAGGCCGGCCATCAGCATCGCGGCGTAGGCCAGGTACGGGTTGCACGAGGGATCCGGCGGTCTGAACTCCAGACGCTTGGCCTTGGGCTCCTGGGAGTACATGGGGATGCGGATCGCCGCCGATCGGTTGCGTCGGGAGTAGGCCAGGTTGACCGGCGCCTCGAACCCCGGGACGAGCCGCTTGTACGAGTTGGTGGTGGGCGCGGCGAAGGCGACCACGGCCGGGGCGTGCTTGAGCAGTCCGCCGATGTAGTGCAGCGCCATCTCCGACAGCCCGGCGTAGCTGTTGCCCGCGAACAACGGCTGCCCCCCCTTCCAGAGACTCTGGTGGCAGTGCATCCCCGACCCGTTGTCTCCGAAAATCGGCTTGGGCATGAAGGTGACGGTCTTGTTGTGCCGGCGGGCGGTGTTCTTGACGATGTACTTGAACAGCAGGATGTTGTCCGCGCACCGGGTCAGGGCGGCGTACTTGATGTCGATCTCCATCTGGCCGGCGGAGGCCACCTCGTGATGATGCGCCTCGACGGTCAGGCCGCACTGCTCCATCAGGGTGACCATCTCGCTGCGGAGGTCCTGGTAGGCGTCGGTCGGCGGGACCGGGAAGTATCCCTCCTTGAACCGCGGCTTGTATCCCAGGTTGGGGGCCTCGTCACGCCCCGAGTTCCACCGCCCTTCGATGGAGTCTATGTGGTAGTAGCCCTCGTGCTCCCGCTGGTCGAAGCGGATGCTGTCGAACACGAAGAACTCGGCCTCCGATCCGAAGTACACGGTGTCGGCGATGCCGGTCTGGTTCAGATAGGCCTCGGCCTTCTGGGCGATGTTGCGCGGGTCCCGCCCGTACTTCTCCTTGGTGATGGGGTCCAGGATGTTCCCCACCATGTGCAGGGTGGGCGTGGCCAGGAAGGGGTCCACCACCGCGGTGGTCGGATCCGGCACGACCAGCATGTCGCTCTCGTTGATGCTCTGCCAGCCGCGGATGGAGGAGCCGTCGAACCCGAAGCCGTTCTGGAAGGAGCTCTCCACCAGCTCGTGCGTCGGGAAGGAGCAGTGCTGCCACAGGCCCGGAAAGTCCATGAACTTGATGTCGACGATCTTGATGTTCTGGTCCCTGCAGAGTCGCAATACTTCGGCAGGCTTCATGGCTTCGCCTCGTGATGGCCCTCTTGGGCAAGGTCCGCTAGCGTGGGACGTCGAACGTGGAGTCCCGATTATAGCGCCGGAGACAGCGGTGTCAACGCGCACCTTCCTTGATGCGGCGCGCGGCGACCAGCGCCTCGTAGCGCACGTGCTGGCTGGGATCGGCCGTGCCGATGCTCTCCAGCAGCGCCAGCGCCGCGCCGTGGCCGAATGACGCGAGCGCCCCCACCGCCTGGAGCCGCACCGCCGGGTCCTCGTCGAGCCGGGCCCGCGCGGCGACCGCCTCGAAGAGCCGCGGATCGGGCGGGGCCGCGGCCGGGGCCTCCTCCCGCGGCTGAGCCTCCAGGATCTGCCGCATCAGGGCCAGGGCCGAAGCCCGCAGATCGGTGCGGGGGTGATCCAGCAGCGCGCGGAGGGGGTCGAGGTCCTCGCGCTCGGCCAGCCTCAGCCGCAGGCACTCCTCGAGCCCGGCCTCGATCAGCAGCGGATTCTTCTCCTTCAGCATGGCGCGCAGGCCGAGGGCCTGGGTCTCCAGCTGGCCCTGGGCCAGGATCGCCGAGAACCGGCGCACCGCCGCCAGCAGCGCGTCGGCCCCCTCCGGGGGGACGGGGACCTTGCCCTGGTGGGCTCCGAGAACGGAGAAAACGTCCGATCCCCCTCCCCTGCCCGACGGGTCCGCGTACGGCATCAGGAAGAGCAGCGACTCCTCCCCCTTCCTGAAGACCTCGCGGCGCAGCCAGGGGGTAGGGTTGGCGTTGTCCTGGGCGTAGGGGACGATGGTGATCGTGGCGCGCTCCGGATAGGAGCCCTTCACCGCTTCCAGCACGAGCAGACGCGGCCTGCGGGTGGAGTCGGTGAGGGTGCGCGCCCGCACCACCAGGGCGGCGCGGGCGGTCTTCTGGTAGAGCGTGAGAGGCTGGACCTCGGCGGGAAGCGGCGCGGTCCCGGCCATGATCGCCGGCAGGAGCCACGCCAGCACGGCGGCGAGGCGGCGGTTCGGGCGTGCCCCTCTCTTCACCGCGGCGAACCTCCCCGGAAGGGCTGGCAGCGGCCGGCGGTTAGAGCAGGCGGATCGAGGCGACGATCCCCTCCAGCTCCGCCATCAGCTCCTTCTCGCGCTCGGGGTTGGGGCTCTCGAGGGCGGCCCCCGCGCCCCGGCCCTGCGCCGAGATGTTGATGACGTACTGACTCCCCTGCTTCTCGTCGGTGAAGACGTACCAGCGGGACGGTCCCTCGCCCAGCCGGTCCTTCACCCGATCGCGCCATCGCGTCTCGGCCACCCAGGCGTTCCACCGGCCCAGCTTCTGCTTCCTGACCGAGAAGTCGTCGGCGTCCAGCGTGAAATCGGCCGTGGACTGAACCATGTCCATCACCAGGCGGCGCACTTCGTCGTTCGCCTTGGGGTCCCGCGCCGGGTTGCTGGGGCGCTTGATCAGCATGAGCTGCCGCAGCTCGCCGGGTGTCCCCGCTTGCAGGCTGAACCGCATGCGCCCGGTCCCGTCGGCGTCGATCTCCACGGGTCCCGTGGCCACCTTTCCCGCCGCCCGCGCCGCCAGCCCCGAGAACCCCCAACTGAGCTGCTCGTTGGGGATCCTGAGATCCATCCCCGCGTAGCGCTTGATGAACTCCCGCAAGGTCCCGGAATACTTGGTGTACTTGGAGAGATCCCACGTCTGATCGGGGCCCTTCTCCTTGCGCCGCTCCCCACCCTGCAGGTACTCCACCTCCACGGCCGGGAAGGTCACCGCGGCCGGACGTCCCTGATAGCTCAGCTCCAACACCAGCGCTGTGGCCTCGGCGATGCGCAGCTCGGGGAGCCTCATGGTGTAAACGTTCCCTTCGAGGGACTCCGAGAACCCCTCGGGCCGCTTGAAGAAGACCTGCTCCTCGGGCCCCACCAGACGCGGCGTGAATCCATCCGGGAACCGCTGCACGAGGACCAGCTCGGTCATGGGGGCCCCGCTGACGTTCACCACGCCGGACTGGACGCGGAAGTAGTTTCTGGCCTGGGCGTCGACGAACTTCAGATGGAGGGCCGGATAGAAGGTGAGGCTGGGGGTGGCTTCCTGGCGGGCCAGGGCCGCCGGAGCGGCCGTCAGGCAGAGCAGGCCGAGCGCGGCCAGCCGGGCCGCCCGCCCCGCCGCGCGGCCCCCAGTAGACGAACGCATCAGACCGATCTCCTTCATGTACAAAGAGTTGGAGTGGCGCCGATTCCGTGTGGCACGGCGGCAGGGATTCTAGCACAGGGATCCGCCGGGAGCAGGAGGGAGACGCCTCAGGCGCGTCCGGGGAGGACCTTGTTGAGCGCCGGAGTGAGCAGGCCGACCAGCAGGAGGTCCCGCATCCAGTTGACTGCGGGCCAGAGCGTCAATCCGATCTCCCCCGCCGCAGGGGTGAGCAGCGAGACGAGCCCCAGGGCCACCCCCGGAAGCGCCGCGAAGCCGAGACACCGGCGGGCCGACAGCGGCCGGGAGTCCCGGGCCGGTGAGCCTGCCCCCGCCGCGATCAGGCCGGCCAGGCCGCCGGAGACGGCGAGCAGGATCATCCTGATGGCGGCGTCGGGCGCGCCCAGGAACCCGGAGGGGAGAAGCAGCGGCGAGAGCAGCCATCCCCAGCCTGGGGAGACGAGGAGATCGGCGGCCGCGGCGGCCAGCCCTCCCACCACGCCGCCCGCCAGAGCCCCGGCGGCCAGACCGCGGGTCACCGGATAGGGCTCGAACCGGGGGGGCTCCTGGCGGCCCGGACGTTCGTGGTGCCGCTCGGTCTCCCGGCGCGGCGTCGCCGCAGCCCGGGGCGCGACCGCTTCCCTGGAGGGCTCGGCGACGCCGGGACGGGGATCCATCCCCCGCGCCGCCTCACGGATCCCCTCCGCCGCCTGCGCCATCGCCGCCACCGGTGGGCGCAGAAGGGAGACGGCGGGAGGCCGGCCGGCGGCTCCGCCGCCGGTGCTCTGGCCCTCGGAGGAAGGCGGCGTGCGGATGAACTCGTCGAGATCGACGCCGCCGGGAGGAGGGGCCGAGCCGCGCATCCCTGCGAGCTCCATGCCCAGGGTGCGCGAGTCGATGCGCCGCGTGGCCGCCCCGGATGACTCCTCGGCGTCTCCCGGGGCCGCCGGCCGCGCGGCCGGCGGGAGCGTGGGTGCCGAGGCAGAACCCTCGGCGGGGGCGATGGTGACCGGCTCGCCGCAGCGCGGGCACTTGCTTCGCCCGCCCGCCTGCTGCGCCGGAGCCTTGAGGCGCGCGCCGCAGCCGCCGCAGGTCACCGACAACATGGAGGACGCCGCGCCGGGAGCCGCCTGCGCAGGGAGCTCGATCGAGGACTGGCACCTGGGGCACTTCGCCCGCCGGCGTCCCGCCAGGCGGTCCGCGTCGAACTTGAGGCTCGCGCTGCAGCCGGGACAGTTGATGGTCATCGGCGCAGGCCTTCGCCGCCGGGACCTCCGGCCGCCGGCACCGCGGCGAGGTCGAGGGAGATCCGCAGCTCGAACCGGATGCTCTTGTCTCCGATGGCGAGCTGGATCGGGACGTTGATCTCCTGGCGGCCGGCGGCCGAGGCGCGGACGGCGACCACGCGGGCGGAGTCCTCCGCGGGGACACCCTGGGGATCGTCCCGGCTCTCCTCGAAGAGGTGGCCGGCGGGGCCGGACGCCCCGCCCGCCGGGATCGAGGAAGGGGCATCGTCGAGGTCGAGGTCCAGCGGCGCGGACGCGTCGTCGTCCAGCCCGGTGTCCGCGGTGAGATCGAGATGGAAGGGACGATCCTCGTCCAGGGAGACAGCCCGCGGATCCCCTTCGGGCGCGGCGGCCGGCCCGCCGAGGGCCTCCGGCGGCGGCGCGGACCCGGAGTCCGGGGCGTCCTGGCCGGCGTCCCAGGCGGGCAGGTCGTCGATGCTCCCCAGGTCGATCGGCTCGGGCTCGTCCATGCCGCCGGTTCCCACGGGGATGGCCCGGACCGCCGGCTCGTCCTCCTCCACCGCCAGCGGCGTCTCCTCGTCCGACAGGTCGAACGAGAGAGGCTCTTCCCCGGCCAGCTCCAGGACAGGCTCCTCGGCGGCCGTCTCCTCCTCCGCTTCCAGGGTCAGCGTCTCGGACTCGTCCTCCTCCAGGCTGAGCACGCCGGGGTCATCGGTGTCCAGGCTCAGGGAGGCCGGGCCGGGGTCGAGCGGGAGGCTCTCCGGCTCCTCCTGGGACAGAGCGGATCCGAAGCCGGGCTCCTCCTTCACGGCCCAGTCCGCGGGGACCGCCATGGCCGGGTCGGTGGGCGGAGCGGCGGCCGCCGGAGCGGACATGGAAAGGGCGGCGGGAGCGGCCAGGGCCGGCTGCGCCGGGGCGGTCCGGGCCACGGGTGGCGCCGTCCGCTGGGCCGCCTTCTGCGCCGCGGCCGCGGCCGCCTGCGACGCGGCATCCAGGCGCTCTTCCTTCTTGTCCGCGTAGCGCTCCTTGAGGGAGTTGAGGACGAGTCGCGTGGCGGCACGCAGCGTCTCGTGGACGCCGATCCCCGTGGTGGCCACCGCCTCGTAGATCGGCGCGTTGAAGCGGTTCAAGGACGCGTTGAGCTCCTCGATGTTGGCCACGTCCGGCAGATCGCGCTTGTTGAACTGGATGATGAGCGGCATCTCGGCCAGGTTCATCCCGTGCTCGGCGAGGTTCTCCTCCAGGTTGCGGAACGACTCCTGGTTCGCCTCGGCCATGCGCTTCTGCGAATCGGCCACGAAGACGACTCCGTCCGCGCCCTTGAGCACGAGCTTTCGCGTGGTGTTGTAGAAGACCTGGCCGGGCACGGTGTAGAGCTGCAGCCGGGTGCGCATGCCGCGGATGGTGCCGAGATCGATCGGCAGGAAATCGAAGAAGAGGGTGCGGTCCGTCTTGGTGGCCAGCGACAGCATCTTGCCCTTGTTGATAGTGGCCGGGAGATTGTCGTAGATGAACTGGAGGTTCGTGGTCTTGCCGCAGAGACCCGGGCCGTAGTACACGATCTTGGCCGTGATTTCCTTGGTGGAGTAGTTGAACAGAACCATCGACGTCTCCGTCTGGGCGGTGTGATCGAGTCGGCCGTATCGGGCGCGGCCAGAATCTATGTCCCGTTGGGAGGTGAGTCAAACCCGGCGCTTGCGGGCTGTTTTGGGGCGCGGCTTGGAATCGCGCTCGGTGCGCGGCCTTTCGCGGTATTGAACGATCACGGGGGTCCGCGACAGCCCGAAGCGCGCGCGCAGAGAGTTCTCCAGATAGCGCTGGTACGAGAAGTGCGGCTTCGCCGCGCGGTTGCCGAACAGCGTCACGCGAGGCGGGTTGGAGCCGGTCTGCACGGCGTAGAAGTAGCGGGTCTCCTTCCCTCCCGTGGAGGGAGGAGGATGGGCCGTCAGCGCGGCTCTCAGCCAGCCGTTGAGCCGGCCGGTGGACAGGCGGCTGGAGGCCTCGGCGTGCACCTCGCCGGCGAGCGGGAGGATGGCAGCGATCCCCGTGCCGGTGCGCGCGGAGATGGCCCGGATGGGGGCGAAGGGAGCGAAGCGCAGCCGGCGGGCCGCCTCCTCCAGCAGCTCGCGCGCCCCGTCCGGCTCGAGCCGGTCGATCTTGTTGAGGAGCACCATGAAGGGCCGGGCGGCCTGGTGGGCGATCCCCGCCACGTGGAGGTCCTGCTGGGTCACTCCCTCGGAGGCGTCCATCACGATGAGCGCGACGTCGGCCTGCTCCACCTGCCTGCGCGCGGCCATGGCGGAGAGACCCTCGGGACCTGGATCGATCCGGCCGCTGCGCCGAAGCCCCGCCGTGTCGGCGATGCGATAGGCCCTCCCCTCGCGCCGCAGCAGGGTGTCGATGGTGTCCCGGGTGGTGCCGGGGACTTCGCTGACCAGCACCCGCTCCTCGGCCAGCAGGCGGTTGAGCAGGGATGACTTCCCGACGTTGGGCCGCCCGGCGATGGCCAGGCGCAGCTCGCCGGGACAGGGCGGGGCTGCCTCCTGAGCCGGGTCCGGAAGGTGGCGATCCACCGTGTGGATGAGCTCGTCGATCCCCCGTCCGTGCTCCGCCGATATCCCCGCCACGTCGTCGAAGCCCAGGGCGTGGAACTCCGCCGCGTGATCGAGCAGCCCAGGGACGTCGAGCTTGTTGACGGCCAGCACCACCGGCCTGCCGGTGGAGCGGAACAGCGCCCCCAGCTCGCGATCGATCGGGGTCAACCCGGCCCGCCCGTCGACCACGAGGATCAGCACGTCGGCCCGCCGGGCGGCCCGCTCCACCAGGCGGCGCACCCCCTCCGCCAGCGGCTCGTCACCCGGGGCGAAGAGACCTCCCGTGTCCAGCAGCCGGATCGCCCGGCCCCCCCAGGCGCACTCCTGCTCGTTGAGGTCCCGCGTCATCCCCGGCCGGGCGTGCACCAGGGCCCGGCGCCGGCCGAGCAGCCGGTTGAAGAGGGTCGATTTCCCGGCATTGGGAGCGCCCACGATGGCGACCAGGGGAAGGGACATGGGCCGGCAACGATACCACGCGGTACGGGCTGCGGCCGGACACGGCCGGAAAAGCTGTTGACAGGGGTGGGGCGCCTTCCTATAATTCGCCGCTAAGTCCTTGAGATACAATCGTTAGGGCTGTTGCCGGAGAACGAGGGAGGAGCCGGATGATCAAGGCGGACATCATCAACCAGGTCTCCAAGGCGGCCGACATCACGCGGGTGAAGGCTGTGATCGCCGTGGAGGCCGTCCTGGACGCCATGAAGGAGTCGATGCGCCGCGGGGAGAGGATCGAGCTGCGGGGCTTCGGGGTCTTTCAGGTGAAGCCCAGGAAGAAGGGGATCGGCAGGAACCCTCGCACCGGGCGGGAAGTCCGCATCCCGCCGGGGCGCACCATCCGGTTCAAGCCCGGCAAGAACTTCAAGAACCTGATCTGACTCAGCGGTCGCGCTCGAGCTCGACCTCGACGGTGGCCCGCTCTCCGGGGACGATCTCCACGTCCCGCCGGGCCGTCCTGTATCCGGGCCGGGAGATCTCCACGCGATGCCTCCCGCCGTCCATCCTCAGGCTGCCGTGGAGCCGGGACAGGGTGGAGGCGGTCCCCACGAACTCGCCGTCGATGTAGACGGAGGCGTCGGGGGGCATGACCCTCAATCGCAGGAATCCCGGCTCCTCTCCGGCATCGTTGTCCTGATCCAACTCCCCGTCGGGCGCCGCACCCTCCTCCTCGCTGGAGTAGGACTGCGGGTCGGGATCCGGGACCACCAGCTCCTCGTCGTCCTCGGTCACGCCGGGACCGCCCCGGCCCGCTTTGGGAAGGGTGAAATCGAAGCTCAGCACCGCGCCGCGGGGCACCCTGATCCGCCGCGTGATCGTCTCGCGTCCCTCGGCGCTGAAGGAAAGCGTGTGCCGCCCCGGCTTCACCGCCAGGAAGCGCGGGTAGCCGTCGAAGTTGTCGGCCACGCCGATGTACTCGCCGTCCAGCCTGACCTCGGCCTTCTCCGGAGAGATGTCGGTGTCGATGAAGGCCACATCGGCGCTGGGACCGTAGTCGTAGTACCGCGGAGAGGCGGGATAGTGGCCGTAGCCGTAGGCGTAGGGGTGGCCGTAGTAGCCCCAGCCTCCGCCGTAGAAATAGGGGACGTAATAGAAGCTGACGACCCGCCCGTGGGTGCTGTGGATGACGTGGCGGCGCGGTGACGTGCTGTGCCCGCGGATGGTCCGGCGCGCGGCCTCGGCGGGCCAGTGCGCGGCGACGATGGAGAGGAGGAGCAGGACCGGAAGAGCCACGCCAAGTCGTTTCATCGCGACACCGCAGCCATCTTAGCACGGCTCCCCGCCAGACGCCGTCCGGTGTGGAGGGGTCCACTTCGCCCGGCTATACTCGACCGGCGATGCCCATCCCTTCGATCCCGCCGCAGGCGCCGTCCGGCGAGGAAGACCCCGGCCGCCCCGGCGGCCCCGGGCCGGCCTGGAGCTCTCCACTCCTCCCCGCCCCGCTCTCCGCGGGCGGCGCCCTTCCCAGGGGACTGGCGCTCCACGCCGTCCTGGCGGTCTCGACCTTCGGCACCATGCTGTTCGCCGGCGCGGTCAACTCCGCCGCGATGGTCCCGATGGGGCGGGACGCCGCGGCCGAGGTGCTGCGCGATCCCGGGCTGCTCCTGCTGGGACTCCCCTACACGCTCTGTCTGATGGCCATCCTCGGTGTCCACGAGATGGGGCACTACCTGGCCTGCCGCCGCTACGGCGTGGACGCCTCCTTGCCGTACTTTCTGCCGAATCCATTTCCCATCATGGGGACGTTCGGAGCGTTCATCCGGATCCGGGCTCCCATACCGGATCGCCGCGCGCTGTTCGATATCGGCGTCGCCGGCCCGCTGGCCGGGTTCGCCGTGGCGCTGCCGGTGATCCTCTTCGGCCTGCTGCACGTGGAGTCGGTCCCCGCGGACACCGCCGGCCCGAGCGAGCGCGTGGGGATCCCTCTTCTTCTCGCCTGGCTGATGAGCGTCATCCCTCCCTCCTGGCCCGAGGGCGAGATCCCGCTGCTGTCGGGCCCGCTCATGGCGGGATGGGTCGGATGCCTGGCCACGGCCATCAACCTGTTTCCGATCGGCCAGCTCGACGGCGGGCACATCTGCTTCGCCCTGTCCGCCCGGGTGCACGCCGTCGCCTCGTTCGTCACCCTGGCCGCCTTCGTCGGCCTGGGGCTGCTGGTCTATCCAGGGTGGCTGTTCTTCGCCACCCTGCTGATCCTGGTCGGCCCCAGGCACCCGGCGGTGAGTCATCCGGCGGCCGATCCGGGTGCCGGGCGGATCGCGGTGGCTGTCCTGGCGCTGGCCATCCTCGTCCTCTGCTTCATCCCCCGCCCCATCTCCTGATCGGCGGCGCGGCGGCCGGACGACGTGCCGTCCGGACGCGGGTGTGCCGGGGCAGCAGCTCCACCTCGACCTCGCCGTGGCGGTCCGTTGAGAGGATGCGCACGCCGGCCGCCTGGAGACGCTGGAGCGTCTCACGGTGCGGGTGGCCGAAGGGGTTGTTCTGTCCGCACGAAATCACCGCGAGGCGCGGGGCGGCGGCCGCCAGCAGCCGCTCGCTGGTGGCGGTGCGGCTGCCGTGGTGCCCCACCTTGAGGAGGCGCGCCGGAAGCAGGGTCGCCTCGAGCTCTCTCTCGGTGGCCGACCCCGCGTCGCCGGTCAGCAGCGCCGCAGCGCCCCCCGAGGAGACCCTCAGCACCAGCGACTGCTCGTTGGGGCGCGCGGCGGGAGGAGCGGAGCGGCCGGGCGGGTGCAGCACTTCCACGCAGGCACCTCGCAGACAGATCCGATCACCCTTCACCAGCTCCCTCCACCGGGCGCCGGGGGCGCGCGCGGCGAGGCGCCCGGCCGCCGGGCGCCAGGCCGGCCAGCCGGAGGGTCCTGCGATCTCCTTGGGACGGAACCCCTCGGCCACGGCGGCGGCTCCGCCGGCGTGATCGGCGTCGGAGTGCGTGAGGATCAGCCGGTCGATGGAGGCCACGCCGCGATCCCACAGAGCCGGGCCGACGATCCTCTCGCCGGCGTCATGATGTCCGGAGGGCGAGCCCCCCGCGTCCACAAGGAGGCGCTCCCCTCCCGGCGTCTCCAGCAAGACGGCGTCTCCCTGGCCCACGTCCAGGAAGGTCACCCGCAGCCCCTCCGGACGGCGCCGCGTGTCGAGAGGTGCGGCCAGGACGGCGGCGCAGCAGCCCCAGGCGATCCAGGCCCACCGCCGCGCGAGAGGGGCCGCCCCTGATCGCCGGCCCCGCGGGAGCGCGCAGGCCAGCGTCAGGCCGTAGGCGGCCATCAGAACCCAGCCCGGGGTCACGCGCCGGTAGGTCATCCCGGGGATCGACGCCACCATCTCGGCGACGGCGAAGCAGGCGGTGACGCACCGCTCCGCGGCCTGGGCCGCCACCGCCGCGGCGGCCGGGCCGGCCGCCGCCCAGAGTCCCTCGATCCCCAGAACGAGGAGGAAGGCGACACTCATGATCGGCCCGGCGAGAAGGTTTGCGGGGAGCGCTCCCGGGCACACCCGGTTGAAGTGCAAGGCGGCCAGGGGCGCGGTGGCGGCCATGGCGGCCAGAGTCCCCGCGGCCAGGCCCCGCGCCTGCCGGCGGAGCCTGGAGGCGCGGGGATCTCCGCCTGCAGGGATCGCCAGCAGCGCCAGGGTGGCGGCGAAGGAGAGCTGGAAGCCGGGTGAGTGCGCCTCGCCGGGGCTGCGCGCCAGGATGGCGAGGCCCGCGAGCCCCGTGAGGTTGAGCAGGTCGGCTCTCACCCCGCCGAGGCGCGAGGCCAGGAAGACCGCCGCCATGATGGTGGCCCGGACCACCGAGCTCTCCTCACGGTTGAGCAGGAGGTAGAGAGCCAGCAGAGGCAGGGCGGCCGCGCACGCAGCGCGCGGGGGAAGCCCCGCTGCGCGCATCCCCGCGACCACGACCCAGGCCAGCACGGCCACGTTGAATCCGCTCACCGCGAGCAGATGCGCGAGGCCCGACTCCTGCAGCAGCCTGGACTCCTCGGGTCCCAGTCCTCCCCTCTCGCCCAGCAGCAGAGCCTGGCTCACCGCGGCGGCGCGACGCGCTCGGGGAGAGGGGCCGAACGAGACGTCGAGCCGGCGAAGCAACTCGGCGCGCAGCGCGTCCACGCGGCGCATCAGACGGCGGGCCGGACCGCCCTCGCGGGCTGGAGAGGCGGCAAGGAGCCGGCGCGACTTGACCTGCCCCAGCGCTTCCACCCCGCCCAGCGACGAGCCGGGAGCAGCGGGCCCCGGCCGGGGGAGCCTGACGCGGGCGAAGACGCGGATCCGATCCCCGCGGCGCAGCCGCCCGGCCTCCGGCGCGCCCCGCGGCGGGGGTGGCACCCTCAACAGCACGCGCCCCGCCGCGGGGCGGGAGCGACGGCCGGCCACGACCCGGTGCACCTCGACGACGAGCTCCTCCGCGGGCTCCTCGCCGGAGGGCAGGGATCGCAGGGGCCGCGGGGGAGAGGCCACGCGCCCGAGCAGCCCCACTCCATCGCGGAAGAGGGCGGGCTGCAGCGCCGCCTGGGCGGCGATTGACCAGGCCGGAGGGCGCGCCGCGCAGCGGGCGGCCAGGGCGCCGCAGGCTCCGTAGCCTGCGGCGACGAGCAGCGCGGCGAGGGTGAGAGCGGCCTTGCCGCGGGCGGCCGCGGTCAGCGCCAGGCCGCCGCCGAGAAGGACGGCCGACAGCGGCCCCCACGCGCCGGCGGAGCTTTCCGCTGGAGCGAGCAGGATGCCGAGAAGGAAGCTGAAGGAGCACCAGAGCAGGGGGCGCGAGCGCACGGGGACCGTCCGGTGGCGGCCCTCCTCGCGGCCCGCGTCAGGTTACGCCGGTCGCGGCCCCGGCGTCAAAGCGCTACTCGGGAGCCAGCGGCGGGATGCCGTAGTGGTCGCGCAGCCGGCGGTCGACGAGCAGGGCCAGCGTGCGCTGCAGCGCTTCAGGGGTCATGCGGCCGGCGTGGGGCTGCAGCTCCCCCTCGGCCATCCGGGAGAGAGAGGCCAGCGCGTGAGGGCCGGCGGCGGCGCGAAGGGCGGTCCCGAGATCGTCCTCCAGCTCCAGCAGCCGCAGCCGCTGCAGCGCCGGCCCCTCGTCCCTGGGCATCGCTTCCACCTCCAGCAGCGCCTTCTCCACCGCCCTCGCGGCCTGGGCCTGCCCCGTCCCGGAGAGCGCCTGCGCGGCGTCGCGCAGCCGCTGCGCCGCTGCGCCGAGCGGGCTCTCCTCCTCCCGGCGGACGGGCGGCTCCCCCACCATGGAGCGCCGCCACGCCTCGCGCCGTTCGTGGACCAGCGGGGCGCAATAGGACAGCCGTCGCATGCGCCCGGAGTCGCCGCGCCGCTCGGTCCTGGCGATGGTCTCCTCCAGGCAGTCCAGCACGATCCAGAGAGGCACCCCGTCGGACCACCAGGCGTCGAGAAGCGACCAGTCCGCGGGTGACAGCGACAGGCCTCCGCCCACCCTCGCCTGGAGCCGGGACTCCACCGCCGCGACGTAGGCCTCCATGGTCCGGCACGACAGCTCCGACCAGAGACGGTCCACGCAGTCCCGCAGCACTTCGTGGCTGCGCAGGAGGCCTTCCTCGTCTCCGTCGAAGGCGTCGGGGACGTCCCCACCCGGCCGGATGCGGCATCCGGGAGGAGCGTACGCGCTGAGCAGGCAGGTCCGCGGGAGGGCCTCCGGGGCGAGAGAGCCGACGTGCGACAGGTGCGCCGACTCCATCACCAGCACCCTGGCCGCCTCCAGGAGATGAGGCCGGCGCAGGGGCCGCGAGCGGTGCCCGGAGAGGTCCAGCCCCCGCCGGCGCGCCAGCTCGGAGGCTTCCCGAGAAGCGGGCAGGCCCTGGAGCGCGATGGTGCCGGCGGAGGCGGCGCGCAGGTCGGAGCGACCGGCGGCCCGAAGCGCCGAGGCCAGCATGGCCTCGGCCAGCGCGCTGCGGTGGATGTTGGCGGTGCAGACGAACAGGACGATCACGAGGCGCGGTTCCTGGCGTGGATGAGGCGCAGCCCTTCCAGGGTCAGACGCGGATCGATGAGGTCGATGCCGCGCAGATCGCCGGCCAAGGTGGCGCTCAGTCCGCCGGTGAGGACCACCTTGGGCGGCCCCTCCATCTCCGCCTTCATCAGATCGAGAACGCCGTTGATCATCGCGGCGTAGCCGTGGTAGAGGCCGGACTGGATGCTGTGGACGGTGTTGCGGCCGATCAGCCGGGGGGGGCGGCGCACCTCCACGCGGGGCAGCTTGGCGGCGCGGGCGAAGAGCGCCTCGGCCGACACCACAAGCCCCGGCACGATGATCCCGCCGAGGTACTCGGCCCGGGAGGAGAGGGCGTCGAAGGTGGTGGCGGTGCCCAGGTCCACGACGATGGCCGGTCCGCCCACACGGGCCAGCGCCGCGACGCTGTTGACGATGCGGTCGGCCCCCACTTCCAGCGGGTTCTCGTAGAGGATCTTGATGCCCGTCCTGGTGCCCGGGCCCACGTGCAGCGGCTCGATGCCGAAGAGCTTCTGCACCATCCCCGCCAGGGTCCCGTTGAGGGGGGGCACCACCGACGACATGCAGGCCGCCTCCACGGCGTCGCGGCCCAGCCCCTCGAGCTGCAGCAGCGCGGCCACCTCCACGGCCCATTGATCCGGGGTCCGTCCGTGGTGCGTGGCCAGCCGCCAGTCGGCCCGCAGCGTCTCCCCGTCGTACAGCCCGAGCACCGTGTGGGTGTTGCCGACATCCAGCACCAGCAGCATCAGATCTCCTCCACCCGCTGCACCTCTCCGTAGCGCAGCGCCGCGGTCCGGCCGCCCGGGCCGCTCCGGCGGACCCTCAGCGCGCCGTCGTCGGCCAGCCCGGCCGTCAGCCCCTCCCAGGGAGGGCCTCCGTCGTGGACCCGCACCCTGGTCCCCTCCAGATCGACGGCCAGGCGGCGATAGGCCGAGAGCACCGCCTCGTGGTCGCGCCCGCCCCAGAGGGTATACCAGCCATCGAGCGAGCCGAGCACCGCCGCCGCAGCCACGGTCACCCCGATGGCTCGTCCCGACAGCGTCTCGAGGGAGACGGCCCGGTGGGCGATGTCCGGCGGGAACTCCCCTTCCCGCTGGGCCAGGTTGATCCCGATCCCGGCCACCACGTCGCGCAGCGCGCCGGCGGAGGTGCGGGCCTCCACGAGGATCCCTCCCACCTTGCGGCGCGCTTCGGCCGGGGAGCGCCCCGGCCGGTCTCCGGCCACCAGGTCGTTGGGCCACTGGACGCGCACCTCGGCGCCTGAGAGGCCGGCGAGGGCCTCGGCCGCCGCGATCCCCGCCAGCAGCCCCACCAGGGGGACGTGCGCGGGCGCCGCCTGGGGCCTCAGGAGCACCGAGGCATACAGTCCCTGCCCCGGCGGCGAGTGCCATGTCCGGCCCGAGCGCCCCCGCCCGCGTGTCTGCTCTCCTGCCAGGACCACCGTCCCTTCGGGGGAACCGCTCGCGGCCAGCTCGCGGGCGAGGTCGTTGGTGGACTCCACCGTCTCGTGCCACGCGAGCGACCAGGCCAGCGAGCCGCCGCGCTCTGCCCGCCGCCGGGCCAGCCGGTCGAGGATCTCGCCGAGGTCCGTGCGCCCCGCGATCACGGCAGCATGGAGAGGATCAGGCTGAGCGGGGCCGCCGGCGCGGAGTGCGTCAGCGCCCCGATGGAGATGCGGTCCACCCCCGTGGCGGCGACCTCGCGGACGGTCTGGAGCGTGATGCCGCCCGAGGCCTCCAGCGCCGGGCGGCGGCCCGTCAGGGTCTCCGCCCGCCGTACGGCCTCGCGCATCGCCTCCAGCGGCATGTTGTCCAGCAGGATCACGTCCGCTCCCGACGCGAGCGCCTCATCGAGATGCTCCAGCGTGTCCACCTCGACCTCCACGGCCACCCCGTGTCCGGCCCACGCCCGCGCCCTGGCCACCGCCTCGGCGGGACCGTATCCGAGAGCCAGGTGGTTGTCCTTGATCAGCACCGCGTCCCACAGCCCTTCGCGGTGGCGGCGGGCGCCCCCCGCCTCGGCCGCGTCCTTCTCCAGCCACCGCAGCCCCGGCGTGGTCTTGCGGGTGGCGTACACCCCGGCCCGCGTCCCCGCCGCGCCGGCCTCCCGCACGCACCGGCGGGCCAGGGTGGCGATGCCGCAGAGTCGCCCCAGGAAGTTCAGCGCGGTCCTCTCGGCGGAGAGGATGGCGCCGGCGTCGGCCTCCACCGCCAGCAGCGTCCCGCCCGGGGGCACCTCCTCTCCCCGGCCCGCGGCCGAGGGGAACCGGGCGGCGGGATCGAGGGCCAGGAAGGCGGCCCGTGCCGGCTCCAGGCCCGCCGCCACCAGCGCCGCACCCGCCTCGATGCGTCCCCACGCCCGCCGTCCCGCAGGCGCCAGGGCGCCGGTGGTGAGGTCGCCGGGGCCGAGGTCCTCCAGGAGGGCCTGGCGCGCCAGGCGCGCGATCAGGTGGGCGGGAGGCGCGGGCATGCGGAGATCACGTTGCGATCTGGGCGAGGGTCGCCTGCAACCGGGACAGGCGCTCGGACAGCTCGCGGTGGGCGGATCGGACCTTCTCCACCGCCTCCGGTCTGGCCCGCTGCACGAAGCGATCGTTGGAGAGCTTGGCCTGGTGCACGGAGAGCTCCTTGGTCACGCGTTCGATCTCCCGCTGCAGGCGTTCCCGCTCGGCCGGCCTGTCCATGACCCCCTCCAGAGGCAGCCCGATCTCCCCCAGCGAGGTCACCGTGCGCGCGCGATCGATCCCGGGCGCGAACGACGCCACGAACACCACCTCGGCCGTCCGGGTGGAGCCGGCGATGGAGGGGGCCAGCGCCGACAGATCCCGCCGGACCTGGTCGTCCGCCGTCACCAGCTCGAGGCGGGGAAGCCTGGTTCCGCCGGCGATGCCGCTGGCGGCCCGCAGGTTGCGCGCGGCCACGACCGTCTCCATCATCCGGTCCATCATCCTCTCGGCTTCGGGATCGTCCCACCGGGGCTCGTCCTGGGGGTAGGCGGCCAGGGAGAGGGACACGGGATCCTCTGCGCCGCGCACGAGCCCCTGCCACAGCTCCTCGGTGAGGAACGGCATGAAGGGGTGCAGCAGTCGCAGCACCCGATCGAGGGTGTGGGACAGCACGGCGCGGGCGGCCTCCGCCTCCCGCCCTCCGGCCGCCAGGGCCGGCTTGCTCAGCTCCAGGTACCAGTCGCAGACGTCGTGCCAGGTGAACCGGTAGATGGCGGCTGCCGCCTCGTCGAACCGGTAGGCGGACAGCGCCTCGTGGATCTCCCTCGCTGTGCGGCTCCCCCGGCTCAGGATCCAGCGATCGGCCACCGAGAGGTTTTCCCTCCGCATCGTCGCTGCGCGCGGGCCTTCCAGGTGAGGGCGGGCGAACCGCGCCGCGTTCCAGATCTTGTTGGCGAAGGCCCGGCTCCCTTCCAGCCGCCCCGGCGACAGCGGGACGTCCGCCCCGGGAGAGGACATGGCGGCGTAGGTGAACCTCACGGCGTCGGTGCCGTACGTGTCCATCAGGTCGAACAGATCGATGACGTTGCCCTTCATCTTGCTGATCTTCTCGCCCTGGGCGTCGCGAACCAGGCCGTTGTAGAAGACGGCGCGGAACGGAACGTCTCCCATGAACTTGAGCCCCATCATGATCATCCGGGCCACCCAGAAGAAGATGATGTCGTAGCCGGTCACCAGGACGCTGGTCGGATAGTACCGGCCGAGCTCGGGCGTGCGGTCCGGCCAGCCCAGCGTGGAGAAGGCCCACAGGCCGGATGAGAACCAGGTGTCGAGCACGTCCGGATCCTGCTCCAGCCGATCCGACCCGCACTCCGGGCACGAGGAGGGGTCCTCGCGCAGCACCAGCATCCTGCCGCAGCCGGCGCAGGACCAAGCGGGGATGCGGTGGCCCCACCAGAGCTGGCGGGAGATGCACCAGTCGCGGATGTTGCGCATCCACTCGAAGTAGGTCTTGCGCCAGGAGTCCGGGATGAAGACGATGCGGCCGCTCTCCACCGCCTCCAGAGCGGGGCGTGCCAGCGGCTCCATGGCCACGAACCACTGCAGCGAGATCATCGGCTCCACGATGGTGTCGCACCGCTGGCAGCGGCCCGCGGAGATCGTGTGAGGTTTCTCCTCTTCGATCACTCCTTCCGCGCGCAGCCGCTCCACGAGCAGCCTGCGGCACTCGAACCGATCCAGGCCGGCACAGGGGCCCGCCTCGGCGGTCATCCGCCCTGCGTCGTCCATGATCACGATCGGAGCGAGCCCCAGCCGCCGCCCGGCCAGGAAGTCGTTGGGGTCGTGCGCCGGGGTCACCTTCACCGCCCCGGTCCCGAAGGAAGGATCGACGAAGTCGTCGGCCACCACCGGGATCCGGCGGCCGAGGATCGGAAGGATGGCGGTGCGTCCCGCCAGGCCACGGTGCCGCTCGTCGTCCGGGTGCACCGCCACCGCCGCGTCCCCCAGGAAGGTCTCGGGGCGGGTCGTGGCCACGCGGACGGCGCCGCCGCCCTCCAGGTCGTAGCGGAGGGTCCAGAGGGTGCCGGGGAACTCCTTGTGCACGACCTCGAGGTCGGACACCGCGGTGCGGCAGCGAGGGCACCAGTTGATCATGTAGCGGTCGCGGTAGATCAGGCCCTCCTCGTAGAGGCGCACGAAGACCTCGCGCACGGCCCGTGACAGCCCAGGGTCCATGGTGAAGCGCTCCCGGGACCAGTCGCACGACACTCCCAGGCGCCGGAGCTGCTCCACGATCTCGCCCCCGTACTTCTCCTTCCAGGCCCAGGCGCGCTCCAGGAAGACCTCGCGGCCGAGGGCCTGGCGGGTGGTCCCCTCCTTCTCCAGCTGCCGCTCGAGCATCACGTGCGTGGCGATGCTGGCATGGTCGCTGCCGGGGACCCACAGCACGTCGTGCCCGCCCATCCGCTTCCACCGAGCCAGCACGTCCTGCAGCGTGTTGTTGAGCCCATGTCCCACGTGCAGGCGGCCGGTGATGTTGGGAGGCGGGATCACCATCGAGAACGGCGGCCGCCCCGAGGCGGGATCGGCCCGGTACAGTCCGAGCTCCTCCCACGCGCGCCGCCAGCGCGGCTCCACGGCGCGAGGGTCGAACGACTTGTCCATCGAAGAGGGGGCTCCAGAGCTCACGGGTCTTCCCAGGGTGCGGCGGGGCTCAGCCTTCGCTGCGCTCCGCGGCTTCCTCCAGCTCGCTGATCCGCTTGCGGATGATCGCCTCGGCGAGATCGGGGATCACCTCCCAGGCCACCTCGCGGACGACCTGCTCGGAGACGGCGGCCACCGCCTCGCGCACCGCCTTCTCCAGCACCTCGGGCGGAACCCCGGCCGGCGATGGGGCGCCGTTGCCGCCGGGAGCGGGCTTGCCGGACGGATCCGCCGACGCCGACGGCGGGGCCTGGCGCTGGGGGGAAGGACGCTCGGGCGGCGGTGGTGCTGCTGCGGGCCGGTGCGGCGCGGCCTGGGGAGCGTCGCGGCGCTGGGCCGCTTGCGGAGCGGGGGGCGGCTCGG
>DATEEA010000009.1:0-51184 GCA_035281445.1 Candidatus Polarisedimenticolia bacterium
CGGCGACGGCGCGCTGCGGCGGGGCGGGGATCGCTTGCGCCATGGAGGCGGCGGCCGGGCCGGCGCCCAGCGCGCCCAGCAGGAGCACCGAGGAGAGTCCGCCGCGCGCGCCCATCAGAACCGGTACTCCAGGAAGGCCGAGACGGACTTCTGCCGCGCGCTGGTGCTCTGGCCCGATCGGATGCTCGCGTAGGCCACGTCGACCAGGGTCCGCGGGTTGAGCGTCCAGCGCACTCCGGCCCTGGACTCCTCCCGCAAATCGCCGGTCACGGACCGCCGGTCCTGCCGGAATCCGAGCTGCACCTGCAGGCTCCCCCCGGGGAAGGGGAGCCAGTCCAGGTCGTAGAGCCGCGAGTAGCCGCTGAAGCCGGCGATGGCCTGGTAGAGCACCTCCACCTCCGCTCCCACGACCGGGGTGGGGCGCCAGGCCACGCGGCTGCGCAGGTCGAGGTCGGTGCGGTCGGGGGAGGTCCCCGATCCCGGGCCGAAGAAGAGAAGCCGCTCCACGTCCCAGCTGTTCACCAGGAACAGACCGGGCCGGAGCGTGGTCACCAGCGACAGGTGCGCCCGGCGGCGCGTGGTGGTGCGCCGGATGGGCACGTCGTTCTGGTGGACGAGCCCCAGATCCAGCGCGGCCTCGGTGTGCCGCGCCAGGGCGCCCGCCGCCCGCAGCGTGAGGCTGTCGGAGGCCGCCCTCAGGGTGTCGCGGTGGGAGTCGCGCCGGTGGGTGCCTGTGGCCGACAGGTCGAGCGCCGGGAGCGGCTTGACGGCGAAGGTCACCGCGGCGATCCGGTCGGACTCGGGCAGGCCAGGCGAGCTGCTGCGGTTGATCGCCTGCAACCGCACCGTGGTGGACGTGATCCCCCTGCGCAGCGTGGCGGAGAGAGTGCTGTCCAGGTCGGCGTCGGAGCGCTCCACCTCCCCGGCGCCGTCGGTGGACTGCCGGTTGGCGAAAGCGGTGAAGGCCACGTCCAGCATCCCCGTGGCGCGCCACACCGCGCTGACGTTGCCGCTCTGCAGCGACTGGCCGAGCGTGTCGCGGCCGCTGCGCGTCTCCAGCCCGCTCACCTGGATCTCGGTGACCGCCAGCGGCGGCTCGTCGCTGCTGAACCGGGTGTTCACCACCTTGATCCAGCGCGTCGTCGTCCCGGGGAACCGGATCTCGAAGCGGTTCTGGAGCAGATCGAAGCGCAGCGACGCGCTCGCCTGCACCAGCTCCCACAGGTCGCCGTCCTCGCTGCGGTACACGTCGAAGGCGTAGTCGCTCTCGTGGCCGGCCTGCAGCCGGCGCTCCAGGAACAGCAGCGCCATGTCCACGGTCTGGTCGAAGCCGAAGTCCACCCCGACGTTGCGGAAGTCGCCGCTCAGGTCGGCGGCCGGCGCGGCGATGTCTCCGTCGATCAGGGCCGGGGTGTCCGCCAGCAGCCCCATCATGGGCGTCGGGTCGTCGGCGAACAGGCCGGTGCGCGGCCTCCTGAAGACGTCCACCTCCAGCGCCCGCGGCGTGCGCTCGTCCACCCTCCCCTGCACCACCAGGGCCTGCCCCCCGAGCATCACGCGACCCCCGGCCAGGCTGACCCGCACGTCGCCGTTGGCCGTGGCCTGGATGGAGTCGCGCGTGAAATCGGTGCGATGGTCGGTCAGCCACCGGTTCTCCAGGGAGAGCCCGAGGCTCCCCGCCTCGCGCCCCCAGGAGGCGGACAGCAGCGAGCGATCCTCGGTGGTGGTCTCCACCTGCTGGTCCTGGAGGTTGATCCTGTAGCCGGACCACTCCACCCTCGGCATCCCCTCGGGGGACCAGGCCGCGTGCGCGAAGAGGTCCTCCCGTTCCGTCTCGGGGACCCCGGAGGCCGAGCCCCTCGGCTCGATGCGCGTCAGCCGGCCCCCGCCGCTGAGCTGCCAGGCGTCGTTGTCGAAGACCACCTGGAGGAAAGGCTCCGACAGGATGTTGTCCCCTCCCTGCCGATCCTCGCCGTCGAAGCCGGCGACCAGGGCGCGCATCCTGGCCTGCCAGAAGAGCTGGCGCGTGATCGGGCTCCGGAAGCTGATCTCGTAGTTCTGCAGGAGGGAGCGGGAGGCGTCCTCTCCGTCGCCGAGGCGCTGGAAGGTCTGCCGAACCCGGCCTCCGACTTCCTGGGCGAGTGCCGGCCCGGCGCCGGCCAGGGCCAGCGCGGCGGCGGAAGCGGCGACCCGGCGCAGCAGCCTCATGCCGTCGGGCCGAGCAACGGACGTGCCACTCGGGATGGTCGATCGCCGGGCACCAAAGCGGGATTCCGGGGTTCGGACGGCCGCCCGCCGGCCAGCGACGCCCGGGAGCAGGAGACAAGAGGGCCATTTCACCCGATGTGGGGGAGGAGCCCCACGCGTCGGGGTGGCTCGCGCGCCGGCTCCTCTTGAAAGGAACCTCCGCGGCTGGCTACGATGCGTCACCCGCCGGGGCGGGCTGGTGGCACGGCGCCTGCTTCGGCCCTCGATAGAAGGAGGTGCCACCATGACACGGACATGGCTGTTCGCCCTCGGGACAGGACTCCTCGTGGCGGCCTGGACCCTGGCTCCGCTGGCCGCGGCCGACCACGCCTTCGTGGGCGCCGACAAGTGCAAGATGTGCCACAACGCGGCGGCCAAGGGCGCGCAGTACACGAAGTGGATGGAATCCCCCCACTCCAAGGCGTTCACCGTCCTGGCGTCCGAGGAGGCCAGGAAAGTCGCCGCCGCCAAGGGGATCGCCGATCCCCAGAAGGCCGACGAGTGCCTCAAGTGCCACGTCACCGGCCACGGCGCGCCGGCGGCCCTGCTCACCGACAAGCACAAGGCCGCCGACGGGGTGGGCTGCGAGTCGTGCCACGGACCGGGCGGCGACTACTGGAAGATGGAGGTGATGAAGGACCGGGCCAAGTCGATCGCGGCGGGGATGGTCCTCCCCGACGAGGCGACCTGCAAGCGGTGCCACAATCCGGAGAGTCCGACCTTCAAGGGGTTCGACTTCGCCGGACACTCGGCCAAGATCGCGCACCCCAACCCTCAGACCGCCGCCAGGTAGGAGCCCTCGGATGATGGACGGGCCGGGCCTCCCCGGCCGCCGCGGGTTCCTGGGGTGGTTCCTGGGCACTTCGGTCGGAGCGATGTGCGTGTCGGTGCTTTACCCCATCGCGCGCTACGTCTCTCCCCCCGAGGTGCCCGAAGCCCCCACCTCGAGGGTGGTCGCCGCCAAGGTCGGAGACCTCAGGCCCGATCAGGGGAAGATCTTCCGGTTCGGCGGCAAGCCGGGGATCCTGATCCGCACCGGGGACGGGTACCGTGCCTTCTCCGCCACCTGCACCCACCTGAACTGCACCGTGCAGTTCCGACCCGACCTGCGCCACATCTGGTGCGCCTGCCACAACGGCACCTTCGATCTGATGGGTCGCAACGTCTCCGGACCGCCCCCCCGTCCGCTGGAGGAGTACCAGGTGAACGTGGCCGGCGACGACATCATCGTCTCGCGCTCATGAGCACGGCCCTGCAGGACAAGACGCGCGGCGCGATGGGATGGCTGGAGGAGCGCGTCGGCTTCTCCCAGATCCTGGAGATGGGGCGTCACAAGATGGTCCCCGTCCACCGGCACACGGTCTGGTACTACCTGGGCGGGATGAGCCTCTTCCTGTTCGGGGTGCAACTGGCCACCGGGATCCTGCTGCTCCTGTACTACCGTCCCTCCTCGGAGGAGGCGTTCGAGAGCGTCCAGTTCCTGGTCACCAAGGTCCCCTTCGGCTGGTTGATCCGCTCCATCCATTCCTGGTCCGCCAACCTGCTGGTTTTCGTGCTGTTCCTGCACATGTTCAGCGTGTTCTTCCTGAGGGCCTACCGCCGCCCTCGAGAGCTGACCTGGGTCTCCGGCGTGGTCCTGCTGCTGCTGGCGCTCGCCTTCGGCTTCTCCGGGTACCTGCTCCCCTGGAACACCCTGGCCTTCTTCGCCACGCAGGTGGGGACCGAGGTGGCCGGCGCCGTGCCGGTGGCGGGAGGTTTCCTGCTGCGGCTGCTGCGCGGCGGCGAGCAGGTGACGGGCGGCACCCTCACCCGCTTCTACGGCTTCCACGTGGCGGTGCTGCCGGCCATCACCACCGCGGTGCTGGGCCTGCATCTCTACCTGGTCCAGCGCCACGGCATGAGCGTGCCCGAGCGGGTGCAGGCCCGCGCAGCGATGCCCTTCCTCCCCAGCTTCCTGCTCCGGGATCTGGTGGGCTGGTGCGCGGCGCTGGGATGCCTGGCCTTCCTGGCCGCGTTCTTCCCCTGGGAGCTCGGAGAGAAGGCCGACCCGTTCGCGCCCGCTCCTGCGGGGATCAAGCCCGAGTGGTACTTCGCCTGGATGTTCCAGCTCCTGAAGCTGCTTCCGGCGCACGTGCTGGGTGTCGAGGGGGAGCTCGTGGGCATCCTGGGGATCTCGGCCGGAGGCGTGCTCTGGCTGATGGTGCCGTTCCTCGATCGCGGCGAAGGGCGCCGCTCGGCGCTGCTCTGGGCTCTGATGGGGTGGGCCGCGGTGGCCGCCATCGCATCGCTGACGGCCATGGTGTATCTCATCCCGGGCTCGTCATGACCTCCTTCCCGCGGAAGGCGGCCGTCCTGGCGCTGACCTGCTGGGCTGCTGCGGCCGCCGGCACGGCGGGACTCGCGGCGGAGCCCCCTTCCCTGCGCAAAGGGCCGCTGCCGATGGAGACGAGCTGCGTCGTCTGTCACAGAGAGCTCGACGGCGCGGCCCTGGAGCCGGTCACCCGCGCCGCGGACGACGTCCACTTCCAGAAAGGGCTGGCCTGCCACGACTGCCATGGAGGGGACCCGGAGGCGGGTATGGACGGCGACCCCTCGGCCGCGCACGACGAGGCCAGAGGATGGAAGGGGAAGCCGTCGCGCCTGCAGGTCCCCGAGCTCTGCGGCAGGTGCCACGCCGACCCCGCCTTCATGAAGCGCTTCGATCCACAGGAGAGGACGGATCAGCTCGCTGAGTATCGCACCTCGGGCCACGGCCGCCGCAACGCGGCCGGGGACGCGCAGGCGGCGGTCTGCGTGGACTGCCACGGCGTTCATGGCGTGCGGCCGGTGACGGATCCCCGGTCCGGAGTCCATCCTTCCCGCGTGGCACAGACCTGCGCCCGGTGCCACTCCGACGCCTCGTTGATGGCTCCCTACGGACTTCCCACGCGCCAGCACGAGCAGTACCAAGCCAGCGTGCACGCCAGGGCCCTCTACGAAGGCGGGGACACGTCGGCCCCCACGTGCAACGACTGCCACGGGAGCCATGGAGCGGTCCCTCCCGGCGTCTCCAGCGTGGCCAACGTCTGCGGGAGCTGCCACACGCGCGAGGCCACGCTGTTCCGCGAGATCGAGGCCCGCAAAGGGATGGATCTGGAGGCCTGCATCCAGTGCCTGATCTGCCATTCCAACCATGAGGTCAAACCTCCCACCCCCGAGATGCTGGGCGTGGGAGAGGGATCCACCTGCACCGGCTGCCACGCCGAGGGGGACGCCGGCTGGGCCGGCGCGGCGACGATGGCCGAGGGTCTGGGCCGGCTGCGCCGGCGGCTGGCCGAGGCCTCCGAGCAGCTCGACGCGGCCGAGCACGCGGGGATGGAGGTGGGCCCCGACCGCTTCGCCCTGCAGACGGCCTCCGATCAGCTCGTGGAGGCGCGCGTGCTGGTCCACAGCTTCGACATCGAGAGGTTCAGCAAGGCCGCCGCCGAAGGGATCGCCGCGGCGGACGAAGGGGTGGCCGCGGCCGGGCGCGCCTTCCGCGAGCTGCGGTCCCGGCGCAACGGCCTCGCCCTGTCGCTGGTGGTGATCGCGGCGGTGATGGTCTCGCTCATCCTCACCATCAGGAGAATCGAGCGGCGATGATCCGGCCGGCCACCCTGACGCTCCTCGCGGCCCTGCTGGCCGCCGGTGGCGCGGCGCCCGCTCCGGCCGGCGACGAGGACTGCATGGGCTGCCACGCCGACGCGGGCGAGCGGCACCTCTTCCACCCGGCGATGGCGGCAGCCGCAGGCGGGGAGACGGCCCCGGAAGTGTCGTGCAAGGACTGCCACGGCGCCCACACCGGGGAGCCGATCGGCGGACCCGGCTCGCCCTTCGCCCCGGCCCGCCTCCCGGCCGCCTGCGGCCGGTGCCACGAAGGGATCGCGCGGCAGTTCGCCGCCTCGGAGCACGGCAAGGCGCTGGCCGAGGGGGGCCCCGGCGCCCCCGACTGCCTGAGCTGCCATCGCCACCCTCTCACCGGCAGGCGCGGCGGGCAGGGGCCGGCCGCCCTGAAGCTGACTCAGGAGAAGATCTGCCTCTCCTGCCACCTCGACAACGCCGGCGTGCGGGCGCGCATGGGGCCCGCGGCCGGATTCATCGCCGCCTTCGAGACCAGCGTGCACGGCCGGGCGCTCCTTGCCGGCAACCAGGCGGCCCCCACCTGCATCGACTGCCACGGGACGCACGACGTCCGCCATGGCGCCGACCCCGACGCCCACGTCAGCAAGGGTCACATCCCGCGGACCTGCTCGCGGTGCCACGCGGGCCAGGCGGCCGAGTACGGCCGCAGCGTCCACGCCCGGGCGGTGGCCCGCGGCGTGGCCGAGGCCCCCGTCTGCACCGACTGCCACGGCGAACACACCATCTTGCAGCACACCGACCCCCGGGCCCCCGTGGCCTCGGCCAATGTGTCGGCGCAGGTCTGCTCTCCCTGCCACGCCTCGGTCAGGCTCAGCGAGAAGTTCGGGATGGAGGTGGATCGGACACAGACCTTCGCCGACAGCTTCCACGGCCTGGCCCTGCGCGGCGGTGCGGTGGAGTCGGCCCATTGCGCGAGCTGCCACGGCGCTCACGCCATCCTCCCCTCCTCCGATCCGGCGTCCTCCGTGCACAAGGACAACCTGGCGGCGACCTGCGGCGCCTGCCATCAGGGCGCCAACGAGCGGTTCGCCATTGGCTCCGTGCACGTGGCGGCCTCCCCTGAGAGGTCCCCCATCCTCTACTGGATCGCCAACGTGTACATCGTGATGATCGCGGCCACCATCGGTGGGATGTTCGCGCACAACCTGGCCGACTTCGTGCGCAAGTCGGTGACGACGCTGCGCGCCCGACGCTCCGGCGCCGGGCAGGAGCGTCCGGCCGGCCGCGGGCTCTACGTCAGGATGACCCTCAACGAACGGTGGCAGCATCTCATTCTGATGGTCAGCTTCGGCGTGCTGGCGGTCACCGGCTTCATGCTCAGCTACCCCGAGGCCTGGTGGGTGGCCGGCCTGCGCAGGCTCGGCCTCGGCGTGTTCGAGACCCGCGGCCTGCTCCATCGCGCCGCCGCGGTGCTGATGACCGGCGCCAGCCTCTATCACCTCGGCTACGTCGCCTTCACCCGCCGGGGACGCAGACTGCTGCGCGACCTCGCTCCCCGCCGCTCGGACCTGACCGACTCCCTGCGCAACGTGGCCTACAACCTCGGGCTGGCGTCGCGCCGGCCACGCTTCGGGCGGTTCGGCTACGTGGAGAAGAGCGAGTACTGGGCGCTGGTGTGGGGCACGTTCATCATGGCCGGCACCGGCGTGGTGATGTGGTTCGAGAACACCTTCATCGGCCTGTTCACCAAGCTGGGTTGGGACATCGCCCGCACCATCCATTTCTACGAGGCGTGGCTGGCCACCCTGGCCATCCTGGTCTGGCACCTCTACCACGTCATCCTCAACCCCGACGTCTACCCCATGAACCTGGCCTGGCTCACTGGTAAACTGAGCGAGGCCGAGATGGAGGAGGAGCACCCGGCGGAGCTGGCCGCCGTCAAGGCCGCGCGTGCGGCGAGGGAACAGGAGGAGTCGTCTGACGGCACCTCGTGAGGACAGGCGGACGGTTCTGACCTGGCTGACGAGGGGCTTCCTCTCCTTGTGGGGGCTGGCCGCGGCGGGGGTGGGGCTGTCCTTCCTGCGCGCACCGTCCGCCGGGCACCGCCCCAGCGAGGGGACGGTGCGGTGCGGCCCGTTCTCCACCCTGGCGATCGGTGAGGGGCGTTTCGTCCCTCACGGCGCCCGGCCGCTGTTCGTGGTGAGGGCCTCGGAGTCGGAGGTCCTCGCCCTGTCGGCCGTGTGCACCCACCTTCACTGCGTGCTGCGGTGGGATCCCGGCAGCCGGACCATCCAGTGTCCCTGTCACGCCGGCGCCTTCGATCGGTCCGGCGCCGTCCTGTCGGGGCCTCCATCCAGGCCGCTCCCCCAGCTCGAGGCGGACGTGCGCGCCGACGAGATCGTGGTCCATGTCGGGAGCTGATCCCGCCGGGGGGAGCCGGGGTCCTCGGCCGATCGCCTGGATCGAGCAGAGGCTCAACCTCACCGAGATCTTCTCCTTCCTGACCAACTTCGGCGTCTTCCCCGCGGAGCTGGACACGCGCAAGCCGCTGCGCGAGGCCATCCACGAGGCGCTGGATCGACCCATCCCCTCCTACGCCCGCTGGCCGCGCGTGCTGGGGATCCTCTCCCTGATGCTGCTGGCCGTGCTGGCCGTCACCGGGGTGATGCTGGCCTTCTACTACCAGCCGACGCCGTCCGAGGCCTACGAGTCGAGCACCATCCTGGTGCGCGACGTCACCTTCGGCTGGTTCGTCCACCAGGTGCACGGCTGGGCCTCCCACGCCCTGCTCTTCGTGCTGCTGCTGCGGCTCGGCCGCTTCTTCTTCCAGACCCTTTACCGGCCTCCCCGCGAGCTGATCTGGATGGTGGGTCTGCTGGCCTTCCTGGCCGCCACCCACGCCGATCTGACCGGCCGGCTGCTCGGCTGGAGCGGACAGGGCTACTGGACCACGGTCAGGGCGGTGGAGATCCTCTACGACCTTCCGGTTCTCGGCGGCCTGTTCGCCTTCGTGGTGGGAGGTCCCGGGATCGACTCGCTGGTGCTGACCCGCTTCTACCTGATGCACATCCTGGTGCTGCCGGCCGCATTGACAGGTCTGCTGTACCTCGGCTCGGCCGGCGTCCGGCGGGTGGGGCTCAGCGGGGCGCCGGAGGGCGGGGCGGGGCGCGCCGCCTACGCCGTGTACCTTCACGACCTGATGATCCTGGCGCTGCTGACGGTCGGCGCGCTGGTCACGCTGGCCACGCTGCTGCCGGCCCCCTTCGACCAGCCGGCGGATCCCCTGGTCACGCCCCGGGGGGCCCGGCCCCCCTGGTACCTGCTGGCCTCGTACGGGTTCATGGAGGCCTTCCCCGGATGGTTCCCCCGGTGGGCCAGGGGGCTCCTGGTGGAGGCGGCCCTGGTCTGCGCCCTGCTCCTGCCCTTCCTGGACCGGCCCGGAAAGGAGGGCCGGCGGGTGCGCACGGCGCGGATCCTGGCAGCGGCGGCCATCGCCGCCTGGCTGACCTTCACCTGGTACGGCTGGCGGCTGGAGGCGGGGCCGTGAACCCGGCGGCGGTGCTGGCTCTGGCGGCCTCCGCCGCGGCCCTTCCCGCCGGGGAGGGGGGAGCGGCCTCCCTGTGCGGCCTGTGCCATCCCGACGTCCGCGTGCAGTACGAAACGAGCATCCACCGCAGCGAGGAGATCTCCTGCGTCTCCTGCCACGGTGGCGATCCCTCGGCGGGCGACGTGGCCGGGGCCCATGGCCGCGGCTTCCGGGGGCGCGTCCGAAGGGCCGGCATCCCGGACCTCTGCGCGTCGTGCCACGCCGACGCCGGAATCATGCGCCCTTACAACCTCCCCACCGACCAACTCGCCCTCTACCGCACCTCGGCCCACGGCCGCCTCCTGGCGCGCGGCGACGACAGGGCGGCCGTCTGCACCGACTGCCACGGCGCCCACGACATCCGCAGCGCGCGGGATCCGTCCAGCCGCGTCCATTCCCTCAACGTGCCGCAGACCTGCGCCCGCTGCCACTCCGATGCTTCGCTGCGGGCGGCCTTCGGCCACCTCGGCGATCCCTACGCCGACTTCGCCGCCAGCGTCCACGGCGAGGCGCTGCTGCGGCGGGGGAACCTCTCGGCGCCCGACTGCTCGCGGTGCCATGGGGCGCACGGTGCGGCTCCTCCCGGCATGGGGGACGTGGACAAGGTCTGCGGGCAGTGCCACCAGACGGCCCGGTACTGGTTCCGTACGGGGCCGCACGCCACGGCCATGGCGCGCGAAGGGATGAGCGAGTGCGCCTCGTGCCACGGCCACCACGCCACGGCCGCCGCTCCCGTCTCCCTGCTGGAGACCGCCTGCTCCGGATGCCACGCGGCCGGGACGGCCCCCCTGGAGCTGGCGTCGCGGATGAAGACCCTTTACGACGGCGCCGGGGAGGAGATCGAGACCGCCCGCGCGCTGGTGGACAAGGCGGCCCGGGTGCCGCTCTACGTGGAGGACTACAGGGCCCGGCTGCAGGAGGCGGACACGTCGCTGATCGAGTCTCTTCCCACGATGCACTCCCTGGACCTTTCGCGCGTGGAGCACCTGACGGCCAGGGCGCGCTCCATCGGCCGGGAGGTGCAGGCCGAGGTGAACGGCAAGCTGGGGGATCGCGCCTGGCGCCGGCTCGGACTGGCCGCCTTCTGGTTCTACCTCCTGGTCACGGTGGCCATCCTGGCCCGCCGCCGCCGGAGGTGGGCCGGAGGGGGCGGGCGGTGACCGATCGGCCCTTGGCCCGCGGCCGGCCGGGCCGTCCACCGGGAGCGGCGCGCCTCCCCGGGCTGGCCATGACCGCCGCCCTGGTGGCCGGGCTGGCCGTGGTGGCCCTGGGCACCACCGTGGAGATCACCAGCCAGCCCGACTTCTGCGGCTCGTGCCACATCATGAAGCCGTACTACGAGTCGTGGAAGGGCTCCACGCACAAGAACGTGGCCTGCGTGGAGTGCCACATCGCCCCCGGCGTCACCGCCGAGTTCCGCAAGAAGTACGAAGCCCTCTCCATGGTGACCAGCTACTTCACCGGCACCTATGGCACCAACCCGTGGGCCGAGATCGACGACGCGGCCTGCCTGCGCTGCCACGAGCGGAGACTGCTGTCGGGAAAGGAGCTGTTCGGGGACGTCCTGTTCGATCACGCGGCGCACCTGTCGGGGATGCGGCGCGGCAAGACGCTGCGCTGCACGTCCTGCCACTCCCAGATCGTGCAGGGAAGCCACATCGCGGTCACCGCCTCCACCTGCATCCTCTGCCACTTCAAGGACCAGCCTTCGGGAACGGGGACCGCGCGCTGCACGCTCTGCCACCACGTCCCGGACAAGGTGATTCGTGCCGACGGGCTGACCTTCGACCACGGCGACGTGGAGCGCTTCGGGATGGACTGCACGGGCTGCCACGCCCGGCCCGAAGGCAGCGGGGGGCAGGTGCCGCGCGAGCGCTGCGTCACGTGCCACAACGAGCAGAGCCGTCTGCAGGAGTACGGCAACCCCGATCTGCTGCACCGGATGCACGTCGCCGAGCACAAGGTGGACTGCACCCACTGCCACCTGGAGCTGGAGCACGTCTCCCCTCCCCGCATGACCGCCTCCGTCCCGGCCTGCGCCACCTGCCACGCCGCCGGCCACTCTCCTCAGATGAGCCTGTACGCGGGCCTCGGGGGCCGCGGGGTTGAGTCGATCCCCAGTCCCATGTTTCTGGCCGGCATCCGGTGCGAGGGGTGCCATCTGGAGATCCCGGGGCACGCCGCCGAGGTGCGCAAGGCCTCCGACGTCTCCTGCATGTCGTGCCACGGGGCCGGCTACCGCGGGATCTTCCTCTCCTGGAAGGAGGAAGTCTCCGAGCGCACCGCCGCCCTGCGGCGCGCAGTGGACGCCACCGGCGCCGCCCTCGGGCCGTCGAAGCCGGCGGCCTTCGAGGACGCCCTGCACAACCTGCAGCTCGTGACCCGCGCCAACGGCATCCACAACGTGGACTACGCCCGGGCGCTCCTCGCCCGCAGCCACCAGGATCTCAACGCCGCCCGATCCGCCCACGGTCTGGCCGCGCTGCCGCTTCCCTGGCGCGAGGCTCCCTATGACTCCCCGTGTCTCCAGTGCCACCAGGGGATCGAGGCGCGCGCCGGCCGCGTCTTCGACCGCGCGTTCTCCCACGCTGCGCACGTGGCGGAGGCCGGGCTGCAATGCGCCGCGTGCCACCGCGATCACGACGAGAAGCCGCGCCATGAGGTGCTTCGCTTCGGCCGGGCGGGATGCGACTCCTGTCACCACCAGGATGACTCCAAGGACTGCCTGTCGTGCCACGCCTCGGTGCGCGGCGGCGTCCTGCCCAACGCGCTGGGGGACTTCAGCCACGCCTTCCATCTGGACGAGGCGGGGCAGTCGTGCGCCGACTGCCACGAACTGAAGCCCGGCTACCCGGTCCGCCTGATCCAGGAGCACTGCGCCGCCTGCCACGGCTGAGAGCCGCGGCGGCCGGGCGGCCCCGCCGGTGATAGACTCGCCGCCATGATCCTCCGGAGGTGGTTTCTGGCGCCGGGCCTGCTTCTCGCGCTCCTCCCCGAAGCGGCGCCCGCATCGCCCGGCTCCCGGCCGGCCTCCCTGCAGCTCGTGCTGGCCGATGGCGTGCCGATGTCGTACGTGGACCGCGGCGCCGGCGAGCCGGCGCTGGTCTTCGTCCACTGCGGGAACTGCCGCAAGGAGATCTGGACCGAGACGCTCGACGCCCTGGCCGGCTCGCACCGGGTGGTGGCGATGGACCTGCCCGGCCACGGCGATTCGGGAGCGGCCCGGGCGAAGTGGTCGATCCAGGCGCTCGGGGAGGACGTGGCCGCCCTGGTCCGCCACCTGGATCTGCGGCGTGTCGTGCTGGTGGGCAACTCCCTGGGAGGACCCGTGTCGCTGCACGCGGCAGGGGCGCTGGGCAGGCAGCGCGTGGCCGGGGTCATCGCCGTGGACACCCTGCACGACCTGGAATGGCGCTGGCCCGAGGAGTCGTGGAAGCGCCAGCTCACCGAATACCGGCGCGACTTCCCCGCCGCGTGCCACGCCTTGATGATGAAGCTGGTGCCGCGGAGCTCACCCGAAGCGACCCGGACCAGGATTGACGGCGAGACGTGCGGCAACGATCCCCCCGCCGCCATCGCCCTGCTGGAGTCGATGCGGTCGTTCGATGCGGCGAAGGCGGCGCAGGAGGCGGCGGTACCGCTCCGGGCCATCAACTCCGCCGGGTTCCCCACGGCGGTGGAGACCAACCGCAGGCACGTCCCGGATTTCGACGTGATCCTGATGGAAGGGGTCGGGCACTATCCGCAGGTGGAGCGCCCCGGCGAGTTCCAGGAGCACCTGCGAAAGACCATCGCCTCGCTGGCGGCGCGCTGAGCCGCTGCGGCCCGGCCCGCCGGCCGGCGGGCGTCAGGAGGCGGTTCAGGTGGAGACGGAGCAGGAAGGGGCCGCGGCCGGCTCCTTCTTCGCCGGCCGGTGGGCGCACCACGGGTCGCTGGCCATGGGGTTGCCGGTCAGGGCGTAGGCGCGCGACCGCGAGCCCCCGCAGATCCCGTTGAACTCGCAGACGCCGCAGACCCCCAGGAGCTGCTCGGGGCTGCGGAGCTGCCGGAACAGCGGGCTGTAGCGGTAGATCCAGTCCAGTCTCTGCCTGCGCAGCGTCCCCGCCGCCAGCGGAAGGAAGCCGCTGGGGAAGATCTCGCCGCGGTGGGACACGAAGAGGAACCCGTTGCCCGCGTTGACGCCCCGGGACGCCAGCCCGATGGTGTGGCCGGGCCCTTCGGTGCGCACGAGCTGCTCGGGCATCGAGGCCCCGTCGAAGCGCGCACCTGCGCCGCCCGCCGCCAGCTCCCGCTGCACCACGTAGCGCCGGTAGTGAGGCGCCTCGGTCACCTTGACCAGGAAGTCGCTCGCCTTCTGCACGCGGTAGAGGATCTCGAAGGCCTCCTCGCACTGCGCCGCGGTCATGCCGCCGAGCCCCTGCCCGCGGCCCGTCGGCACCAGGAAGAAGACCTCCCAGAAGACGACACCCAGGGAGCTCACCAGCGCGGCCATCCGCTCCAGGTGCCCGGCCGGCTCGCCGCTCAGCGTCGTGTTGATCTGCAGCGGCAGATCCTTCTGGTGTGCCCACTCCACCGCGCGCATCGTCCGTTCGAAGGCGCCGGGGACGCCCCGGAAGGCGTCGTGCCGGGCTGCGCTGGGATAGTCGAGGCTGAGGGCCATCTGGCTGAGACCCGATTCCTTCAGGCGCGCCACCACCGGCTCGGTCAGCAGCGGCGTGGCCGCGGGGATGGTGGCCATGCGCAGCCCCAGGTCCGCGCCGTACCGTATGAGATGGAACAGGTCCCTTCTCTTGAGCGGGTCCCCCCCGCTGAGGATGACGATGGGGCACCCCATCACGGCCGCCTGGCGCAGCAGCGCCTCCCCTTCCCTGGTGGTCAGCTCCGACGGATCGGCGTTGGGCTGCGCGGAGGCCCGGCAGTGCTTGCACGCCAGGTCGCAGGCCTGGGTCGTCTCCCAGATGATCAGAAACGGCGTCTGGTGGTAGTCGAGCCCGGGCATCCCTGGCCGGCCTGGCAACGGTCTCACGCCACGACCCTCCATGTGCCCGGCGGCAGGACAGGGCGGGGAGCATGGACCGCGGCGAACACGGAGGCCTTGCGGACCTCGGGGGGGTGGTCCACCACGGTCGCTCTCCCCGCCCACGACATCAAGGTTCGTTTCGGCGGGCCGCCTGCCCGCCTGGCCGATCACTCTGTCCGGAGCGTTGCAACGCCGGTGCCACGGCGGGGTGCCGGCCTGGTCCGGGCTGCGAGGCGGCGGTCCGGCCTTCATGGGCGGCCCTCACCCGGCCCCGTGGGCTATCCCCCCCGGTTCTGCGTCATCCGGCGCAGCATCCCGGGTGCGCCGCGGGGCCGCGCGCGCGCCGGCTCTGGCCCGTGGATTGCTCTGCGCCCCGGCAGACGCGCGCTCCATCCGGGAGCGCCGCCGTGATACGGGAGACCGTCATGAACGAGATCCTCCATCGCCTCGCCTCGATGAAGGTGGCGGTGTCGCTCCTCATCGTGATCGTGGTCGCGCTGGCGGCGGGGACCTTCGTCGAGTCGGCCAGCGGCTCGCCCGCCGCGCTCCGGCTCGTCTACCACGCGGCCTGGTTCCGGCTGCTGCTCGGCCTGTTCGCTCTCAACGTGGCCTGCTCGCTCTGGGACACCTGGCCCTGGGAATGGCGGCGCTCAGGGTTCGTGCTGACGCACGCAGCCATGCTGGTGGTGCTGGCCGGCGCGCTGATCACTGACCGGCTCAAGGTGGAAGGGCAGCTCGCGCTCTGGGAAGGGGAAGAGCAGCAGTCCTTCCTCCTTTCCGGGCCGGGCCGGGAGAGCGTGGCCCTGCCGTTCCGGGTGAAGCTCGACTCCTTCGAGATCGATTATCACCAGGGGACCCTCAAGCCGGCGATGTTCAGGAGCCGCGTCACGGTGACCGATCCGCCGACGGGCCGCTGGTTCCCCGCGGTCATCCAGATGAACCAGGAGCTGACCCACGGCGGGTACTCGTTCTACCAGAGCAGCTACAAGCAGACCCAGGAGCGCGATCAGACCATCCTCACCGTGTCGCGTGACCCCGGCCGGCCGATCGTCTTCGCCGGCTACGTGCTGCTGATGGCCGGGATGGTGGTCGTCCTGGGGACCCGGATGGCGCAGCGCCGCGCCGCCGCGCTGACGGTGACCCGTCACGCGGGGGGCAGGTCGCGCCGGGCTGCCGCGGCCGTTCTGGCCGCGGCCGCCGCGTGGGGGGCATGGAGCGAGGCCGGCGCCGCGGCCGGGCCGTCGCCGGCCGAGGTGGAGCGCCTGCGCCGTCTGCCCGTGCAGCACGACGGCCGGGTCATGCCGCTGGACACCATGGCCCGCGATGTGGTGTGGAAGGTGACCGGCGTGCGCGAGCGCGACGGCGCCCGGGCCACGGCCATGGTGGCCGGCTGGACGCTCGACCCGGAGCGCTGGGGACGCGAGCCGATCGTGCCGCTGGGACCCGAGCTGGCCAGGGCGGCCTCGCTCCCCACGGGAAACCGCGCCTCCTTCCTGGCGCTGGTGGAGAGCCCCGGGGTGATGGGCCTGTTCAACCAGGCCCGGGCCACGGCGCAGAGAGCGATGCCGCTCGGCCCGCTGCTGCAGCAGGCGCAGAAGGCGGAGGAGAGGCTCGTTGTGTTCCAGCCGTTCCTCCAGCAGCGGGGCCTGCCGGCCATCCCGGCGAAGGACGACCCGTCGGCGGCCTGGTCCCCCGCTCCGCACGCCCACGGCGCCGCCGAGCTGGCGTCGCTGCTGGACGGCCCGCCCACGGCGCCGGCGGAGGCCATGCGGCGCGAGATCCTCTACAACGCCGTGCAGCCTTCGCGGCTGTCGTGGTGGATCCTCTCCATGGCCGCGCTGCTGTCGCTGGCCGCCTGGATCCGCCCTTCCAGGCTGCTGGACGCCGGCGCGCTGGCGGGGCTGGTGGCCGGCTCCTGCGTCATGACCTGGGGTCTCGCCGTGCGCTGGCAGGTGGCCGGCCGGATCCCGGCCTCCAACATGTACGAGTCGCTCCTGTTCCTGGGCTGGGGGGTGGGGCTGTTCGCCCTGGCCGCGCTGATCGTCCTGCGCAGCCGGCTGGTGGTGCTGAACGCCGCGGCGATGGCCGCGCTGACCATGGCCCTGGCCGACAACCTCCCCGTCGATCCCTTCATCCGCCCGATGCCGCCGGTGCTGGCGGGCACCCCCTGGCTGGCCATCCACGTCCCCATCATCATGGTCAGCTACTCGGTGCTGGCGCTCGGCGTGCTGGTGGCGCACCTGCAGATCGGGGTCTGCCTCTTCGTCCCCCTGCGGCGCGACCTCATGGCGCGGCTCGGCGACATGCTCTACTGGTACATGCATGCCGGCTCGATCCTCCTGATCGCGGGGATCCTGACCGGGTCGATCTGGGCGGCGTCGTCCTGGGGCCGATACTGGGGATGGGACCCCAAGGAAGTCTGGTCCCTCATCGCCTTCCTGGCCTACATGGCGATCCTTCATGGCCGGTTCGACGGCCTGGTCGGCGAGGCGGGCGTGGCCGCGTTGAGCATCGTGGCGTTCTGGACGATCCTCATGACCTATGTCGGGGTGAACTTCGTTCTCGGCTCGGGGCTCCACGCCTACGGATCGGGCGGCTCGGGAGTGGTGACGTGGATGGCCCTGGTCGCCGCCGCCGAGATGGTCTTCCTGGGCTCCGCCCTGATGGCGCACCTGACGCGCCGCGGCGCCGGGGTCCCCGCTCGCGCGTGACGCCCGGCCCGCCGGATCCGGCGCCGGGCGGGCGCGGCCCAATCCTGGTGACAGGATCGAGCGGCATCGTGGGGCGGGTGGTGGCGGCGGGGCTCCGAGAGCGATGGGATATCCGGGGGGTGGACCGATCCCTCCCTGGGGACCCCCTCATCCCCACGCAGGCCGTCGATCTGTCGGAGCCGGGCGCCCTGGATCCGCACTTGCGCGGCGTGGACGCGGTGATCCACCTGGCCGCTTCGGCCTCTCCTCAGGCCCCGTGGGAGAAGGTCCTCCCCAACAACATCGTGGCCACCCGCGGCGTCTTCGAGTCGTGCGCGCTGGCCGGGGTCCGGCGGGTGGTCTTCGCCAGCTCCACCCACGTGCTGGGGCTCTACGAGCGCGACGAGCCGTACCGCAGCATCGTGGAGGGGCGCACCCAACGGCTCGATCCCGCCGCGGTGCCCAGGCTGACGGTGGACACGCCCCCGCGCCCTGACGGCTACTACGGGGTGAGCAAGCTTTTCGGCGAGGACCTGGGGCGCTATTACGCCGGGACGCGCGGACTGCAAGTGGCCTGCCTGAGGATCGGCTGGGTGCTGGAGGACGACGCGCCCCGCACGCCCCGGCAGCGCGCCCTCTACCTGAGCCACCATGACCTGCTGCGCTTCGTGGAGGATGCGCTGACCCGCGAGCCACTCACCTTCGATGTCCGCTTCGCGCTCTCGGACAACCGCTGGCGCTTCCACGCCCTGTGACGCCGCCGCCACGGGCCGCTGATCGGCCCATCGCGGGTGGACGAACGGACATGACGGATCCCGCCCGATCCTGAACGCATCCGCTTTATCCACGCGACTCCATGAAAGTGCTTGGCCGGCGGACCACGCTCGCCGTACAGTCGGGAGGAATCAAGGCGGACCTGGCCGGGATCGTCCCGGCCGACGGGATCCGCCGTCCTGGAAAGGGGGGGACCATGAGGCGCGGATCGACCATCCTGTCGGCCGGAGCGGCCGTCCTGCTCGCCGCCGGAGCGCTCGCTTTCGGGGCCGAGATTCAATGTCCCTCGTGCGCCATCACCATCCCTTGCGCGGGGACGCACTGGATCGCGCTCCCCACGAGCACCGGGATCCTCAAGGCGGAGGACCTCTGCGCCACGCTGGGCCCGGCGGTCACCAGCGTCGCGCAGATCTTCCCCGATGGGACGGGTCAGTTCACGTGGCAGTGCTCCGGCTCCTGCTCCGGCGCTCCGGAAGCGGGATCGTGCGGCTCTTCGTGCTTCTGCATCGATGATGGCGAGGGGTACGAGATTGTCACCACGGGGCCGGTTTCCACCCAGATCTTCGGCAGGGACGACGCGGTGACCATCGCGCTCCCGGCGGGGGGCGACACGTACCTGGTTTCACCGCCCTGCGTCTCGAGCGCCTTCAGCGCCCGCCGGTTTCTTGATGCGATACCGGGCGGGAATCTGTCCACCACCGACCTGACCGGCAGGGACGGCTGCACGGGAGGGACGTCTACGATGGCCGGGAGCCAGTTGACGCAGGGCTTCAGCCTGCAGCCGGGCAGGGCCTACCGCCTGAGGGTCGGCCATACATCCGGATTGACCTACGCCAATCCGGTGAATCCCTCGCCCGCAGGACCGCCGCCGATGCTGATGCCGCAGACGCAGACCTACTGCATCAGCGGCACGTCCGATGGCGTCGGCTGGTCCTGGTGGATCGATCTCAAGAATGATGCAGCAGGGATGCTCACCGTCGCCGAGCCGCACGATCCGGCCGCCGGACCGATCGCGATGGGGCTGGGGCCTGCCGAGTTCTCCGATGAGTTCATCGGAGGCATCGGCTTCGTCTGTCCAGGGATTGCCCAGCCGGTCACCGACCCCGGTTGCTTTTCGGTGACCGCGCCGGCCTCCTTCGCCTTCTGGGTCGGGGCCTTCAACGGGACACCGAACTGCAACGTGACCTCCGGAAGCGGCTGCTCCTTCAACCCGCACATCGCGCTGTCGGCCACGGGGATGCCCGCGCTGCATCCCGCCGCCATGGCCGCCTTGATCGCGCTGCTCCTGTCCGCGGGATGGCTGGTGATCCGCTCGCGCCACCGGCGCGAAGGGATCCGCCAGGCGCGCCGCTAGTCCACGTTCACGGTCAGACGAAGGCGGGGCGGCGGGGTGGACGTCAGGATCTCCTCGGTGGTCTGGAAGCCCACGCCCCAGCCCGAGTCGTCCCCCTCCTCCACCTCGACTTCGTCCTCGGCGCCGGCCACGACCGTTCCATTCTTGAGCAGTTCCGCGCGCATCGAGACCTCGCGGTCGCGCCCTCCCCGGTTGTCGAGGGTGGCTCTCAGGCGCACTCGCACCCTCCCTTCCTTGAGGCGGTGGACCTTCATTCCGAACTCGGTGATGACTATGTCGTCGCACCGGTAGACCGACAGCTCGCCGTGGTCGGCTCCGGCCTGCCAGCGATCGGCGTCCCACTGCGAGGGGGTGGTGAGAGAAAACGACGTCTCCACCACCATGGGAGAGTGGTAGGCGGCGGTCCTGGTCCCCTGGACCGCGGTCTGGGCGAGCAGCCCCGCGGAGAGGAGACCGGCCGCGCCGGCGGCTGCAAGGGCGGCTGGGACGCGGTTCATGCGATCCTCCTGGTCCGGCGCGGGCCGCACGGCGGCCCCGGTCCGCGGACCGGTGGAATATAGGCGCGCGTCAAGAGCCGGATCGGAGCCGGCGGGCGGGCGCTCCCGGCCGGGACGGAGGGCGCGACCGGGTCAGGCCGGCTCGGGCAGGAATGGACGGAGCACTGCCGGCGAATCTCTCACGATGGCCACCGCCCCGGGGCGCGGGCAGGCCCGGACGCAGGCCTCGTCCCCCCGGCACCCCTGCCCCAGGTAACGGATGGGATGGAGGCCGGCCGCGTTGCGGCGGGGGGAATAGTCCAGGCAGCCGGCCCGGCAGACGAACAGGCAGGCGCCGCAGCCGTCGCAGGCCTCCTGGTCGATGACGGCGATGGCGGCCACCCGGATCCTCCTCATCGCTCCCTCCGCCGTGGCGGCGCCGGCTCAAAGAAAAAAGATGGTCAGAAAGACGCCGCCGACTGCCAGTCCCGCCACCAGGCAGGCGGCCTCCTCGATGGCCGGGACCCTCTCCCGGATCCTCCTGCTCATGCTCCCCCTCCCGTGTCTTCTGTCCTGAGGGCGCACCGGGCGCCCGCTCGACCTGTCACAAGCAACCCACGTGCCCGCTGCGCTGGGCGGGCCATCGGCGGGCAGCCGGGCGGTGCCCCCCGCCTTGATGCGCGAAAGCGCACAGCATGCGGCGGAGCGCTCAGCGGTCCACAATGGTATGGGGGTTGCTGCGTCATGGCTGCCGGAGCGGGAAGCGGTTCATTCAGAGGAGGCACGGCCATGGCCGGGATGATGAGAGCGTTCGTGATGAAGGGGCTGGGGAAGGTGGGCTTCATGGAGAAGCCGATCCCCGAGCCGGGACCCAACGATGCGGTGATCAAGACCACCAAGGCGCTGGTCTGCACGTCGGACGTGCACACGCTGCATGGCGCGATCGGCGAGAGGAAGGACCTGACCCTGGGGCACGAAGGGGTCGGGGTGATCGCGCGGCTGGGCCGCGCGGTCGCCGGCTTCAAGGAAGGGGACAGGGTGGCGGTCAACGCCATCACTCCGGACTTCCGGTGCGACAACTGCCAGCGCGGGTACACCTCGCAGTGCCGGGGGGCGCTGGGCGGATGGAAATTCTCCAACACCAAGGACGGCGTCTTCGCCGACTACTTCCACGTCAACGACGCGGCCGCCAACCTGGCGCCGCTTCCGGGCGACGTGTCCGACGACGTCGCGGTCTACTGCTGCGACATGATGTCCACCGGCTTCATGGGCGCCGAGCACGCCGGGATCCCGCTGGGGGGCTCGGCGGCCGTCTTCGGCGTGGGCCCGGTGGGAATGATGGCCGTGGCCGGGGCGCGGCTGCTGGGCGCGGGCCTGGTCATCGCCGTGGAGCGCGTGCCGAAGCGCCAGGAGCTGGCGCGGCGCTTCGGGGCCGACGTCATCGTGGACTTCAGCAAGGTGGACGCGGCGCAGGAGATCCTGCGGCTGACGGGAGGCGAGGGGGTGGACGGCGCCATCGAGTCCCTGGGGGCCCAGGCCACCTTCGAGGCCTGCGTCAAGGCCACCCGGCCGGGAGGGACCATCTCGGTGGTCGGGTACTTCGGCGAGGGGGAGTTCGTGAAGATACCCAGGGTGGAGTGGGGCGTGGGCATGGCCGACAAGACCATCCGGACCGGGTTGTGCCCTGGAGGACGCGAGCGGATGATGAGGCTGATAAGGATGCTGCAGAACCGGCGCGTCGATCCCGCTCCCATGACCACGCACCGCTTCCCGTTCGACCAGCTGGAGAGGGCGCTGGAGATGATGACCACCAAGGAAGACGGGATGATCAAGCCGCTGATCAGCTTCTCGTGAGCCGCCGGCTCTCCGTCCTGGCCCTGAACTGCGGAAGCTCCTCGGTGAAGTTCCAGCTCGTGGAGCTGGAGGAGCGGGGCGGGCCGCCGGATCCGGGGCGGAGGGTGCTCTCCGGGTGCATCGATCGCTTCGGCCCCGAGGCGGTGACGGTGATCCGGGGTCGGGGGGCGCCCGAGCGGACCACCTCCCCGGTCCCGGATCACGAGACCGCCGTGGGGCACGCCGTGGCCGCGGCGGCGCGGGCCGTGGCGTCCATCCAGGCCGTCGGACACCGGGTGGTGCACGGAGGAGAGCGGTTCATGGCCTCCACCCTGGTGGACGACCAGGTCGTGGCGGCGATCGAGACGATGGAAGAGCTCGCCCCGCTGCACAACGAGCCGGGACTCGCCGGCATCCGGGGCGCGCGCCGCGCCCTGGGGAGCGGCGTGCCCATGGCGGCGGTGTTCGACACCACGTTCCACGCCACTCTGCCTCCCCGCGCCGCCTCCTACGCCATCCCCCCGGGGATCGCCGCGCGCCACGGGATCCGCCGCTTCGGCTTCCACGGCACGGCATACCGCCATCTGTTGGCCCGCTACTGCGGGCTGGCCGGCGTCCCGCCGGAAGGGGCGACCCTGGTGGCGCTGCACCTGGGAAGCGGCGCGTCGGCCGCAGCCATCAGGAACGGAGAGTGCGTGGACACATCCATGGGGCTGACGCCGCTGGAAGGGCTGGTCATGGGGACCCGGGCGGGGGACATCGATGCGTCGGTGGTGCCGCTGCTGGCGCGGCGCGCGGGGATGAGCCTGGCCGAGGTGGACAGGCTGCTGCATCTGGAATCCGGTCTGCTGGGCCTCTCCGGCAGGACCGCGGACATGCGCGATTTGCTGGAACGCGAGGCGGCCGATCCGAGGGCTCGCCTGGCGGTGGACCTGTTCTGCTACCGGGCCCGCAAGTACCTGGGGGCCTACCTGGCCGCTTTGGGAGGCGCGGACGCAGTGGTGTTCAGCGGAGGCATCGGCGAGAATGCTCCCGAGGTGCGCGCCCGGATCGCCGGCGGGATGGCCTGGTGCGGGCTGGAGCTCGATCCGTGGCGCAACCGGCGCATCGTCGGGCGCGAAGGGGAGATCGGGGCCGCCGGCGCCCCCCTGCGGGCGCTGGTCATCCCGGCGGACGAGGGGATCGTGATCGCGCGCGACACGGCGGCGCTGGTCTTCGCCGCCGGGGGACGCGGACAGGAGGGCTCCCGTGCGTGAGCCGGACGAAGCCGAGCTGGTCCGTATCCGGGAGCAGGCGGAGCTGCACCGCCGCGGCGACGAGAGCTTCGCCCGGTGGGCGGCCGGCTGCGGTCCGATCCGCCACGCCGAGCTGACCCAGGTGAGGATGCGCGCGATGGCCGACCTGCTGTCCGCCCGCGGGGTGAAGGGGGACGGAGCGCCTTTCTTCGACGTGCTGCATGCCGCGGACCGCGTGGCCTGCGCCGCCATGTGGCTGGTGGTGCACGAGACGTACGCGCGCACCGTGCACACCGACGGGCGCCGCCTGCGGCAGGAGGACTTCAAGGAGCATCCCGAGGGGCACACCGGCGGATCGCTCAACATGGTTCCCGCCTACACCGGGTACATGGCCTACGACGCCCTGACCGGCCGCACGCGGTCCTGGCTGATGGGGCAGGGGCACTGCGTGTCCGCCGTCGATTCCGTGAACCTGATCCTGGGCAACCTCACCCCCGCCCACGCCTCCCGGTACGACCTGACCGGCCAGGGACTGACCCGCTACGTGCGGGACTTCTACTCGCTGGCCCTGAGGGAGGACGGCCGCCAGGACTCCCCCCTCGGCAGCCACGTCAACGCCCACACCGCGGGAGGGCTGATCGAAGGGGGGTACCTCGGCTTCGCCGAGCTGCAGTACGTGCACATGCCTCTGCCGGGCGAGAACCTGGTGGTCTTCCTCAGCGACGGAGCCTTCGAGGAGCAGAGGGGGAGCGACTGGGCGCCCCGGTGGTGGCGCGCGGAGGACTGCGGCCTGGTGGCCCCGATCATGATCCACAACGGCCGCCGCATCGATCAGCGCACCACCATGTCCCAGGAGGGCGGGGTCTCCTGGTTCGTCCGCCATCTGGAGCTCAACGGGTTCGACCCGCTCCCCTTCGACGGGCGCGATCCGGCCGCCTTCATCTGGGCCCTGTTCGAGATCGAGGAGCGGCTCTCGGCCGCGGCGGCGGCGATCGCCGACGGCCGGTCGCGTTATCCGGTCAGGCTGCCCTACGGCATCGCCGGAGCTCCCAAGGGGGCCGGCTTCTACGGAGAAGGGACCAACCTCGCCCACAATCTGCCCCTTCCCGGCAACCCCCGGCACGACGAGAAGTCGGCGGCCCTGTTCAACGAGCACGCGCGCCGTCTGTGGATCCCGCCGGACGAGCTGGAGGCGGCGCGCGACCGGATGCGGCGCCACGGAGCCTCGGGCAGACCGCTGGAGAGGGACCATCCGCTGGCGACCCGGGAGGCCGGACACGTCTCGCTACCCGCCCCGCCGGCGCACCCCGTCCCCGGGGTCCGGTCCCCGCGCGGACCCTGGGGCCGCGCCTCGGCCATGTCGGCGGTGGACGAGACCTACTTGGCCGCGGTGCGAGCCAACCCCCGGCTGAGGCCGCGGGTGGGCAACCCCGACGAGATGCGCAGCAACAGGATGGTGCGGACGCTGGAGGCGCTGAAGTTCCGGGTGACCGACCCCGAGCCGGGGATCCCCGAGTCGGTTCACGGCGCCGTCGTCACCGCCCTCAACGAGGAGGCGGTGGCCTCCGCGGCGCTGGGCAACAAGGGCGGGATCAACATCATCGTCTCCTACGAAGCCTTCGCCGCCAAGATGCACGGCGTGATCCGGCAGGAGATCATCTTCTCGGCCCACGCCCAGGACGCGGGCCGCGCCCCGGGCTGGCTCTCGGTGCCGCTGGTGCTGACCTCGCACACCTGGGAGAACGCCAAGAACGAGCAGTCGCACCAGGACCCCAGCCTGTGCGAGGCCCTGCTGGGAGAGACCGGCCATGTCTCTCGCGTGCTCTTCCCTCCCGACGCCAACACGGCGGGACGGACGCTGACGGAGGCGTACCGCACCCACGGACAGATCTGGACGATGGTGGTGCCCAAGGCCCCCGGCGTGGCGGTGGTGTTCACCCCCGCCGAGGCGGAGGCGATGGTGCGCGACGGAGCCATGGCCCTGGAGTGGTGCGGCGCGGGCCGTGGACCGGCGCGCCTGTCTCTGCTGGCCGTGGGCGCCTACCAGTTGGCCGAGGCGCTGATGGCCTCGGCCCGGCTCACCGAGCGGGGCGTCGCTCACCGCGTGGGCTGCCTGCTGGAGCCGGGACGCTTCCGGCGGGCGCGCTCCGGGGCCGAGGCGCGCCATGCCGCCTCCGCGAAGACGGCGGCGGCGCTCGTCCCCGCCGGCTCCGAGGCCTGCGTCGTCCTCTCGCACACCCGCCCCGAGACGATGGCCGGGACGCTGGAGCCGCTGCTGGCCGGACGGCGCGCGGCGGTGCTGGGCTACCTGAACCAGGGCGGGACGCTGGACACGCGCCGGCTGCTGTTCGTCAACCGCTCGAGCTGGGCTCACGCCCTGGAAGCGGCCGCGCGGCTGCTGGAGCTGGACCGGACCATCCTGCTGGCCGGCCCCGAGATCGCCGCCCTGGAGGGGCGCGGTCTGCTCCCTCCCACGCCCTGGGGTGAGGCATAGCGCTCACGCCCGTGCGATTTCCCCCTGCGGGGTCCTCGCCCACGGTCGGATGCCTGCGCACGTCCTGAGGCGCTCATGGTACGCCCGTTGCACGGCTTCCGGTCGCCATGAAACCCCCCGTCGAGCTCGAGACGCGCTGCGGTGAATGCCTCCTGTACGCGGCCCTCCAGGGGATGTCGGACGGCATCATCCTGGTCGACCACGACGAGCGGATCTTCCACCTGAACAGGCGGGCGCAGGAGATCCTGGAGCTGGGCTCGCGTCACGTCATCGGGACCCGGCTGCGCGGGACCCTGCGGCACGTCGGCCTCGCCTCGTTCTGGGCGGCGGCGGCCGAGGAGGAGGTCCCCGCCTCCACGGATCTCGCCTTCCCCGGGGGCCTCTCCATCCGGGCCAGCGTCTCGCTCTGCCTCTCGGCGGCGCGCGACCCGATCGGGCGGATGCTCCTGCTGAGGGACGTGACCAGGGAGAAGCGCGTGGCGGTGGATCTCTCCGACTCGGTGGCGCGGCGGCTGGTGCAGCTGGCCGGGGGCGAGGGGGTGACCGGGCCGCTCGCGATGCTGACCCCCCGGGAGCGCGAGGTGCTTTCGCTGCTGGCCGAGGGGCTCACCAACGCCGGGATCGCCGCCCGGCTGCGGGTCAGCCTCAACACCGTCGCCTCGCACCTCAAGAGCGTCTATCCCAAGCTCGGCGTGCGCGGGCGCGCTCAGGCGGCCGCCTACGCGGTCACCAACGGTCTGTTCCCCGGCAGCCGGTGAGGGATTCCGGGCACCGCGGCCGGCACGGCGCGCCGAGAGTCTCGGCGCCGGATGGAAGAGGAGTCCATGCCGGTCATCATCGAGCCGTTCCGCATCAAGGTCGTCGAACCGATCGCGCTGACCACGCGCGGCGAGCGGGAGGAGCAACTCCGGCGGGCCGATCACAACCTCTTCTCGCTCCCCGCCGGCTGCGTCACCTTCGATCTGCTCACCGACAGCGGCACGGCGGCCATGAGCGCGGCCCAGTGGGGCGCGATGATGGTGGCCGACGAGTCGTACGCCGGGTCGCGCTCCTTCTCCCGGTTCCAGGCCGTGGTGCGGGATCTCACCGGCTACCGCAACATCATACCGACGCATCAGGGACGCGCCGCCGAGCGGATCCTGGCGCAGATCCTGGTGCGCCGCGGCTCGTGCATCCCCGGCAACAGCCACTTCGACACCACCCGGGCCAACATCGAGTACAACGGCGGGGAGGCGCTCGATCTGGTGGCCGGCGAGGCGGCCGACACCTCGTCGCCGCATCCCTTCAAGGGCAACATCGACCTGCCCCGCCTGGAAGAGGTGTGCCGGCGGCGGCGCGCGGAGATCCCGTTCGCCATGCTGACCATCACCAACAACACCGGGGGCGGGCAGCCGGCCAGCCTGGAGAACGTCCGGGGATGCTCCCGCATCCTGAGGTCCCACGGCATACCCTTCATCCTCGACGCCTGCCGGTTCGCCGAGAACGCCTACCTGGTCAAGCTGCGCGAGCCGGGGCAGGCGGGGAGGAAGGCCTCCTGCATCGCCCGCGAGATCTTCCGCCTGGCCGACGGCTGCACCTTCAGCGGCAAGAAGGACGGGCTGGTGAACATGGGAGGCTTCCTGGCGCTCGATGACGACGCCCTGGCGGCGGAGGCGCGCAACGTCCTGATCCTGACCGAGGGGTTTCCCACCTACGGGGGCTGCGCGGCCCGCGACCTGGAGGCCCTGGCGGTGGGGCTGGAGGAGGTCCTCGACGAGCGCTACCTGGAGTACCGGCTGGCCACCGTGCGCTACCTGGCCGAAGGGCTCCAGCGCGCCGGGATTCCCACGGTGCAGCCGCCGGGCGGCCACGCCGTCTTCATCGACGCGCGGCGACTGCTGCCGCACATCCGGCCCGAGCACTTCCCGGGGCAGGCCCTGGCCTGCGAGCTCTACCTTGCCGGAGGCATCCGCTCGTGCGAGATCGGAAGCGTCATGTTCGGCCGGCACGAGGAGGGAGGAGCCTTCCGTCCCTCCCGGCTGGAGCTGGTGCGCCTGGCGCTGCCGAGAAGGGCTTACACCCAGAGCCACGTGGACCGGATCCTGGAGATCTGCGCCGAGGTGGCGACGCGGGCCCACACCCTCCGGGGCCTGGAGATGACCTTCAGTCCGCCGTTCCTGCGCCACTTCACGGCGCGCTTCCGGCCGCTCGCGGCGGCAGGTCCGGCTCCCGCGGGCCCGCGCCGCGAAGCGTCGTGAGGAGCCGCCCCGGGCGGGCGGCCGGGCTGGGAGGCGAGGGACCGGACCGCTACGATGGAATCGAGGAGGCCTTCTGGCCATCGGGAGGAGATCATGAACGACGCCGGCGCCCCGGGGGAACCACCCCCGATCGACAAGGACCTGATCCTGGTGGGGATCGACTTCTCTCCCTGGTCGCTGGAGGCGCTCTCGGCCGCCCGATCGCTGGCCGCCGAGCGCAGCGCGGATCTGCTGGTCCTGCACGTCATCGACGTCCCCAACGTGACCGAGCTCGCCTCCATCGCCGGGGTGGCCGATCCCGCCTTCCGTGAACAGCTCGAGACCTCCCGCCGCCGGATGCTGGCGGAGACCGTGCTGAGCGTGCTCTCCGGCGCCGAGCCGGCCGCCACCGAAGTGGTCGCGTGGGGCCGGCCCTACGAGCAGATCCTGCGCAAGGGGATCGAGTTCGCGGCCGACCTGATCGTCCTGGGGATCGCCGGGCGCGCCGCGGACATGGAGCGGGCGCTGTTCGGCAGCACCGCGGAGCGCGTCCTCCGGGGCGCACCCTGCCCCGTCCTCTGCATCCCCGGCTGAGCGCTTTCCCCCTTCCGCGGGGAATGCCCCACCCCGTCCGGTGAGCCCTCACACCGGCTCCGGGGGCCCGCCCCCTGGGCGGCCGGCACCTCCGTGGCATCGGTGTTGCTCTGACGGGCAGGCCGGCCGCGAGCCGGGGAGGGAGGCATGAGCGCGCGTGGGATGGCGGTCATGGACGGCAACGAGGCGGCGGCCTCCGTGGCGCACCGGGTCAGCGAGGTGATCGCCATCTATCCCATCACCCCCTCCTCGGCCATGGGAGAGCTGGCCGACGAGTGGTCCGCCGCCGGCCGGCGCAACGTCTGGGGGGCCGTCCCTCAGGTGGTGGAGATGCAGTCGGAAGGGGGGGCGGCCGGAGCGGTGCACGGGGCGCTTCAGGCCGGGGCGCTGGCCACCACCTTCACCGCGTCGCAGGGCCTGCTCCTGATGATCCCCAACATGTATAAGATCGCCGGCGAGCTGACCCCGTTCTGCATGCACGTCTCGGCCCGGGCCCTGGCCACCCACGCGCTGTCGATCTTCGGCGATCACTCCGATGTGATGGCCTGCCGCCAGACGGGCTTCGCCATGCTGGCCTCGGCCTCGGTGCAGGAGGCGCACGACATGGCCTGCGTGGCGCATGCTTCCACCCTGTCCTCCCGCGTCCCCTTCCTGCACTTCTTCGACGGATTCCGCACGTCCCACGAGGTCTCCAGGATCGAAGCGCTGTCCGACGACGATCTGCGGGCCATGATCGACGAAGAGTCCATCGCCCGGCACCGCGCGCGGGCGCTGGATCCGGACCATCCCGTCATCCGCGGCACGGCGCAGAATCCCGACGTCTTCTTCCAGGCGCGCGAGGCGTGCAGCGGCTTCCACGACCGCACCCCGGGGATCGTCCAGGCGGCCATGGACCGTTTCGCCTCGCTGACCGGCCGGGCCTACCGCCTGGTGGAGTACGCCGGGCACCCCGAGGCCGACCGTGTGATCGTGGTGATGGGCTCCGCGGCGCAGACGGTCTCGGAGATTGTGGACTGGATGAACGCGCGCGGCGCCCGGGTCGGGCTGCTCCAGATCAGGCTGTTCCGCCCCTTCCCCACCGGCTCGTTCCTGCAGGCGCTCCCCGCCTCGGCGCGCTGCGTCGCCGTGCTCGATCGCACCAAGGAGCCCGGTGCGGTGGGCGACCCTCTCTTCCTGGACGTGGCCGCCGTCCTGCGGGAGGCCGGGCGGGAGGCGGCGCTGGTGGGCGGGCGCTACGGGCTGGGCTCCAAGGAGTTCACCCCGGCCATGGCGCGGGCCGTGTTCGACGAGATGGAGCGAGGACCAGGGGCCCGGCGCCGATTCACGGTGGGGATCGTGGACGACGTCGGAGGGACGTCACTCCCCGTGGATCCGGACTTCGACCTGGAGGCCGGCGACGTGGTCCGCGCCGTCTTCTTCGGCCTGGGGTCGGACGGCACGGTGGGAGCCAACAAGAGCACGGTCAAGATCATCGGCGAAGGCACCGACCGCTGGGTGCAGGCCTACTTCGAGTACGACTCGCGCAAGTCCGGCTCGGTGACCGTGTCGCACCTGCGGTTCGGGCCCCGTCCCATCCGCTATCCCTGGCTCATCAGGTCCGCCGGCTTCGTGGCCTGCCACCAGTTCGGGCTGCTGGACCGGCAGGAGGTGCTGGAACGGGCCGCCCCTGGCGCCACTGTCCTGCTCAACGCCCCGTTCCCGCCGGAGGAGGTGTGGGGGAAGCTGCCTCCTCACGTGCGCGCGGCCATCGCGGACAAGGGTGTGTCGCTGCACGTCATCGACGCGGCCAGGGTGGCCGCGCGAGCCGGCATGGGAGGGCGCATCAGCAGCATCATGCAGACCTGCTTCTTCGCCCTGTCCGGCGTGCTCCCCCGCGACGAAGCCATCGAGCGGATCAAGTCGTCGATCCGCAAGGCGTACGCCCGCAAGGGCCAGGATGTGGTCCGGCGGAACTTCGAGGCCGTGGACGAGACGCTCGCCCACCTCCACGCGGTGCCGGTCCCCGCGGGCTGTCCCGTCGAGGCGGCCGCTTCGCCGCCCCCTCCGGCCGAGGCGCCGGAGTTCTTCCGGCGCGTCACCTCGGTGATGCTGGCCGGCCGCGGCGACTCGCTGCCTGTCAGCGCCTTCCCCGTGGACGGGACGTGGCCGGTGGGGACGTCGGCCTGGGAGAAGCGGGGGATCGCCTCGGAGATCCCGGTGTGGGACGAGGGGCTGTGCATCCAGTGCAACAAGTGCGCGCTGGTCTGTCCCCACGCCGCCATCCGGGCCAAGGTCTATCCCTCCTCCCTGACCCGCGAGGCGCCGGAAGGGTTCCAGCGGTGCGCCTACCGTGGCCACGAGCACCCCGATCACGACTACACCATCCAGGTCGCTCCCGAGGACTGCACCGGGTGCGGCCTCTGCGTGATGGTCTGCCCGGCCAAGGACCGGACCAACGCGCGCCACAAGGCCATCGACATGGCGCCCCTGGAGGGACTCAAGGAAAAGGCGCGCACCCGCTACGCCTTCTTCCTGGATCTCCCCTCCCCGCCGCGCGAGCAGGTGAAGCGTGACGTGAAGGGCAGCCAGTTCCTCCAGCCGCTGTTCGAGTACTCCGGGGCCTGCGCCGGGTGCGGCGAGACGCCGTACGTGAAGCTGCTCACCCAGCTCTTCGGCGACCGCGCCCTCATCGCCAACGCCACCGGGTGCTCGTCCATCTACGGCGGCAACCTCCCCACGACCCCCTACACCGTGAACCCCGAGGGGCGGGGCCCGGCGTGGTCCAACTCGCTGTTCGAGGACAACGCGGAGTTCGGTCTGGGATTCAGGCTGGCCATCGACCAGCACGCGGAACAGGCCAGGGAGATGCTGCGCGCCCTCTCGTCGCAGATCGGCCCCACGCTGGCCGGAGAGATCCTGGAGGCCGACCAGTCCACCGAGCAGGGCATCGCGCGGCAGCGCGAGAGGGTGGCCGCGCTGCGGTCCCGCCTGGAGGCCATGGGAACCCCGGCCTCTCCCTCGCCCCTGGTGGGCCGGCTGCGGGAGCTCGCCGGGTCGCTGGTCCGCAGGAGCGTCTGGCTGGTTGGGGGGGACGGCTGGGCCTACGACATCGGCTTCGGCGGACTCGACCACGTGCTGGCCTCCGGCAGGGACGTGAACGTCCTGGTGCTCGACACCGAGGTCTACTCCAACACCGGAGGCCAGCAGTCCAAGGCCACGCCGATGGGCGCCGCGGCCAAGTTCGCGTCGGCGGGCAAGGAGCTCCCCAAGAAGGACCTGGCTCTGGCGGCGATCTCCTACGGGCGCGTCTATGTCGCGCGCATCGCCTGGGGGGCGAAGGACGCGCAGACGGTGAAGGCCTTCCTGGAAGCCGAGTCGTTCCCGGGCCCCTCCTTGCTCATCGCCTACAGCCCCTGCATCGCCCACGGCTACGATCTGGCCCTGGGGGCGCTCCAGCAGCGTCTCGCCGTGGACGCCGGGCACTGGCCGCTCTTCCGATTCGACCCCCGCCGTCTCGCCGAGGGGAAGAACCCGATGGTGCTCGACTCGCCCGCTCCGGGGGGAGACCTGGGCGCCTACATGCGCAACGAGACCCGTTACCGGATGGTGGAGAGCCAGGATCCGGAGCGGTTCCGCCGGCTGCTGGACGAAGCGCGGCGCGAGGCGCGCCGCCGCCACGCGCTCTACGAACAGATGGCGGCGATGGCGCCCGCGGGGAGATGAGCGGATGATCCCCTCCGGCCAGGCCGGCGCCGGGCGGCCCTTCAGGCCCCCCAGCCTCCCGGTGCGGACGCTCGATTACGGACGCGCCCCGTTGCTGGTCATCTGGGAGGTGACCCGCGCCTGCGACCTGGCGTGCGTGCACTGCAGGGCCTCGGCTCTCCCGCGGCGCGACCCCGAGGAGCTGACGCTGGCTCAGGCACGCGGGATGTTCGCCGCCATCCGGGCCATGGGGACGCGGCTGCTGGTGCTGACCGGGGGCGACCCTCTGAAGAGACCCGACCTCTTCGAGCTGATCGCCTCGGCCCGGTCGGCGGGGCTCGACCCGTCGCTCTCGCCCAGCGCCACTCCGCTCCTGACCGGCGAGGCGCTGCGGGCCGGGCGCGCGGCGGGCCTGTCGGCCGTCTCGCTGTCGCTCGACGGAGCCGGAGCCCTCACCCACGACGCGTTCCGGGGCGTGAGCGGCTCGTTCGATCGCACCCTGGCCATGGCCGGACGGGTGGTGGAGTCAGGGCTCGACCTGCGGATCAACACGACGGTCACCTCCAGGAACCTGCACGAGCTCCCGGAGGTGGCCCGGCTGGCGGGACATCTTCGCGCCCGGATCTGGTCGGTCTTCTTCCTGGTGCCGACCGGCAGGGCCGGGGCCGCGCTGCAGATCGGCTCCGGCCAGTGCGAGAGCGTGCTCGGATGGCTCTACGAACTCTCCTCCACCGCACCGTTCCGCATCAAGACGACCGAGGCGCCCCACTACCGCCGGGTGGTCCTGGAGGCCATGGCCGCCCGCCAAGGGGTGTCCGTCGAAACCGTCCTCCAGAACACGCGCTCCGGCCGCGGTCGCTTCCTGCCGGGGATGAACGATGGGCGCGGCATCGCCTTCATCTCGCACCGCGGGGAGGTCTACCCCTCCGGGTTCCTCCCCCTCTCGGCGGGCAGCGTCCGCGACACCGACGTCTCTCTGCTGTACCGGGACAGCGTCCTGTTCCGCGGCCTGAGGGAGCCCGACAGCCTGCGGGGCCGCTGCGGGCGGTGCCGCTTCAGGGCGATCTGCGGCGGATCCAGGGCCAGGGCCTACGCCCATGGAGGCGACCCGCTGGGGGAGGATCACCTCTGCGACTACGAGCCGGAGTCCTGCGGGCCGGCCGCCCCGCACCATGGAGAAGCACATGGAGGAGCGCGTGACGAATGAGCCGAAGTCCCTGTCGGTCTTCGAGTACCTGGAAGCGGACCATCGGCGCCTGGACGGACTGATGGAGGAGTTCGGGCGGGCCTTGGAGGACGGCGACACGGCGCGGGCCGGCGATCGGTTCGCGGTCTTCCGCAGGGGGCTGATGCGGCACATCAAGATGGAGGAAGGTCTCCTCTTCCCCGCCTTCGAGATGGCCACAGGGCTGCGCCGCGAGAACGGGCCGACCGGGGTGATGCGCCACGAGCACGCCGGGATCATCCTGGCCATGGGCGCGATCGCCGACACGCTGGCCGGCGAGCCGCCGGACCTGGCCAAGGTGAGGAGGGCCCGCGCGGCCCTGTGCGATCTCCTGGCGCCCCACGGCCTCAAAGAGGAGCGCGTCATCTATCCCATGGTGGACGGAGCCCTGGCCTCCGATCGGCTGGCCGGCCTGGTCGCCACCATGCAGCGATTCCCATGATCCACGGCCTGCGATCCAACCCGGCGCTGCTCAAGCTCGATCTCTACTGCAAGGGGATGCGCGTGGACCCGGGCTGCTTCGTGGAGCGCGACGGGGGCCGGGGGATCCTGCGCACCCGGGCCGGCCTGGGGAGCGGCCTGGAAGTGATCCTGCCCGGCGGCCTGTGGACCAACGTCCCGGTCACCGAGGCCTTCGCCGAGTCCTCCCCCTACCACCTGGAGAGGCGCTCCGGCCGGTACCTGCTGCTGCGCTACGGCGAGACGGTGGGTCCGGTGACCCTCTCGCCCCGGCCCGCCTGGTACGACCGGAGGACCACCACCGGCAAGCCGATGACCCGCATCGGCTCCCTGCAAGGGACCTACCTCGGCGTCTACCCGGCGCAGGTGTGCGACTACTGGCTGGCCCGGCCCCGGCGTGAGAACTGCAAGTTCTGCTCGGTCGGCCTCAACCTGGGAGCCGACGACTCCGACGGCAAGTCGGTGCAGGAGGTCCTGGAGGTGGTCGTCGCCGCCCGCGACGAGTCGGGGATCACCTACGTCGACTTCAACACCGGGCACTACGAGGGGGACTCGTACCTGGACATCCTGGCGCCGTACATCCGGCGGGTGAAGGAGGAGACCGGCCTGTTGATCGGCGTGCAGACGCCTCCTCATCACGACCTGCGGCGCTACGACGAGCTGCGCCGGATGGGGGTGAACCGCGTCTCCTTCTGCTTCGAGATCTTCGATCCGGCCCGATTCCAGGAGGTCTGCCCGGGAAAGCACCGTCAGTACGGGCTGGACCGCTACCTGGACGCCATCGCCTACTGCGCCAGGATTCCGGGGAACAGGCTGGACGAGCCGTGGGTGGTCAACGGCGAGATCGTGGCCGGGCTGGAGGACCCGCGCAGCAGCATGGACGCCATCGACTGGATCACCTCGGTGGGAGCCGTCCCCACGGTCTGCGTCTTCAGACCGCTCAAGGGGACCGACTACCAGGCGATGCCCCCTCCCAGGACCGAGGACCTCGTGCCGGTCTTCAGGAGACTCTACGAGTCCTGCATGGCGCGCGGGCTGCCCATCGGCGTGGCTCCAGGAATCCACGTCAGCCTGGTGCTCCTCCCGGAGGAATGCCGCTGGTTCGGCGGCCACCCGCGGCGCCGGTGGCGAGCGGAGGCCAAACGGCGCGCGATGGCGGGGCTGGCAGGCTGGGCGCTGCGGCGCCGCTTCCGGGCCTTCGATCTGCGGCGCAAGGCTCGCAGCGCCCCGGCTGCCTGAGCTGCGCGGGCGACCGCCGCCGGATCCCGCTGCGATAGAGTGACCATGTGACCACTCCGGGACAGGGACCGGGCCTCCGGTGGCAGCGGGTCTCACTGGCGCTCGCCTTCGGCGGCGTGGCGGGCGGCGCCATCCTGCGCGCCGCCGGATTCCACTCCGCGGCGGCCTGGGTCTGGTCCATCACCACCCTGGCGGCGCTGCTGCCGCTCACCGCGGCGGTGATCGCGCGGCTCCGGCGCGGCGGCTTGGGGGTGGACGTCATCGCCGTGCTGGCCATGGCCGGGGCGCTCTCCCTCGAGGAGCACCTGGCGGGGGCGATCATCGCGCTGATGCTGGCCTCGGGTCAGACCCTGGAGAGCCACGCGGCCTCGCGGGCGGGCCGGGAGCTGGCCGCCCTGGTGTCGCGAGCGCCCCGCAGCGTGCACCGCTACGAGGAGGGGCGGCTCTCTTCGCCGCCGCTCGACGACGTGCGGCTCGGCGACCTGCTTCTGGTGAAGCCGGGGGAGGTGGTGCCGGTGGATGGACACGTGGCCTCCTCGGCGGCCGTGCTGGACGAATCGGCCTTGACCGGGGAGGCGGTGCCGGTGAGGCGCGAGCGCGGAGCCCCGGCGCGCAGCGGAGCGCTCAACGCGGGGGGCCCGTTCGATCTGCGCGCCACGGCCGCCGCGGCGGACAGCACGTACGCCGGCATCGTGAGGCTGGTGCGCGAGGCCCAGTCCTCCAAGGCACCGTTCACGCGACTGGCCGATCGTTACGCGCTCCTGTTCATCCCGGCCACTCTCCTGTTGGCCGGCGCGGCCTGGCTCCTGTCCGGCGAGCCGGGGCGCGCTCTCGCCGTGCTCGTGGTGGCCACTCCCTGCCCCCTGATCCTGGCGGTGCCGGTGGCGCTCGTGTCGGGCATCTCCAGGGCCGCGCGGCGCGGGATCCTCATCAAGGGAGGAGCCGCGCTGGAGGCGCTGGCCGGGGCCCGGGTCCTGCTCCTGGACAAGACCGGCACCATCACCAGCGGCTCCATGGTGGTCTCGGATGTGGTGCCGCTCGGCGCGATACCACCGGCGGAGACGCTGCGCCTCGCCGCCTCGCTCGACCAGGTGTCGCCCCACGTCCTGGCGTCGGCCATCGTCCAGGCGGCCTGCCGGCAGGGGCTTGCGCTCTCGCTCCCCTCCGGCGTGGAGGAGCGCACCGGACAAGGCATCCGCGGCGTGGTCGAGGGGCGCGAGGTCGCGCTGGGGCGCTGGGACTGGGTGCGGGCCGGCGCCGCCATGCCGCAGGAGATCCGCCGCGTGAGGCGGAGGACGGCGCTGGAGGGCTCCTCCAGCGTCTTCGTGGCCGTGGACGGCCGGCCGGCGGGGGCGCTGGTGCTGCACGACCCCATCCGGCCCGACGCCTCGATCACGTTGCGTGGCCTGCGCCGGGCCGGGGTGTCACGCGTGGTGCTGCTGACCGGCGATCACGCGCACGTGGCCGAGGCCATCGGCGCGGGGATCGGCGCCGACGCGGTGCTGGCCGAGCGCACCCCGGCCGAGAAGGTCGATGCCGTGCGCAGCGAGCGCGCCGGCGGCCCCACCGTGATGGTGGGCGACGGGATCAACGACGCCGCGGCGCTGGCCGCTGCGGACGTCGGGGTGGCCATGGGAGCGCGCGGCGCCACCGCTTCGTCGGAAGCGGCCGACGTCGTACTGACGGTGGACCGGCTGGACCGACTGGGGGAGGCGATCGAGGTGGCGCGCCGTTCGCGCCGGCTGGCGGCGCAGAGCGCCTCGGCGGGGATGGCCCTCTCGGCGGCGGCGATGGCCTTCGCCGCCGCGGGGCTCGTGGCCCCCGTGGCGGGAGCGTTCCTCCAGGAGGCCATCGACGTGGCGGTGATCCTCAACTCCCTGCGCGCACTGCGGGGCCGGCGCCGCAAGGGATCGCCCCATGAGGCGGCCGCGCGAGGCACCTTCCACAGCGAGCACGGGAGACTGCGCCCGGCCATCGACCGGCTGCGCGCCGTCGCCGACCGGCTGGACTCGCTTGCCGCGGAGGAGGCGCGGCGCGAGCTTCGGGCCGTGGACGAGTTCCTGAAAAAGGACCTCGTTCCCCACGAGATGACCGATGAAGCGGTCCTCTACCCGCTGGTGGCCGGCAGGATCGGCGGGGAGGACCCGACCGCCGCCATGAGCCGCGCCCACCTGGAGATCGCGCACCTGGCAAGGCTTTTCGGCCGCCTGGTGGCGGACCTGCCGGAGGGGCCGATGGGCCAGGACGATCTGCGCGATCTCCGCCGGGTGCTCTACGGGCTGCATGCCGTCCTGAAGCTCCACTTCGCCCAGGAGGATGAGCACTATCTGACGCTCCTGGAGGAGCCGGCGCCTCCGGCCGGCCGGCCCATGGAGTGACCGGAGCCAGGGGGCCCCGATTTTTCGATCCCCCCGGAGGCCTTCTCGGCGTACATTGCTGTCGCAGCATCGAAATCATGCTGCTCCGGAGGTAACACCATGCCCCGGCCTGCCCGGCAGCCGCTGCGCGCGTGTGTCGTGATGGCGGTGTGCGCGCTGGCCGCGGGGGGGGCGTCCCACGCCAAGGATGTCCGCAGGCTCTGGTTCGCCGGCGGGAGCTTCGCCTACCACACCACCGACGACGCCATCCGCAGCGACGCCACCCTGGAGGCGGACCCCCGCCCCGACCACCTGGCCGGCCGCGAGACGGCGCTCGAAGACACCCTCCAGTACGGTTTGCACGCCGGATTCGGCCTCAGCCCCCGGGTGGCCCTCCATCTCGAGGCAGGGTGGTTCCGATCGGAGGTCGGTCCGCTGGACGCCTTCCTCGGCGAGCAGTACCCGGCCGCATCCAACACCGCGGTCCCTCACGTCCTGAACGTCACCAGGAGGGTCGAGCGCTCCATCCCCTTCGTGGCCGGCGAGATGACCCAGATACCGGTCTCCCTCACGGGCACCCTGCGGTTCCGCAAGGACAGGAATTTCAATCCGTTCGTCGGCGCAGGGCTGGGGATGGTCTTCATGGAGTTCGAGCCCCGGGACGGGTTCTACGAGGTGAACCGCCGCCTGGAGCGGATGCGGATCGTCCGGCTGAACGATGCCCGGGGCAACAAGATCACCCCACCCTGGTACGAGGACCGCATCCGGCTGACGGACGATCGCATCCCCATGATCCACTCGCTCACCTACGACGTGGACAACGCCTCCCAGTGGCACCTGTCGGCGGGGTTCGAGCAGTCCCTGACCGACAGGCTGGGGCTGGTGGTGGACGCCCGGTACCACTTCTTCAACAAGAGCAAGCCCCTGAAGCTCCGGTTCGAGCACGTTCCCGGGACCACCGACCCTTACAGGCCCCGGGACCAGATCAACTTCCTGTTCCACCCGGAGGCGCTCTTCCGGGAGGATGGCTCGCTTCTGATCTTCAACGACAAGGGGAACTCTCCCAACCCGGTCATCCCCGGAGATCCCAAGGGTGGGCGCTACACCTGCGTCCCCGGGGAGTTCGTCGACATCGACGACGACCTTCGCGTGGACTTCTGCTACGAGGACAAGCCCAGCTCCGAGGACGACGCGATCGGGCAGTTCCTGGTCCAGGGAGGTGAGATCGATCTGAGCGGGTTCACCATCCAGCTGGGCCTGAGGTGGTACTTCTGATGATGAGGCGCTCCCTGTGCCTTCTCGCCGCCGCGCTCTGGTCCGCTTCCGCATCGGCCCAGACTCCGGCCACGGCCAGCCTCCGGGGCCGGGTGGTGGACGAATCGGGGTCGTCCATGCCGGGGGTGATGGTGAAGCTGGCCAACCCCGCCGCTCCCCTGCCCGCGGCCACGACCATCACCGACCTGGACGGCGGCTTCCTTTTCCTTTCGCTGCCTCCGGGACGGGAGTACACGCTCACCGCGTCGATCCCCGACTACGCCACGGTGATCGCCGGCCCGCTGGAGCTGAAGGCCGGCCGGGAGACCCGCCTGAACCTGTCGCTGAAGCCGTCTTCGGACCTGCAGGAGACGGTGCGCGTGGAGGCGCGCGGCGGCGTCGTGGAGACCTCCAGCACGACAGCGGCCACGTCGTACAACGCCGAGTTCATCGAAGGGATCCCCCTGGTCGGCAGGTCCTTCGGCGATCTGCTGACGCTGGCCCCGGGCGTCACCGATCCCGACGGCGACGGCCGCGTCAACGTGCGCGGCGCGCGGGACACCGGCCTGCAGCTCCGCATCGACGGGACCAACGTGACCGATCCGCTCACGGGACACATCGGCCAGGGGATCAACCTCGAGGCCGTGGAGGAGATCGAGATCCTGACCGCCGCGGCGGGCGCGGACTACGGCCGCGCCGACGGCGGCTTCGCCAACGTCATCACCAAGTCGGGGGGAAACGAGACCGCCGGCTCGTTCAAGACGTTCTACCGGACCCAGTTCCTGGACGGCCTCTCCGCCAGGGCGAAGGAGACCGGCTTCCGCGGGTTCAACGATCTCAACGTGTACGGGACGCTGGGCGGCGCGCTGGTCAAGGACCACCTGTGGTACTTCGTGGCCGTGGAGAGGCTGGACGAGGAGCTGCCGGTCATCTTCGAGGACGGGGAGACCCGTTTGAAAAGCGTCGAAGGCTGGCACAACTTCGCCAAGGTCACCTGGCAGGCCTCCGCCGAGCAGAAGCTGAGCTTCCAGCTGAACCACGATCCCCTGGAGGCGCTGGGCAACAACCAGGAGCAGCTCATCGATCCGAACACCGACTACCTGCTCTCCACCGCCGGGACGCTGCCTCAGGTCACGTGGACGGCGGTGCTCTCTCCCAGCCTCCTGATGCAGACGGTGGTCTCGCAGCTCGACGCCCGAGCCGAGATCGAGCCGCTGAGCGAGTTCGACCGCATCCACACAGTCCAGACCCTGGACACCTTCCGCTCGCTGCACGAGCACTTCCCCTGCCGCACCTGGAACTGCGATGGGGACGGCATCCGCCGGTTCCTGGTGGGCCCCCAGCGCGAGGAGCCGGGCGGCGAGCCGCAGCGCGAGGACGGCAACTACAACATCCTCAACGGGGTCGATCTGAGCCGCTTCACCGTGCGCTCCGACCTTTCCTACACCATCGAGGACTGGGCCGGACAGCACGGGATCAAGAGCGGCTTCCTCTACGAGATCGAGTCCTACAGGGAGGAGCTGCAGATCAACCCGGTGCTGATCGACCGCACCTGCACCTTCCCCACGCTCCCCTGCGAGACCCCGGCCGAGCCGAACCTGAAGGGCGGCTTCATCGATCTGCAGATCTACGATCCAGGTCGGCGGAGGCTCACCGCCGACGGCTTCAACGTGGGCTGGTACGCGCAGGACTCGTGGAAGGTGCTCCCCAACCTGACTCTGAACCTGGGCACCCGGGTGGACTGGGAGGAGATCGACACCACGGGCTTCACCTCCTTCGAGCCCGGCCCGGAGGCCCGGGAAGCGCTGCGCCGGTACGAGATCGTCTGCGAAGCGGCGGGGTCGAGCTGCAGCGGCCGCACGCCGGGGCGGCGCGACGGCATTCTGGGGACCCCCATCACGCCGCCTCCCGGATCGCCGGCGCTGGAGTTCGACGTCAACGGCGACGGGATCATCGATCTGAACGGCGCCGAGCGGGACATCGTCCTGTTGGAGCCGTTCACCGTGCAGTCCGACCGGCTCTCGGAGGCCTACGGCATCGAGAACGTCAACCTCTCCCCTCGCTTCGGCCTCTCCTGGGACCCGTGGGCCGATGGAAGGACCAAGCTCTTCTCCACGTGGGGCCGCTACCACGATCGCCTCTTCCTGGGGGCGGTGGTCACCGATCAGAAGCCGACCTCGTACCTGGCCACCTGGAGCCTGGAAACGACCCCCGAAGGCCAGGTCCAGCTGGGCGAGCCTTCCATGCCGGTCCACAGCGCCTTCACCGTCCTGCAGACCGACCGTGACCTCTCCACTCCCTACACCGACGAATGGACGATCGGCTTCGAGCGCGAGCTGGCGCCGGAGTGGACGCTGGGGATGAGCTACATCCATCGCCGGGGCAACGACCTCCTCCAGGATCAGGACATCAACCACATCACCTGCGAGGGGTTCGGCGAGACGCTGGGCGTCGATCCGCAGCTGGTGTGCGGCGACGCCGGGAGCCTGGAGCTGGACCGGTTCGGAACGTTGAACCGCCGTCCCAACGGCGCGCCCGACCTCTACCACTTGAACCCGTTCTTCAACCAGATCCTGAGGATCGGCAACTACAATTCGTCGCGCTACCGCGCCTGGGAGATGATCGTCCGCAAGAGGCTCCACAACAACTGGCAGATGCAGATCGGCTACACCTGGTCCAAGGCGGAGGGGGATGCCGAGTCCTTCACCAGCGTCCAGGGCAACGATCCCGCCGTGTCCGACAAGGTCAGCGGCTTTCTGGACTACGACCAGCGTCACGTCTTCAAGCTGCAGACGGTGACCCACCTGCGAGGGGACATCCTGCTGGGGGCGGCTGTGCAGTGGGGCTCCGGGCTCCCCTACACCTTCGTCTCCAACGTTCAGGACTACGACGATCAGGGGCTCCTCACCCCCCAGAGGATCTTCTCGGTCACCGGCAAGAAGAACGACCAGCGAAACGAGTCGCAGCTCACCGTGGACGGCCGGGTGGAGAAGCGCCTGAACCTGAAGGGAGCGCAGGTGTCGGCCTTCCTGGCGGGCGAGAACCTCCTCGATCGCGACGAGCTGACGCTCCGGCAGGTGGACAGGGACCGGCGGGGGATCGTGGAGGGCCAGCGCAGGCCCGGGCGACGCTTCGAGATCGGCGCGTCCATTCTGTTCTGAACCCGTCCGCTGCCGGCGCTCAGACTGCCGGGTCCCTTCTCACGAAGATCTGCCGGGCGATCTCCGGATCGACGGCCACCCGCGTGCGGCCGGCCTCCAGGATGACCGAGGGAGCGCGCTGCAGCAGCCGGGCGGCGCGGCCCGGGACGATCCCCAGGGAGGCCACCCGCTCCAGCGTCTGCTGTCCCGCGGCGGTCAAGAACACGATCCGTCCCTCCTTGCCCATCTCCAGCTCCGGCAGCGGGACCACCAGGGGGCGCAGCTCCTTGCGCAGGACCTCGCAGCAGGCGCCGCGGGGGATGGGCTTGCCGTGCGGGCACCGCGGCGGGTGCCCGAGGTAGGTGCAGATGGAATCGGCCACCTGCGATGACAGGATGTGCTCCATCTCGCAGGCGGTGGACTCGGTCACGTTCTCCTCCAAGGAGAGCACCTCGCGGAAGAGCACCTCGGTCAGCCTGTGGCGGCGGACGATGGCGCGCGCGATCACCTGCCCCTGCTCCGTGAGGAAGGCGCGATCCGCCTGGATCCGGGCCAGCCCCTGTCCGGTGAGCGCCTCCAGCGCCTCGTCCGCCCGGGACAGCTTGGAGCCCGACACCACCGCGCGGACGGTGTTGTCCCCCATCTCGGTGAGGGACCAGATCTCTTCGCACATCTCCTCGATGCGCTCCGACTCGGCCGGCCTCATCCATCCTCCCGGCCCGTGAAGGCGGCCGCCGGGGCGGCGGTCACAGCGATGCTCCCGCCGCTCTCAGCGCGTGGTTGAGGGCCGTGCCCACCAGCACGGCGAAGGGGAAGACGAAAGCGGCCACGGCCAGGGCGGCGCGGGCGCCTTGCTCCTTGACGATCATCAGCAGGTTGGCGACGCAGGGGATGAACAGGGTCATCACCACCAGGCTCACCACCGCCTGCACCGGGTCGAGACTACCCTGGCCGGCGAGCCGGAAGAGCCCCGCCGCCCCGAAGTCCCGGCGCAGGAAGCCCATGAGAAAGGCCTCCGAGGACTGCGCCGGAAGCCCCAGGAGCGAGGTGACCACCGGCTGCAGCGCCCTCTGCAGCCTGCCCAGCAGCCCGGAGCGGTCCGCGGCGAACAGCAGCAGCGTTCCGAGCAGGAAGAGCGGCACGGCCTCCTTGAGGTACCACCCCACCCGCGCCGCTGTCTTGCGCAGCAGGTTGGCCAGGCAGGGCCGCCTCAGAGGAGGTATCTCCATGACGAACTCCTCCCGCTCTCCGGGGAGGATCCTGGCGGCGAGCCACCCCACCAGCACGACGGACCCGGCCACCGCGGAGGCCCACACCACCGCCGCCTTCCACGACAGCGCGGCCAGCATCCCCAGGATCACGCCGAGCTGGGCCGAGCAGGGGACCCCCAGGGCCAGCAGCAGGATCACGATCCGCCGCTCCTTGCGCGATCCGAGGATGCGGGTGGTCAGCGTGGCCATGGTGTCGCATCCCAGTCCCAGGACCATCGGGAGCACGGCGCGCCCGTTGAGTCCCATCACCCAGAACAGCCGGTTGAGCATCACGGCCAGCCGTGGGAGGTAGCCGGAGTCTTCCAGCACGCTGAAGGCGAAAAAGAATGTGACCACGATCGGCAGGACGATGGCCAGGGCGTACGTCAACCCCATGGTGAAGAGCCCGTAGGGGCCCGCGATCAGGTCGGCCGGCAGATCCCACGCGGACCAGGCCCGCACGGCGGCCTCCACAGCCGGGTTCAACACCCTTCCGAACAGACCCTCCTCGATCCAGCCCACCGCGGTCTGGGCGCCGAGCACCCCGACGAACAGATAGAGGGCGTAGAGCACCCCCGCGGCGATCGGGTACCCCCACAGAGGATGGGTGGTCAGGGCGTCCAGCGACGCCTGTTCGCGCAGCGCCCCGCGCCCCTCCCTGACCACGCGCGCGGCCAGCTCTCCGGCAGCCTCCAGGCGGCGTCTCTGGATGGCCAGGGCGGCGGGCTCGCGCAGGGAGCGGGCCAGGCCGGCCGCCACTTCCTCGGCTCGAGCCAGGTCCTGCGGCCGCATCCTGTCCCGAAGCCAGGGACCCAGGGTGATGTCCCGGGACAGCACGGCCAGTGCCAGGGCCCGCGCGGCCACCGGCCCGGGGGGAAGGAGCGGCACCATCTGCGACACCGCCTCCTCGATGGGGCGTCCGTAGTCCGCGTGCAGGGCCGGAACGCGGGCGTGCCTCAGCGCGGCCCGCAGGCGGGCGACCCCCTCGCGCCGCGTGGCCACCGTGGACGCCACGGGGACGCCGGCCAGTCCCGAGAGCAGCTCCACGTCGATGCTCACGCCGAGGCTCTCCGCCTCGTCGCTCATGTTCAGGCACAGCACGCAGGCCAGGCCGGCCTCGGCGAGCTGCAGCGTCAAGGCCAGCGCCCGGGGGAGGTTCTTGGCGTCGGCCACCTGCAGCACGGTGCACGGCCGCTCCAGCAGCAGATCGCGGGTCACCCGCTCGTCCTCGGACTGGGGGGTCAGACCGTTCGTCCCGGGCGTGTCCACCACCGGCACGGCGCGCCCCTCCAGGATCATGGCGCCCCGCGAGATCTCCACCGTCGTGCCCGGGTAGTTGCTGACGGTGACGTAGCGCCCGGTGAGCAGTCCGAACAGGACGCTCTTGCCGACGTTGGGGTTGCCCACCAGGGCCACCTTCTCCGGGACCAGCCCGGCGGCGGCCGTCCGCTGGCACGAGCCAGCGCACGCCGCGCAGTCCGCCGCCCGGGCCGCGCTGCTCACCACGGCACCGCGTCGAGGCGGCTGCCGGGGATGGCGGCGCCGCAATGGCCGCACCGGCGCGGCCTCAGCAGCCTGCGCCGGCACTCCGGCACCCGCTCCTTGCTCCGAGCCTCCACAACCGGCCCTCCCGGGGGGGATCTCCGCTCGCCCCCATGGCCGCCAGAGTGCAGGCGGCGTGCCACGGGCGGCGCCGCCGACGAAGGACGCTCCTCCGGTCTGGTGGATGGCCCGGTTCTTGAAAGACATCGGCAGGAAGCACGATGGGAGGAGACAGTCATGTGCACCAGCGAGACGATCAAGGCCGCCGACATCATGACCCGGGACGTCGTCTGCCTCAACGAGGAGCTCGACCTGCACGAGTGCGAGAGCATCCTGCTCGAGCGGGGGATCTCGGGCGCTCCGGTGGTGGACACCGAGGGGCGCCTCAAAGGGGTCCTCTCCAAGACCGATCTGGTCACCCACCATCACGCCGGCGGCGAGGAAATCGTGGACGCGGGCCCCTATCGGCTGGACGGCGTGAGAGGGGCGCACCTCCTGCAGGTGGCCCCCTCGGCGGCGCGGGACATCATGACCCCGGTCCCCTGCGTGGCGGCCGAGTGGGCGACCCTGGGAGAGCTGGCCGCCCTGATGGTGCGGCGGGAGGTGCACCGGGTGGTCATCTGCCGGGACCGCAAGGTGGTCGGGATCGTCAGCTCCCTGGACATCCTGCGCGCCATCGCGGAGGAGCCGGCGCTCGCGGAGTGGGATCCCAAGGGATTTCCCGGCTGATCCCTGCGCCATCTCACCCATCCGGTGCGCCGGATCGCGCTGCGGCGAGGGAGACGGGCCGCCGGGAACGAGAGCAAGCGAGAGAGGCCATGGCATGGGAGTTGCCGTCCCGCGGGAGAGACCCCCTTCCGGCCGGCGCCGGCGGGGCCGGCGTCGAGGAGGGAGGGCCGGTCGTGGGCGGAGAACGCATCCTGATCGTGGAGGACGAGAAGCTCCTGCGCTGGGCGCTGCGCGAGAGGCTCGAGCGGGACGGGTACCAGGTCCACGAGGCGGCCACGGGGGGCGAGGGGCTGAAGCTCGTCGACGATCCCGGCGTCGACCTCGTCCTGCTGGATCACCGGCTCCCGGACATGACCGGGCTGGACGTGCTGCGATCGATGATGACCGATCACGCCGACGTCCCGGTCATCCTGGTGACCGCCTACAGCACGCTGGAGACAGCGGTCGAGGCGATCAAGCTGGGCGCGTTCGACTACGTCAACAAGCCCTTCAACCAGGAGGAGCTGTCGGTGAGGATCGCCAAGGCCCTGGAGTCGTCCCGGCTCCAGCGTGAGGTCCGCTCCTGGCGCGCGCGGCAGAAGGAGCGCTACGGTCCCTCCAGCATCCTGGGAACCAGCGAGGCCGTCGAGCGGGCCTGCCGCATGGTCGAGAAGATCGGCCGCTCCTCCGCCACCACGGTGCTGATCACCGGCGAGAGCGGCACCGGCAAGGACCTGGTGGCCAAGGCCATCCACTACGCCAGCCACCGCGCGGCCCGGCCGTTCATGAACATCACCTGCACGGCGCTCCCCGAGACGCTGCTGGAGAGCGAGCTGATGGGCCACGAAATGGGCTCGTTCACCGACGCCCGGTCGGCGAAGCAGGGGCTGTTCGAGCTGGCGGACGGCGGAACCGTGTTCCTCGACGAGATCGGGGACATGGGGGTCGCCCTGCAATCCAAGCTCCTGCGCTTCCTTCAGGAGAAGACGTTCCGCCGCGTGGGAGGGATCCGGGACATCCACGTGGACGTGCGCGTCATCGCCGCCACCAACCGCGATCTGGACAAAGCGGTGGCCGAGGGCCGCTTCCGTGAGGACCTCTACTACCGGCTGAAGGTCATCCCGGTGCACCTGCCTCCCCTGCGCTCGCGCAGCGAGGACATCCCCATTCTGGCCAGCCACTTCATCGCCCTGTTCAACAGGGAATTCAAGAAGCGCACCCGCGGGCTGACCGACGAAGCGATCCGGAGGCTGACTCAGTACCCCTGGCCCGGCAACGTGCGGGAGCTGCGCAACGTGATCGAGCGGGCGATGATCCTGGAGAACAAGGAGCTCCTGTCGGTGGAGGACCTGCCGTCGGAGATCCTCGACGCGCCGAAGCCCGGCGCGGACGGGTGCCCGTTCCATCTCCCCGCGGGGGGCTATGCCCTGGAATCGATGGAGAGGGAGATGGTGCGCCAGGCCCTCGATCAGGCGCGCGGCAACCAGACGCGTGCCGCCCGGCTCCTGGACATCTCGCGCGATGCCCTGCGCTACAAGATGAAGAAGTTCAGCTTCCTCTGAGCACAGCCGCCTGCGGCGGGCCGCTCAGCGGGCGCTGAGCGGGGCCGTGGCGACGGGCCCCAGCGTCTCCAGGTCCTTGCGGATCCGCTCCGCCTCCCCCAGCACGACCACCATCATCTCGTCCACCGGAAACCGCTCGGCGGCTATCCGCTTGACGTCGGCCACCGAGACCGCCTCCACCCTCTGGAGGTAGGTGTCGTAGTAGTCGGCGGGCAGGCCGTAGAAGGCGATCTCGGCCAGGGCGTCGGCCATCGAGTCGGGCGACTGGTGGCCGATGGCGAAGCTCCCCTTCAGGTACTTGCGGGCCTTGTCCAACTCCTCCTGCGTCGCCCCTTCCCGGCGGAAGCCCTCCACCACCTGCCGGGCCACCTTGATGGCCTCCAGGGTCGTCTCGTTCTTGGTGAAAGTGCTCACCAGGAAGGGCCCCTGCTCCACCAGCGGATAGAACCGGCTGCTGGCGCCGTAGGAAAGCCCGCGGTTGACCCGGATCTCCTCCACCAGGCGCGAGGTGAAGCCGCCTCCCAGGATGGTGTTGGCCACCTGGATCCCCACGTAGTCCGGATCGCCGCGCCGGATGCCCACGGCTCCCATGCGGATCTGGCTCTGGGTCGATTCCGGCTTGTCGATCAGGACGACGCCCGGCCGGGCCGGATCCTTCACCGGCGGGATCGCCGCCTCGGGGAGGGGACGCGGCGGCCAGGCCCTGAAGGCCCGCTCGATCCGCTGCAGCATCTCTTCGGCCCGGAAGTCGCCCACCGCCACCACGATGACGTTGCCGGGGACGTAGTGCCGGTCGTAGTACCCCTTGACGTCGGCCTGCGTGACGGTGGCCACGGAGCTCTCCCAGCCGGTGGTGGGATGCCCGTAGGGGTGGCCCCCGTACAACAGCTCGATGAAGCGGCGGCTGGCCAGAAGGCTCGGGTTCTCCTTGATCGCCTGCAGCTCGGCCAGGGTCTCGGCGCGCGAGCGCTCCACTTCCTCTGGGGCGAACGCGGGCCGCTGCAGCGTGTCGGCGAGGAGCTCCAGCGCCAGGTCCAGATCCTTGGCCATGAACTCGGCCGACACCCGGGTGCCGTCCTGGTCGGCGGAGGCCGACAGCACCCCCCCCACGAAATCCACCGCGTCGGCGATCTCCTTGGCCCGGCGCTTGGCGGTCCCCTTGCGCAGCAGGTCGGCCACCAGGCTGGCCAGCCCTTCCTTGCCCCGGGGATCGTGCGCCGCGCCCGCCCGGACGATCACCTGAAAGTCTACCAGCGGCAGCTCGTGGTACTCCATCACGCAGGCCTTCATCCCGTTGGAGAAGGTCCTGGTGACGGACGGCGGGAGCTTGAATCCGCCCGCGGCGCTCTGTCCTGGCGTGGTCATGAGAAGTCCCGCCATCGCGATGCCCAGAAAAGGTGGGCCGGCGATCACGGCTCGTCGTCCGGCACGAGCGTGACGACCGTGCGCCCCTCCGGCTGGAACCAGGTCCTGGCCACGCGGGTCACGTCGTCCTTGGTCACCTTGTCGATGCGATCCAGCACGGCGTTCATCTGCGCATGGTCCCCGGTCATCACCTCGTAGAAGGCCATCCGATCCGCGCGCCCCGCGTTGTCCTTGAGCTCGCGCGTGGCGGCGGCGCGGATCTGGTTGCGCGCCTTCTGCACCTCCCGGTCGGCGGTCCCGCCTCCGGCCAGCCTGGCCAGCTCGTCGTAGAGGGCGGCCTCCAGCGCTTCGGGACGCGTCTCGGGCTTGGCCTGCGCGTAGATGATGAACAGCCCCCGGTGCAGCGTGGGCCGGAAGAAGGCCCACGTCTCGGTGGCGATCTGCTTGTCGTAGACCAGCGACTGGTAGAAGCGCGAAGACTCCCCCTCGCTCACGATGGCCCTCAGCACCTCGGTGGCGGGGTAGTCGTCGTGCCGGAAGTCCACCGACTTGTACCCGATCATCACCGCGGGGAGCTCCGCCTGCATCCGGTGCACCACGCGCTTCTCCCCTTTCTGGGGCGGCTCGGCGTCGATCACCGGCCGGGGCGCGGGCTGGGAGGGGATGTCTCCGAAGTGCTTCTGCATCAGCGGAGCCACCCGGGCCGCCTGGACATCGCCGACGATGGCGACGACCGCGTTGTTGGGCGCGTAGTAGGTGCGGAAGTACTCCTTGCAGTCCTCCAGGGTGATATTGTCCAGGTCCGGCTCCCACCCCACCACAGGCCACCGGTAGGGTGAGGCCAGGAAGGCGTTGGCCGTCAGCAGCTCGAAGAGCTTCCCGTCGGTGGAGTTGTCGGTGCGCAGCCGCCTCTCCTCCTTGACGATGCTGCGCTCCTGCTCCAGGTTCTCCGGGGTGATGAGCAGCGACCTCATCCGGTCCGACTCCAGCTCGAGGACCGTCTCCAGCGCCTCGCTGGACACTTCCTCGTAGTAGTTGGTGTAGTCGGTCCAGGTGCTCCCGTTGGAGTACCCCCCGCCCGACTCGATGAGCCGGTCGAAGACCTTGGGGCCGAACCGGGCCGATCCGTTGAACATCATGTGCTCGAACAGATGGGAGATGCCGGTGATGCCGGGCCGCTCGTTGCGCGAGCCGACCTTGAAGTACGACATGTAGCAGAAGGTGGGGGCGGAGTGGTCCTCGAGGATCAAGACCGTCATGCCGTTGGACAGCGAGTGGCGCTGGACGGGCGGCACCAGCTGCGCGCTGCCCGCCGGCGCGGCCATCAGCAGGAACCCGGCGCCGATCGCAGGGCCGGCCCAGCGGCGCATCGCATCTCCTCGGGGAATCGGAACGTTCCCATGGACCCTCCACACGGCGGGCGGATGATAGCACGATGAACGCTGTGCTATAAGAGTGGAGCATGCCCTCGAGACTGCGGCGCCGCGCACGGCTCCTGGTTTACGCGCCTGCGGCGGCGTTGGCGGTGATCCTCGTCGTCGCCTTCTTCTACGTCCAGACCGGCCATCCGGATCGGCTGGCCCGGGCGCGGGTGATCGCCGCGCTGGAGGCCGCTCTGGGCCGGCCCGCCGAGGTCGGCGACGTCCGCCTCCAGTATCTCCCTCCCGGGGCGGTGGTGGAGGACGTGCGCGCCGAGGGTCCCCTGGTGGCCGCCCGCCGCGTGGAGGCCTCCCTCTCTCTGCGCGCGCTGCTGCGCGGCCGCGTGGTGGTCAAGGACCTGGACGTCGTCGAGCCTGTGGTGCGCTGGGATCTCGACACCGAGCGCCTGCTGGCCGTGGACCGGCCCAGGCCGGAGGGGCCCTCCCGCGTCACGCTGCGCCGGCTGCGGGTCCGCGGCGGCACGCTGCTCATCGGCTCGGAGCGCAGGGATCTGGAGGCGGATCTGCGGGGCCTCGCGCTGCACGCCGACAACGCGGGCGGGGCGAAGCTGGAGGGGCCCTGGCTGGGGTCGGCCCATTTCCGGGAGGGAAGACTGGCCTTCGGCGACTTCGCCCTGGCCGGCGTCGCCGGATCCATCGCGTTCGAGGGGCGGCCCGAGCGGGTGCACGCCAGCCGGCTGAGGCTGCGCGCCGAAGGGGTGGACATCGGCGGCCGCGCGGAGATCTTTCCAGGTGAGCCGGTGCGCGGCAGGCTCGATCTGTCGGCCCGCATCGATCCCCAGGCGCCCGCGCTGAGCAGGCCCCTTCCGGAGTTCTCCGCGGACGGTGTGACGGTCGAAGTGGAGGTCTCCCTTCCCGGAGAGGGGGTGCTGGTGGCCGGGAGCCTGGTCGCCGACGCGCCCCGCTTCTCTCCCCGCGGCCAGGGCCCCGACTGGACGGGCCGGCGCGGCGAGATGACGCTGCGCTCGGGGCACGGCCGCGTCGAGGTCGCCGGGACGGTGGAGTCGTTCCTCGGCGGAACGCTCGACTTCGGCTACCACGGCGACGACGCCATGCCCCGGCGCCACCATGTCTCTCTCCATTTCGACCGGGTCGACCTGGCCGGAACGCTGGCGGGACTCAGGCTGCCTGGACGCCCCGGGGCGGCCCCGTCCGGCGCCCTGTCCGGGCAGGCCGCCATGAGCTGGCCGGCGGGAGGCGTGCGCCGGGCGGAGGGCGAGGCGACGCTGGCCATCGAGGAGAGGCCCGGAGCGCTCCCCGTGTCGGGGGTGGGCCGCCTCACCTGGCACGGGCTCCGGTTCCAGGTGCACGCCGCTCGTCTGGGGACGCCCGGCTCGACCGTGGACGTCTCCGGGGTGATCGACGGGTCGGGAAGCGCCACCCGGCTCGGCCTGGAGCTGGAGCTCGACGCCTCCGACACGCTCCCCCTGGCCTCCCTCCTGGAGAGCCGGTTCGGCCTGGGAAGGGCTCCGGGCGGAGCCGGGCCGGCCATCGCTCCCACCGATCTGGAGGGGGCCCTCGCCGCTTCCATCACCGTGGAGGGGACCACGGACCGGCCGCGCGTCACGGCGGCCCTGTCGTCGGACCGGTTGGTCGTCTCGCTGCCAGCGGCGAGGACGCAGGCGGGTGTCCGCCGGGCGGCCCTGTCCCTCAGCCGCCTGAACGCCGATGTGGCCTACGATTCCGAGCGTTTGACGCTGCGCCTGCATCGAGCGGCGGGAGACGGCCTGGAGGCTTCCGGGGACCTCGCCATGGCGGCGGGCGGGCCGCGGCGCGGCGCCGTGGAGGCGGCGCGCCTCGAGGCGTCGGGGGTCCCCGCGGGGCTGCTGGCCGCGTTGGCCGGG